>JBQTIP010000066.1:0-28188 GCA_052388025.1 Actinomycetota bacterium
GTCATCCAGGAGCAGCTCACATCACGCCTTCCCTTGAAGGACGGGCGGACGCATCGGCTGGCCGTGGCGATCTTGCGGGAGACGCGCATGCCCGCCGTACAGGTCGAACCGTGCTTCCTCACCAACCCCCGGGAGGAGCAGCTCCTCGCGGACGCGGAGTTTCGCCGGCAGGCGGCGGCGGCGATCGCCGACGGAGTCGAGCGGTTCCTCGGCGCCGTGAACGCAGGTCCGGTCCCGCGGGCAGCTACCGAGTAGCCATCTCGGATGGCAGCGGCACCGCCGCCCCCGCGACGTGCTCGCGAGGCCGGGCCGCCGCCCTGAGATCCAGGCGCAGAAGCGGATAGCGCGGGTGGTCGCGGATGACGGCGAAGTCATTCGAAGCGAGGAACGTTACGGGCAGCACCCAGCTCCCGTCCCAGGACCGATCACCGAGGGACTCCACCGCCCGGTAGCCGCGGTCGACCAGATCGCGGGCCACCTCGCGAACCAGCTCCGAGCCGAGGCCGCGCCCCCTCCGGCCTTCCTCGACGTAGCAGTACGACAGATACACTGCGTCCGGCGAAACCGCGGCCGCCGCGGGGTAGTCCGCCAGACGTGGGAACAGCGTCGCCGGCGCATATTGCGCGAACGCCAGAGCCTCGCCGTCCTCGACAACGAGCTTCCCGCACCGGCCCCACTCCAAGAGCGTGGAGGAGAACCACTCCTCCTTCTCGAAGCGCGGATCGAGGTCGGGATCATTCTGGGTGAGCTCCCAGAAGACGCTCGCCATGCACGCCTTCGGCAACAGACGGAAGCTCTCGAGGTCCACATCGACGATGCGTTCTCGCACTGGGGCCTCCGCGGTCAGCGGCGCATCCGGCGAGCGCCCCGGGTCCGGGCTAGGACGGCCATGAGCGCGCCCAGCGCAAGGCCCAGCACGACTGCCCTCGTCGCTCGCGCGACCTCGTCGGAGGAAGGCCTGTCCGTGCGAGGATTGTAAGACCCCGGCGCCGGCGCGTACATGGGTCGTTCTCAAGGAGGGAGCATGCGGTTCTGCCTCATGGTCGAAGGCCAGGAGGGCATCACGTGGGACGAGTGGCTCGCCCTCTCCGGGGCCTGCGAGCGGCTCGGCTACGAGGCCCTGTTCACGTCCGACCATTACCTTTCCGTGCAGGGCCGGCCCGACCGCGGCTCGGCCGATGCGTGGACGCTGATGGCGGCGCTGGCGGCTCGCACCAGCCGGATCCGGCTGGGCACCCTGGTCTCGCCGGTCACGTTCCGCCATCCGGCGGCGCTGGCGAAGATCGCAACGACCGTCGACCACATCTCCGGCGGCAGGGTCGAGATCGGGATGGGCGCCGGCTGGTGGGAGGACGAGCATAGAAGCCACGGCTTCCGGTTTCCGCCGCCCGGGGAACGGCTCCGGTTGCTCGAGGAGCAGCTCGCGATCGTTCACGGACTGCTCTCCGATGAAGAGCTCTCGTTCGACGGTGAGCACTACCGGCTCGAGCATTGCCGGTTCATGCCGAAGCCGATCCAGCGGCCGCACCCGACGATCATCGTGGGCGGAAAGGGAAAGCCTCGGATCGCCCGGCTGGTCGCGCGATGGGCCGATGAGTTCAACACGGTGGGCGGAACCCCCGAGGAGGTGCGGGAACGCTACACGCGCGTGCGCGACGCGGTCGACGCGGCGCGGCGCGACCAGACGACCGTCACCACCTCCCTCATGACCTGGGTGTTCGTGGGCGATACCGATGAGGAATGGAAGGCTCGGGTCGAGCGGGCGCGGCGGCGGGACCCAAGCGCCGGCGCCTTCGACGCGTACCTTGCGGATATCGAGCGCGACTGCATCGTCGGCCGGCCCGACCGGGCCGCCGAGCGCCTGAGCGAGTACGCTTCCGCCGGCGTGCAGCGGATCATGCTGAACCACGAGCTCTACGACGACCTCGACATGGTCGAGCTCCTTGCGACGCAGGTCTTTCCGAAGGTTGGCGGATGACGCTCGCGATGGCCTGCCTTCCGCAGCGCCCGCCGCCCCCCGGGTCCGAGAAGGACATGCTCACGCGCTTCCTCGACTATCAACGCGGGATCGTGCGGCGCAAGACCGCGGGCCTCCCCGACGAAGACCTTCGCGACCGATGACTCCATCCGCCGACGAGGTGGAGCGCTCGCAGGCGATCGCGGCAGCCGCAGACCTAGACGAGGTCGCCAACGATCCCGAGGGCGAGGGCAGGACGATGCGCTGGATCCTTCTGCATATGATCGAGGAGATCGCCCGCCACCTCGCCACGCGGACATCATCCGCGAGAACCTGGACGGCTCTACGGGCGATTAGGCGCGGACCGTTCGAAGATGCCTTGCCGCGCGCTGCCGCCGGTGCGACACTGCCCGCGTGAGCGCGATCCGTCGCAGGGGTCGGACTGCTCCTCATCGCCTTCCTTCCGATGGCCCTCTTCATGTACGCCGTCAGCCAGGCCGTCCACCACCGTCGGTGGGTCTTTGTCCTGCTCATGGCGCCTCTTTCGCTCCTCGCGGTGATTCAGTATCTCTCCGATACCACCCTCGCCGGATGGACCCACCAGCTCTCAGCGATGGCGCTCTGGCTCACCGTGGGGTACGCGGTCTTCCGCCGCTGCCCGCACAGAGTGGCCCGCACGGCGCCCTCGTGAGAATCCTGCCCGTCGATCCGCCCGTTTCCGACGGCGCAACTAGTCCATCGCAGACTAGCCGTAGAGTTCCAGCTAGTCTGGTCCAGACTAGCTGGAACCTCGCCGGCGGCAGCCTAGAGTCAAGTCTTTCCCATGTAGCGTGACCGCGTCCAGGAGGCCGCCCTGTCGTTCAGCATCCAACACATCGACCACGTCGCCGTCACCGTTCGGGACGTTGACCGGTCCATCGCTTGGTACCGGGACGTCCTCGGCTTGGAGCGCCGTCACGAGAAAGCCTGGGACGAGCCTGTCATGATGTGCGCCGGACCGACCTGCGTCGCCCTCTTCCGGGCCTCGATAGAGGACCCACATCCTCCGGCGGGGACCGACACCATCTCATTGCGCCACATCGCGTTCCGGCTCGACGGGGTCGGGTTCGAGAACGTGCACTCCGAGCTGCTCCGGCGGGGGATCCCGGTGGAGCTTGCCGATCACGGCATCGCCCACTCCATCTACATCGCGGACCCCGACGGTCACCGGATCGAGCTCACAACCTACGACCTCGATCGCCCGGAAGGGGCGGCGGCGCTGTGAGGAGGATCAGTCGGGCGCCAGGCCCGGCCCCGATCCGATGATCTCCGAGACGATCCGCTCAAGGTCGTCGGCCGAGCCGAACTCGACGATGATCCTGCCTCGCTTCTTCCCCATCTGGATCTGAACCCGCGTCGCCAGCTGCTCGGACAAGATCTCCTCGACCTCCGACAGCGCGGTGTCATCGGGCCCCGGGGCCGGCTTCACGGGCTTCGGCGCGCTTGCCACCGCCGGGTGCTCGAGGTAGTTCCGAACCAGCTCCTCCACCTCCCGCACCGACAGCTCCTCGGCGGCCGCCCGCAAGGCAAGCGAGGTCTGCGCCTCCGCGTCCGGCAACCCGAGAAGGGCGCGCCCGTGGCCGGCCTGGATCTTGCTCTCGGCGAGCAGCTGCTGAACGGCCGACGGCAGCTGTAGAAGCCGGATCGTGTTCGCGACGTGGGACCGGGAGACACCGAGTCGCTCGGCCAGTGTCTCCTGCGTGAGACCCAGTTCCTCCAGCAGCTCCCGGAATGCCTCGGCCAGCTCGATCGGGCCCAGGTCCTCGCGGTGGATGTTCTCAATGAGCGCCTCGCGCAGGGACTCGGTGTCGTCGCTGTCGCGGATCACGACCGGGATCGTCGCCAGGCCGGCTCGTTTCGCCGCCCGCAGCCGGCGCTCCCCCGCGATCAGCTCGTATCCGCCCGAGGTCTTCCGGACGACGATCGGCTGGATGACCCCTACCTCCTCGATCGAGCGCGCGAGTGCCTCCAACGAGTCGTCGGCGAACAGTATCCGCGGCTGCCTCCGGTTGGGCGCCACGGCACCAACGGGCACCTCGAGGAGGCCCACGCCCTCCTCGACGGCCCCAGGGATCAGCGCGGACAGACCGCGTCCCAGCCCCCCTCGCTTCATCCCTCTCCTCCTTTGCGGAACAGACGCCATTTCTTCTTCTTCTGTCGGGGTTCAGCCAGGTCGTCCGCAACCTCGACTGTAACTTCAGGTTCATTCTCTAGCTCGGCGCCCGCCTCTGGCGCCGCCCCGTCCTGCTCTCCCGGCTCGAGCCGACCGACCTCCTCCTCGGTCATCGCCGAGACGGGCGACTCCGGAGCCAGCTCCGGCTCCTCCTCAGCCTCGCCCGAGACCTCCGCCTCGAGGACCTCCATTAGGTCTTCCGCCTCTACATCCTCCGCCTCGGGCGGTGGCGGAGGCTCCGGCTCCGGCGGCACGTCCGCGCCTCGCTCCGGCTGGACGGACTCCGGCGCCGTCGATTCCTCGTCGGACTGCGGGGGGCCGACGTCGACCGGCGAAGGCTCGGGTGGAGAGATCACGACCCTCGGCAGCTCGTCCAGGACCGGCATGGCCTCTCCGAACGGTTCCCGCTCGGCCACCTCATGTGCCAGCGCGCGGTAGGACTCAGCGCCCTTTGACTTCGGATCGTAGACGGTGATCGGCTGGCCGAACCCCGGCGCCTCCGAGAGCCGAACGGTCCTTGGGATGACGGCGTCGTACACCCGGTCTCCGAAGTACTTCCGCACTTCCTCGACCACCTGCTCGGAGAGCTTCGTCCGTGCGTCGAACATGGTCATCACGATGCCGGTGAGACGGAGCTTGTGGTTCACGTTCTGCTGAACCAGCCGCACGTTGCGGAGCAGTTGCCCCAGCCCCTCGAGGGCGTAGTACTCGCACTGGATCGGCACGATCAGCTCCTCCGCCGCGGCGAGCGCGTTCACCGTCAGCAGGCCGAGCGATGGAGGGCAGTCCAGGAAGATGAAGTCGTAGGCTCCGACCCGGAGCGGCTCGAGCACTCGCCTCAGGCGGAGCTCCCGAGAGAACTGGCTCACCAGCTCGATCTCGGCACCGGCCAAGTCGATGGTGGAGGGGATGGCGAAGAGCCCGCCGATGGATGTTTCGACGATGGAGCCCTCGATCGGCGCCTCGGCGGCCATCACATCGTAGACCGTCACGTCTCTGGCCTCGTGCCGGATGCCCAAGCCCGTGGATGCGTTTCCTTGGGGATCCAGGTCGACCACCAGGACGCGGTATCCAAGCTCCACCAGGGCGGCGCCCAGGCTCACCGCCGTAGTGCTCTTGCCGACGCCGCCCTTCTGGTTCGCGACGGCAATGATCCGTGCAGTTCGCTTGGCCGGGTCCTCCGAAGGTGAAGTCACGCCTCCGCTCAAGTTGGACTTCAGTCGAGACTTCGCCGAGCTCGACGAGGTGTTCCCAGAGGTTTTGGCAGTTGTGGCCGCCGTTCGAGCTCCCTTGCCCCTCGCCCTGGGCGGCCGCGGGCCCTCCTTGGCTGCTGCACGAGGGCTTGGAGTGGGCTTAGTCACTGCCGAGCCATGATAACCAGCGGTCCGTTGCTTTCAAGCACGGCATGGCGAAGAACCAGGGTGGAGGCGCCGCCCGGGAGCGGCCCCTCGGGGATCGCACTCTTGCCCGCGAAGTACACGAGCCGCCCGCGCGGGCCAAGTAGCGGCCTCGCCATCGCCCACAAGCGGGTGAGCCCTGCAATCGCCCGTGCGAAACACAGATCTCTCGGCTCCTCGAGCTCCTCGACCCGAGACGCCGCGACCGAGGCGTTCGCCAGACCGAGCTCCCCGACGACCAGCTCCAGGAACGCAGCCCGCTTGCGACGCGACTCGACCATCGCGACTGAGAGACCCGGTCGGGCGATCGCGACGGGTATTCCCGGAAGGCCCGCGCCCGAGCCCAGGTCGTAGGCGGTCCGGTCCGTTGGGAGGACGGCGACGGCCGCCCGAAGGGAGTCGAGCACGTGACGCGTCCGCAGGCGGGCCGAGTCGCCTTCGCCGATCAGGCCGAGGGGGATCCCGCGGCTCAGGAGCAGGTCCTCGAACCGGGCCAGCTGCCTCAGCTGCTCCTCGTTCATGGCCAGCCCGAGCGACGAAACGTCGGCTCCGAGCTGCTCGGCGGCGTCATCGACGCTCATCGTATGTTTCACGTGAAACGCGAGGTTGAGCCTGCCCCCGGCTCAGTCTCCAGGGCTGATCACCACGCGGCGCTCGGGTTCCTCCCCGCGGCTGGAGCTCGAGACACCCGAGACCGACGCCACAGCATCATGGACGATTTTCCGCTCGTACGGGTTCATGGGCTCCAGCTCGAATTCTCTCCCGGTTCTTTGCACGCGCTTCGCAAGCTCTCGGGCCCGCGATTCGAGCCGGGACCGCTGGCGCCGACGATAGTCCTCGATATCCACCATGACCCGGCACCTCGTCCCGGTGCGATGCCCGATCACCACCCTGGCGAGCTCCTGAATCGCCTCCAGGGTCTGACCGTGCCGACCGATCAACAGGCCCATGTCTTCGTCCTCCGGGCCGGTCCCCACGATGTCGACGTACATCGTTTGGTCCTCCAGTTTCGGCTCGACGCCGGCCGTCACGCCCATCCGAGAGAGCAGCCCCTCGATGAACTCGGTCGCCAGCTCGCCCTGCTTCTCGAGGTCCTCCTCCGAGACCGCGCCTCTCATGGTCTTGAGGCGGACCCGGACGATAGCCTCCGCGGAGCGAAGGCCCAGAAACCCCCCACGAGGCTCCTGGACGATCTGGACCGTGACCTCCTGCTCGCTTACCCCAAGCTCCTCGAGAGCGGCCTCGATGGCCTCCTCAACGCTTGGGGCGCTTCTTTCGATTTCGGGTTGCATTCGTGCCTCCGGCGCCGGGCTTCTTCGTGCCCCGGCCCTGCTGCTTCGACCCGGGCTTGGAGCCTCCCGACTTGGGATTCTTCGATACCGGCTTCTTACCCGAGGCGCCCTCCCGGCGGGCACGTTCCTTCTCGGCGCGATCCATCATGCCCGCCATGAATCCCCTTCGGGGCGGCTTCTTCTTCGGACCATCCGCGGCGGCCGCCGCGAGCGATTCCGTCGACGGCCGACGCCGGAGCATGAAGGCTTGCTGCCCGATCTGCCACAGGTTGGACGTCGTCCAGTAGACGACCAGCCCCGCGGGGAAGGTGAAGCCAAACACACCGAACATGAGCGGCATCACCTTCAACAGGATCTGCTGCTGCTGGGATTGGGCTCCGGGGGGGCTCGCCTTCTGCATCTGGCGCTGCTGGTAGTAGGTCGTCGCGAACATCAGCACGGCGAATGCGTAGTAGGGGATCCGGGCTGGGACCCCCTTTCCGCAGTGAAGGGTGACGGTCCGCGATTCGTCCTGGGGGTCGGTGAACCTGGCCTCACTGCCCGCCTGCAGGGCCGAACACAGCAGGTTCGCGCTGAGGAAGTCCGTGCCCCCGACCTGCTCACCCTCGAAGATCTGCCGCTCTATCCTTGTGCGTAGCTCGCTTGCCTCCGGGAGGTGTGGGGGGTGCTGCGGAAACCGGACCACCGAGTACATCGCGATCAGGATCGGGAACTGCAGCAGGACCGGCCAGCACCCGGAGAGGGGATTCACCCCGTGCTCCTTGTACAGCTTCATGGTCTCTTCCTGCTGCTTCTGACGGTTCCCCTTGTACTTCTGCTGGAGCGCCTTCACCTTGGGCTGGATCACCTGCATGTTCTGCATCGACCGGATCTGCTTCATCCCCAGCGGGAGCAGCACCAGCCTGATGATGATCGTCAGAACGATGATCGTGACCCCGAAGTTCGGGATCAGGTCGTAAATCTCGGCCAGCAGCCAGCCGAGCCCGTTCAGGATCCCCTGGAAGATGGGGGAGATGACCGGGACCTCGCTGAGGAACGGGGTCACGAGGCCGTCTTGGTCGGCGGCTGTATGACGGCATCATACCCATCATGCCCCTGAGCTCTAGCCGGGGGGACATGGTCCACCCCGCCTGCCGTGAACGGCCCGCACCGCAGAACCCTCCATGTGGCCATGAGAGTGCCCTTCATCGCGCCGTGCGTCCGGATCGCCTCTTCGGCGTAGTGCGAACAGGAGGGATAGAACCGGCACTGCCCGCCCAGCCATCCGCTGAGCACCGCACGGTAGATCCGGATCAGCCCGATCAGCAGTAGCCGCACGGGCCCGCCGAGTGCCCAAGGGGAGGCGGCCGATCTCAAGGGCGGATCACCCGCGCGCGGAGGAGCAGTTCGTCCATCTCGGCCACCAGATCCTGCGTCTTCTCCCCGCGGATCGCGCCGCGGGCCACCAATGCGATATCGTGTTTCCCGAGCGCCCGCGGTGCCAGCTGGCGCCACGCGGCCCGGAGCACCCGCCGGGCGCGATTGCGCACCACCGCACCGCCGACCCGACGGCCGGCGACGAACGCAACCCTCCCCCCGCCGGGCGCGACAAACACTACCACCCGCGTTCCGTGAAGGGGTTCCCCCGTCGCCTGGGTGCGGTCCACGCTCGATCGGGTCGTGGTGTCGTGCTCCGCGGCTAGGCGGACAGCTCGACCCGACCCTTGGCGCGCCGGCGAGCCAGGATGGCCCGACCGCCCCGCGTCCGCATTCGCACGCGGAAGCCATGGGTCTTCTTGCGGCGACGATTGTTGGGCTGGAACGTCCGCTTGCTCATGGTTCGCCTCGTCCGGTGGAGAAGCCGGCCACGGGCCGGCTCGTCACGGAGTATACGCGGCTCCTCGGGAGCGGACAAAATCGACTCGTCCACCAGAAAGACCGTCAAAAGGCCCATGCGCGCTTCCGGGCTCACGAGGCCCGGTGCTATAGTCCGTCGCGCTTCCCCCGGTGGTCCCGCCGACCTCCCCCGGCAGCTCCCCGACGCTTCCCCCATTGGTTTCCACATATGTGGAAAGGCTCTGTGGATACGTATGGCCGTCGCTCCCTTCGAGCGTGCAGCTGAGAAGACCTGGTCGCGGGTCATCGAGAAGGCAAGGACCCAGCTCCCAGAGAGCTCGTTCTCGATGTGGTTCGCCGGCGTGCGGGCCACGAGCCTCCAAGACGGGGTCCTCGACGTGCTCGCTCCCTCCGGGTACGTGCGTGACTGGCTCGCGAAGCACTACCTGAACCTGATCCAGTCGGCGGCCGCCGAGGCGGCGGGCCGCCCACTCCGGATCCATCTCGTCGCCGACCCGACGGGACCCGCGCCCCTCCCGGCCGAGGCGCCCCTCGCACCCGCCCAGACGCGCGAGGAGCCACGGCCCGGTGCGCCCGGCCTCCCGTTCCCGAGCTACACGTTCGAAGCGTTCGTGGCGGGGCCCAGCAACCGCTTCGCGCACGCCGCCGCGATGGCCGTGGCCGAGGCACCGCCGTCCAAGGCCTACAACCCGCTGTTCATCTACGGAGGGGTGGGCCTCGGCAAGACGCATCTCCTGGTCGCCATCGGCCACCACATGCATCGCCTCGCCCCGCGCCTGAGGGTGAAGTACGTCACGTCCGAGAGCTTCATGGCGGAGTTCATCAAGGCCGTTCGCGAGCGCCAGGGATACCAGTTCGCGGCTCGGTATCGCGACGTCGACGTGCTTCTCGTCGACGACATCCAGTTCCTCGCCAAACGCGAGGAGACGCAGACCGAGTTCTTCCATACGTTCAACGCGCTCCACGCGAAGGAACGCCAGATCGTGATCGCGTCGGACCGTCCGCCTCAGGACCTCTCGGGGATGGAGGAACGGTTGCAGAGCCGCTTCCGACTGGGCCTATGCGTGGACGTGCAACCGCCGGACCTCGAGACGCGGATCGCGATCCTCCAACTGAAGGCATCGCGCGACCGCATCGAGGTGCCCGACGTCGTCGTGGAGTACGTCGCCTCGAAGTTCGACCAAAACATCCGCGAGCTGGAGGGTGCCCTCGTGAGAGTGGTGGCGTGGTCCGAGCTCACCGGCCAGCCGATCGACACCGCCCTCGCGGAGCGGGCCCTCGAGGATCTCCTGCCGCAACATGAAACCGAGATCCCGCCACAGCTGATCGTCGACGAGACGGCTTCGTACTTCGGCCTCTCACGCGAAGATCTGACGTCCCCGAACCGCTCGCGCCCGCTAACGAACGCCCGCCACATCGCGATGTACCTGGTCCGCGAGTGCACGGGACAGACCCTCGTGAAGATCGGCGAGATCTTCGGGGGACGCGACCACTCAACCGCCCTGTACGGCATAACCCAGATCGAGAAGAAGATGCGCGCCCGCGACACGACCTACAAGCAGGTCCAGGATCTCTCCCGCATCATCCGCAGCCGCGCGCGGGCCTCTTAGCGGGCCTCTTAAAGGATGGGGAAAAACCGTTGGGGCCACGGTGGGATCGGCTGGAGACTCCCACACGGCCGGCCGTCGCCCGAGGTTTCTCCCCAGGAGATCCACATGTCAGACCCGTGCGATACGCTGCGGAAACGGGGGGGCAATTCGCTTTTCCACAGCCACTACTACTGCTGGAAAGATATATGAGAGCCCGTAGAAGCAGGGGAAGGAGGACAACGTGAAATTCCGGTGTGATCGAGACGCGCTCTCCGAGGCGCTACAGACCGTTCAGCGGGGAGTGTCGTCGCGTCCGGGGATCCCCGCGCTCACCGGCGTGCTGATGCGGACCGACGCCGATGGGACGCTGACCCTCACGACGACGGATCTGGAGGTGTCCGCCCGGCTTTCCATCGAGGTACAGCCGCAGGAGGAAGGGGTAGCGCTGGTGCCGGCGCGCCTTCTTGCCGACACGGTAAAGAGCCTATCGGACGCGCCGGTGGAGTTCGAGGCCGACCAGAGCCAGGCGCGGATTCGCTGCGCCGCCTACGAGGGAGTGCTGCGGCTGCTGCCGACGGAGGACTTCCCAAGCATGCAGCCGCCCTCAGGCACTCGCGTCGTGGCCGACGCTCCTACGTTCGCCGAGGCGGTCGGTCAGGTCTCGCGGGCTGCCTCGCGCGACGAGGCGAGGCCCGTGCTGACTGGTGTGCTCCTTGAGGTGAGCCGCGAAGGCGTGACGCTAGTCTCGACCGATTCGTACCGGCTGGCGGTTCGGGAGCTCGTGGCAACGGCCGGCGGAGAGGGGAAGGCGATCGTCCCCGAACGCGCTCTGTCGGAGGCCGGCCGGGCGGCGGGCGGGATGGAGAAGGGCGAGATCGAGCTGTTCATGGACGATAGCCAGGTGTCGTTCCAGATCGGAGGCCTCTGCCTGACGTCACGTTTGATCGAGGGGGAGTTCCCGAACTACCGGCAGCTTCTGCCGGAGGCCTATGAGAGTAGGCTGACCGTGGCTCGTCAGCACCTCCTGGACGCGGTCCGCAGGGTTGGGCTACTCGCTCGTGACACCTCGCCCGTGCGGCTCGAGTTCAACGCGCTGGGGGTGAAGCTGTCCTCGTCGTCTCCCGACTTGGGCCAGGCGGTCGAGGCCGTTGAAGCGGCGTACGAGGGTGAGGACATCACCGCGGCGTTCAACGCGACGTATCTGGCGGACGGGCTGTCGGCGGCGACCGGCGACACCGTCCGGCTGGAGGTGCGCGACGGGCTGAAGCCCGGGATCGTCCGTGGGGACAGCGACGAGTTCACGTACCTGGTGATGCCGGTGCGGCTGCCGGCGCCCGTTCGCTGATCGGCGTCCGGCTTCGTGCGGCTGCTCTGGGTCGAGCTGCGCGACTTCAGGAACCACCGGAGCACGCGCTTGGACGGCTTTCCCAATGGGCTGATCGCTGCGGTCGGCGCGAACGGCGAGGGGAAGACGAACCTGCTCGAGGGCATGTTCTTCCTTTTCGCGCTCACCTCACCCCGCGTGTCGGCCAGCCTGCCGCTGGTGCGGGAAGGCGCGCGCTCTGCGTACGTCCGGGGCGAGGTGGAGACGAACAGCGGCCGGATTCTGGTTGAGGTCGAGATTCCGACGACCGGGGCGAACCGCGTGAAGGTGAACCGCTCGCCCGTGCGACGGAAGCGCGACCTGAGGCGGCAAGTACGGGCGGTGTTCTTCGGACCCGACGACCTGGACATCGTGAGAGGTGACCCGTCCGGGCGTCGGCGGTTCATGGACGAGGCCGTGGTGGCGCTCTGGCCGCTCAAGGAATCCGCACTCACGGCTTACGACCGCGCGCTGCGCCAGCGCAACCGGCTGCTCAAGGAATGGGAGGGGCGCGGGAGGCCGGCGGGACTGGAGGCGTGGGACGGGGAGCTGATCGAGTCGGGGTCGGCGCTCTCGCGACTCCGGGCCGAGGCGGTGTCGAGGCTCGCGCCCGGCGCCGAGGAGGAGTTCCGCCGCGTGAGCGGCTACGGCCTGGCTTGCGAGTATCGCCCGTCGGTCTGGGGGGAGCCTCTGGAGGAGGCGTTTCGGGCCCGGTTGGAGGAGCGGAGGGGCGACGAGCTGGTTCGCCGCACGAGCCTGGTCGGGCCCCATCGGGACGACCTCGAGCTCGCGGTGCGCGATCTAGGCGCTCGGAGCTTCGCCTCGCACGGCGAGGGGTGGGCGGCCGCGCTGTGCCTGCGGCTGGGGCTCGCCGTCGCCGTCGCCGGGGAGATCGGGGAGCCCCCGGTGCTGCTGCTCGATGATCCGTTCTCGGCCCTGGACCCGGTCCGACAGGCGAGCCTGGCCGAGGGGCTCGCCGACCGCGGCCAGGTGGTCGTTTCCGCCGCCGATGAGGCGCACGTGCCCGGCGGCGCGGAGGCGGTCTGGGACGTGGCTGATGGCGCGGTCACGGTCCGGGGGGCCGCCTGATGCCCTCCAGCACGGGGTGGCGGAACCGGCGGGACAAGCGAAGGACGGACCTCACCCCGCTCGGCGAGGTCCTCGACGGGCTGCTTCGGGAACGTCCTTTCGCCCGGGGGCTACCGATCGGGCGTCTGGCGGCCTCGTGGGAGCGCGTCGTGGGCCCTCGACTGGCCGCCGAGACGGCGCCGGTGAGCCTGGAGGGGGGGACGTTGGCCGTCGCCGCGAGCACCGGCCCGTGGGGCGCGCAGGCGCGGTTCCTGGCGGAGGAGATCCGAAAACAGGCCAACCGGGAGCTGGGTTCGGAGGAGGTCAAACGAGTGCAGATCGTGGTGCGTCCGGATCCGCGGCAACCCTTGTAGCGCAACGGGTTTGCGGACTCTCCCATATGCGACGAGGGGGGGTCCCGGTTGGTAGAATGACGGGGTCGGTTTCCCCTCGCGGGGCCCCCTCAGAACGCACCGGAAAACCCCCGGCGTGTCCCGGGTTCGGACGGAGGTTCGTTGGCGACAGCGAAGAAGCCAGGACAGTACGAGTCTGCTGATATCCAGGTCCTCGAGGGCATCGAGCACGTCCGCCTCCGCCCCGGGATGTACATCGGCACTACCAGCCAGCGGGGTCTCCACCACCTCGTCTACGAGGTCGTCGACAACTCGATCGACGAGGCCATGGCCGGCTTCTGCGACCGGATCGTGGTCAAGTTGCTGGCCGACGGGGGCTGCTCTGTCACGGACAACGGCCGCGGGATCCCGGTCAAGCCGATCCCGAGGGCGAAGGACCGCCGGCCCGCGGTCGAGGTCGTCCTCACCACACTGAACGCGGGCGGCAAGTTCGGCGGCCGCGGATACCGCATCTCCGGAGGCCTCCATGGGGTGGGCGTGTCGGTTGTGAACGCCCTCTCCGAGCGGTTGGTGGCCGAGGTGCGGCGAGACGGCGCCGCCTGGTCCCAGGCCTACGCCCGCGGAAAGGCCACGAAGAAGCTAACCAAGGGCAAGGCCGGCTCGAAGACCGGAACGACGATCACGTTCTGGCCGGACCCGGAGATCTTCGAGGACACGACCTTCAAGCGAGAGATCCTGGCCGAGCGGCTGCAGGAGCTCGCCTTCCTGACGCGCGGCATCGAGATCCAGCTGACCGACGAGCGCGGCGACAAGCCCACGAAGGACGTCTTCAAGGCCTCCGGCGGGCTGGCGGACTTCGTGAAACACCTGGGCGGGGGCAAGGACGTCCTGAACAAGGTCATCCACATCGAGGCGGTCGAGGACGACGCCGAGGCGGAGATCGCGCTCCAGTGGAACACCGCGTACGCCGAGTCGATCCACTCGTTCGCGAACACGATCAACACGCACGAAGGCGGGATGCACGAGGAGGGCTTCAAGAAGGCCCTCACGAACGTGATCAACCGCTACGCGCGCACGAAGGGCCTCATCAAGGAGAAGGAGGAGAACCTCCAGGGCGAGGACGTGCGCGAGGGGCTGATCGGCATCGTGTCGGTGAAGCTTCGCGAGCCGCAATTCGAGGGGCAGACGAAGACGAAGCTCGGCAACACATCGATGCGCTCGCTCGTCGAGACCACCGTCAACCAGCATCTGTCGACGTGGCTCGAGGAACATCCGGGCGACGCGAAGCGGATCGTCGCGAAGTGCTCGCAAGCCGCCAAGGCGCGCATCGCCGCGCGCGCCGCGCGCGACCTGACCCGGCGGAAATCGTTCCTCGATTCCACATCGCTCCCGGGAAAGCTCGCCGACTGCCAGCTGACCGACCCCGAGCTGTGCGAGCTGTTCGTAGTCGAGGGTGACAGCGCCGGTGGAAGCGCGAAGCAGGCGCGGGATCCCGCGACGCAGGCGATCCTGCCGATCCGGGGCAAGATTCTGAACGTGGAGAAGGCCCGACTGCACAAGGTCCTCGAGAACGCGGAGATCCAGGCCCTCATCACCGCGCTCGGAACCGGGATCGGGGAGGAGTTCGACATCGAGAAGGCCCGGTACCACCGGATCGTGCTGATGGCCGATGCCGATGTCGACGGCGCGCACATCCGTACGCTGCTCCTGACGTTCTTCTTCCGGCACATGAGGGAGCTGATCGACAACGGCTACATGTACATCGCGCAGCCCCCGCTCTACCTGGTGAACGTCGAGCGAAAGCCCCACTACTTCTACACGGAGAAGGAGTGGGACACGTTCCGGAAGCAAAACGGAAAGGTGAAGCTCGAGACCCCGCAGCGGTTCAAGGGCCTCGGTGAGATGGACGCGCCCCAGCTCTGGGAGACCACGATGAACCCGGAGACGCGCACGCTGCTGCGGGTCACGATGGAGGACGCGTCCACGGCCGTCGCCGAGTACCTCTTCTCCGTGCTCATGGGAACCGACGTCGAGGCACGACGGGAGTTCATCCAGGCGAACGCGAAGTACGTCCAGAACCTCGATGTCTAGCCGGGGAGACGGATCGAGCTCGCTGCTGGCGGGCAAGATCGAGCCGGTCGAGCTGGAGGAGGAGGTCCAGCGCTCCTACCTCGACTACGCGATGTCGGTCATCGTTGGGCGCGCACTCCCGGACGTGCGCGACGGACTGAAGCCCGTCCACCGCAGGATCCTGTGGTCGATGCTCGAGGGCGGCCTTCGGCCCGACCGCCCGCACCGCAAGTCGGCATGGGCGGTCGGCGAGGTCGTGAAGAAGTACCACCCCCACGGCCTCGAGGCCGTGTACGACTCTCTCGTCCGGATGGCGCAGGACTTCTCGCTCCGCCATCCGCTGATCGATCCGCACGGGAACTTCGGCTCGGTCGACGGCGATCCGCCAGCGGCCATGCGCTATTGCATATCGGGCGAGGTGATGGTCCGTACGGCCGACGGCGGGACCATCCCCATAGCAGAACTTGTTCCGGGAGCCCTGCCCAACTCCGAGACTCCGGTCGACGTGAAGCTCGCGAACCGGCTCGGGGAGCCGGTGCGCGCGACGAAGCTCTTCCACTCAGGGACGCATCCCACGCTGCGCGTCACCACGCGCGAGGGCTACAGCCTGACCGGCACGGACAACCATCCCGTGCTGTGCCTCGTGCCGGCCGCCGGCGTCCCCATGCTGTTGTGGAAGCTGTTGTCGGAGATCCGTCCCGGCGAACGCGTAGCCATGCTTCGCCGGCCGCACGAGGAGCTCGGTGCCCCGACCGTAGAGGAGGAGCATCTTGCCGTGCTGGCGGGCGCGATCGTCGCCGAAGGATGGGCCAGCAAGCGTGTTCCGTCGTTTGTCTGGCGTGCATCACCTGCGGCGAAGGCGACGTTCTTGAAGGCGCTCTTCGAGGGCGATGGATCGTCGTCCCTGCTGCCTCGGAAGACGATCCAGATCAGCTACTCGACGCGGAGCGATCAGCTGGCGCGCGACGTCCAGCAGCTCCTGCTCGAGTTCGGCGTGGTCTCGAGGCTCTGCCGATACGCCAACGGGGAGATCAAGGTCGCCGTCACCAACCACCGGGACGCGAGGTTGTTCGCAAGCCGCGTGGGGTTCCTCGACCGGAGGCAGGCGAAGCTCCGGCGCGAGCTGGCCGCCGTCGCGATCGAGAGCTCGGCTATGAGCTCGGATCACGTGCCGTTCGTCGCGGACTACGTCCGGGCCGAGGGCGCCACGAGATGGACCGATCGCGACTGGCTGAACCGGCACAACATCGACCGGGTCGAGCGCTGGGAGCGCGATCGGGAAGCCATCCTCGGACACATCACGAACGAGGAGGTCCGGCGGGTCGTCGAGCCGCTCGTCGACGGCACCTACTACTACGCGGAGGTGGCCTCCGTTGAGGACGGCGGCGACCGACCGGTGTACTCCGTCCGCGTGGACTCCGACGACCACGCCTTCGTCACGAACGGCTTCGTGAGCCACAACACGGAAGCGCGGCTGGGGACGGTCGCGCTGGAGATGCTCCGCGACATCGAATCCGAGACGGTCGACTTCGTCCCGAACTACGACGGGTACGAGCGAGAGCCGCTGGTCCTCCCCTCCCGGTTCCCCAACCTGCTGGTGAACGGATCGGGTGGGATCGCGGTGGGAATGGCGACCAACATCCCACCGCACAACCTGGGTGAGGCGATCGACGGGGTCGTTCATTACATCGACCATCCCGAAGCAACCTCGAAGGAGCTCATGAAGTTCATCAAGGGGCCCGACTTCCCGACCGGGTCCTCCATCATCGGCAGGCAGGGGATCGTCGACGCCTACACCACCGGCCGCGGCTCCATCAAGGTCCGGGCTGCCATGCAGATCGAGGAGACCTCCCAGGGACGGCAGCGCATAGTCGTCACCGAGCTTCCGTACCAGGTCAACAAGGCGCGCCTCGCCGAGAAGATCGCGGAGCTGGTGAAGGCCGGCAGGGTCAAGGACATCGCGGACCTGAACGACCATTCCAGCGGCCGCCAGGGGATGCGTCTGGTCATCGACCTGAAGCGGAATGCCAACCCGCAGGTCGTGATGAACCAGCTGTTCAAGCACACGCAGCTGCAGGACAACTTCGGCGTGATCATGCTGGCGCTCGTCGACGGCGTCCCGCGGGTGCTGAACCTCGCCGAGATGGTCGGCCACTACGCCGACCATCAGGTGGACGTCGTCACGAGGCGCGCGAAGTACGACCTGAAGAAGGCCGAGGGGCGCGACCACATCGTCCTGGGCCTGCTGATCGCCCTCGACCACCTGGACGAGGTCATCAAGATCATCCGGGGCTCGAAGGACGCGGATGAAGCGCGCACGAAGCTCATGAAGAAGTTCAAGCTCTCCGAGGTCCAGGCGAACCACATCCTGGACATGCCGCTCCGGCGCCTCACGCGCCTGGCTCGTGCGGAGCTCGAGCAGGAGCACAACGACCTGCTCACGAGCATCAAGCAGCTGAAGGCGCTCCTGAAGGACCCGAAGAAGATCCGCGCGGTGATAAGGGACGAGCTCCTCGAGATCAAGAGGAAGCACGCCGACGCGCGCCGGACGCAGCTCAAGGCCGACGAGGGCGACCTCGACGTGGAGGACCTGATCGCGGAGGAGGACGTGGTCATCACGGTCTCGCGCGCCGGCTACGTGAAGCGCCAGCCGATCGAGACGTTCCGACGGCAGGGCCGGGGTGGCAAGGGCATCAGGGGCCAGAACCTGAAAGAGGAGGACGTGGTGAGCCACGTGTTCACCACCACCACCCACAACTGGCTGCTGTTCTTCACGACCAAGGGGAGGGTCTACCGCGTGAAGGTGCATGAGATCCCCGAGGCCGGCCGGACCGCTCGGGGCCTGTACGCGGCGAACCTCCCCGGCGTCGCCATCACCGCCGAGGAACGTGTGAGCGCGGTGATCGATCTCAAGGAATACGAGGAGGGCCGGTTCCTGCTGTTCGCCACGCGCGGCGGCATGGTCAAGAAGACGGCGCTGCCGGAGTACGACTCTCCGCGGACCGGGCTCGCCGCGATCAACCTGAGGGAGGGCGACGAGCTGATAGACGTCCTCCTCACCGGCGGCAAGGACGACGTCCTGCTCGTCTCCAGGAAGGGCCAGGCCATCCGGTTCTCCGAGGCGAACGTGCGGCCGATGGGCCGGGCAACCGCCGGCGTCATCGGGATGCGCCTCGGCGAGGACGACCGCGTGCTTGCGGTCGGCGTCGCCTCCGCCGGCGAGGACCTCATCAGCGTGACGGAGCAGGGTTACGGGAAGCGGACGGCCCTTGGCCTCTACCCGCGAAAGGGCCGCGGCGGGAAGGGCGTGATCGGCCACCAGCTCACGAAGAAGACAGGTCTGCTCGCCGGGGCCTACGTCGGCTCGAAGAATCAGGAGATGCTCGTGATCTCGTCGTCGGGCATCGTGATCCGTGTGACGCCCGTCGATATCCGCCGCGTCGGGCGCCTGAGCCAGGGCGTGCGCACGATGCGAGTTGAGGAGGGCGCGACCGTCGTTGCCCTCGCTCCCGTAGTCATTCAGATGGACGAGTAGCGTCTTCCGGGAGCTCCACTCGCCGGAAGGTGGCGTAAAGCAGCAGGTCGTAGAGGATCTTCAATCCTCCCGCCACCACGAACGGCCCGCCGATCGCCACGTGCTGCATCAGGAGCCCCGCGCCGAGCGGTCCGGCGGGCCGGACCACGTACCGAGCGGTGTTGGTGAAGGCAGCCGCCGCGGTGCGCTCCTTCGGGTCGACCATCGCCACCACGTAGGCCTGCCGAGCGGGCACGTCCATCTGCGACAGCGCGAACCGGGCCAGCAGCAACGCGATCGCGGGCCCGAGGGAGGGCATCAACGGGACGAGCAACAGGAACACGTTCGAAGGCAGGTGCGTGAACACCATCACGTTCAGCAGCCCGATGCGCGAGGCGAGCCTCCCTGAGGCGATCGAGGAGGCGGCCTGCAGCAGTCCCGCGGCGAAGAACACCAGGCCCATCGCCTCAGGGCTCGCGCCGAACCGCCGCTGGAACCAGAACACCAGGAAGGTCTGGACGATGAACCCACCGGCAAACGAGTCCATCGCGAACAGGGCCGCGAGCTTCGTGACCTTCCCTCGCGTGCGCTGCTGGGGCGGGGCGGCGGTGATCCGCTTGCAAGTCCATCCCCAACCCCGCTCCGCACCACCGCCCCGCCCCGAGACCCCGCCCGCGGCCGCCGCCTCGACTTCGGCCGAAAGGTGCGTCGCAATCCTCGCGCAGACGAGCGCGAGGATCGGGAAGGCGAGGAGCCAGCGCTGGCTCGGTGGAAGTGAAGGGACGATGTCTCGCAGGGCGGCCGGGCCGCCGGCCGCGAGGGCTCCGAGCGCGCCGGCCAGGTACGCGATGGCGTTGTAGCGGCCGAAGACCCGCGCCCGCGTGCGGGAGGGGGCGTGGCCCATCATGGCTTGCTCTATGGACGTGATGGGACCGGACTCGTTCGGGTCGGTGGACATGGTCCCCGTGAGTGCGGCCAGGACCAGGGCGGGGAGCCAGTCGGTCAGGGCGAAAACGGCACCGGCAACTCCCATCAGCAGGAGGAGCACTGTGTAGAGCCGCCGCCTACCGATGCGATCGCCCCTGAGGCCGACGGCCGCAGACATCACCGCCATGCCCGCGAGCATCGCCGTGAACACGATGCCCACCTCGAGGTCGGACAGGCCGCTGGCGGCGAGCGAGCTTCCGAGCAGGACGCTTCCGAATCCGTACAGGAACGCCCGAAGGCCCTGGACCGACAGGATCAGCCGGAGGTCGCGCTCGACCCGACGATCGTTCATCCCGTCTCCTCCCCGCTGGGTGGTAATAATCCCACCGCTGATCGAGGCGGGCGCCTCGCGAAGGCGATCACGGCCGGGGTTGCTTGCCGGAGGGGCCTCCTGCGCGTACAAAGGGGTATCCGATGTCGTCACGAAGCCCTGACGACCCGGGGCCGTCCGGGGAACCCTCCTCGACGCCGCCCCGTCGACGTCGGGAGAGGAAGGGGATGGCTCAGACGGTCGAGGCGCCCGCCCGCCGGGCGGCAAGAAGGACGGAGGCGCGAAGCGCCAGGGTCGTGCTCCGCAAGGTCGGGCCCTGGTCGGTGCTCAAATTCTCGCTGCTCTTCTACTTCTGCTTGATGCTCGTGATCGTCTTCGCCCTCGTCATCCTGTACGCGATACTCGGCGCCATCGGGGCCCTCGACTCCGTGACCAGGCTCACCAGGGACCTCTTCGCCGATCAGTCCTTCGAGATCAACGGGGGCTGGCTGCTCTCGCGGGTGATCGTGATCGGACTGGTCATGGTCGTGGTCTGGTCACTCATCAACCTGTTCGTCGCGTTCCTCTACAACCTGATCTCCGAGGTGGTCGGCGGGATCGAGGTGACCCTCTCCGATCGTCGCCCCTGAAGCCGCAGGTCAGGGGCCACATTGACACCTTCTTCGGGCCCCGCGTACGCTTGGCCGAGGGTCAGGTCGCTGGCTCCCACGAAGCGTTCGGGCCTGTAGCTCAGCTCGGTTAGAGCGCATCCCTGATAAGGATGAGGTCGATGGTTCAAGTCCATCCAGGCCCACCGGGAAAGGAGGGAGCTCGAGATGGGCGAGGGGAACGAGAGCACTGAGAAGAAGCGAGGGTTCTTCGGGAAGCTGTTCCGACTGGCATTCATCGGCGCCATCGTGGCCGGGATCGTGGCGTTCGTGAAGCGTCGTCGAGGGCAGGATCTCGACGAGAACGAGTGGCAGGAGCTGCCGCCCCCGAGCGGCGGCTGAGCCGTCCAGGTCGTAGGGTTTGGGCGGGGCCCGCTCAGCGCGGGCCCTTGGCCTATCCGGGGTCGGATGACGAATGCATAGACTCCACCGCCATGCAGGGTGAGGCTTGGGAGCTCGCTCGCCGGGCGGCCGAGTCCGCCGGCGTCGAGGTCCGCCCGCTCCTTGGGCTCGACGAGACCGACCTCATCACCGAAGTGATGGTGGAGACCTGGGGCGAGCATCAGCTGGTTCCTCGCGAGCTGATACATGCGCTTCAGGACAGCGGGAACGTCCCCTACGGCGCCTTCCGAAGTGGGCGAATGATCGGCTACGTCCTCGGCTTCCTCGGGGCCGACGGGGAAGGCATCCACATGCACTCGCACATGCTTGCCGTTCGTCCCGGCGAGCGCTCCGGGGGGATCGGCTACGCGCTCAAGCTCGCGCAGCGGGCGGCGGCGCTCGACCTCGGTGCACGGATCGTGCGATGGACGTTCGACCCCGCGCTGCGGGGCAACGCGAACTTCAACTTCTGCAAGCTCGGAACGATCGCGGACAGGTTCGAGCGGAACTTCTACGGCGAGATGACCGATCTCTTGAACCGCGGCGAGCGAAGCGACCGCATGGTCATCCGCTGGGAGCTCCTTCGGGCACCCGGGCGGCGGTCGCTCCCTCCGGGTGACGCGCGTCCACTGCTCAGGCGAGCGGGGCCGGAGGACGCGCCCACACCCGTGCGCGCCGCGGGAGTGGGACCGCTCACGGAAGGGAGCGTGGGCGTCGCGATCCCCCGCGACTACTTGGAGCTCCGGGAGCGCGACCGAGGGCTCGCCCTCGAGTGGCGGGACTCGCTCGCCGAGGCGCTCGAAGCCTGCTTCGCCGCCGGGATGATCGCGGCCGCCTTCGAGCCGGATGACTGCGAGTACCGGTTCACGGCCCCGAGCGCGATCGCGGACGGGCCGGTGGCGTGACGCGCCTCCTCGCGATCGAGCTTCGCCTCGTTTCGCTCCCGCTCGTCCGTCCGTTCCGGACGAGCTTCGGGGAGGAGACGACGAAGGAGGCCGTCCTGGTCCGTGTGGAGACGCCCGACGCGGCCGGATGGGGGGAGTGCGGCGCGAGTGCCGACCCTCGCTACTCCGAGGAGTTCAACGAGGGCGCGTGGCTCGTGATCCGGGAGCACTTGGGTCCGGCGCTGCTGGGTGCCGGGGACGTCGGTGCCGACGAAGTGGGTCCCGCTCTTGCATGGGCGCGGGGGCATCGCATGGCGAAAGCCGCGATCGAGATGGCGGTCCTAGACGCCGAGCTACGGGCGGCAGGCAGGTCGCTCGCCTCCCATCTGGGCGCGGACAAGGACCGCGTGGCTTGTGGGGTGTCGATCGGGATCACGCCCACGCTCGACGGGCTCCTCGAGCAGGTCGACGGCTACCTCCGGGATGGATACCGGAGGATCAAGCTGAAGATCGAGCCGGGCGACGACGTCGAGCGCGTCTCCGCGGTCCGCCGCGCACATCCCGGCGTAGCGCTCTCCGTCGACGCGAACGCCGCATACACGCTGGAGGACTTCGCGGTGTTCGAGGAGCTCGATGTGTTGGATCTCTCGATGATCGAGCAGCCGCTGGCGCACGAGGACCTGGTGGATCACGCGAAGCTTCAGCGACGGATCGGCACGCCGATCTGCCTCGACGAGTCGATCCGGTCCGCGGCCGATGCGCGCGCCGCTATCGAGCTGGGCGCGTGCCGGATCATCAACATCAAGGGCGGGCGCGTGGGGGGCCTCCTCGAGGCCAAGCGCATCCACGACCTGGCCCTCGCGCAGGGGATGCCGGTGTGGTGCGGTGGTCTGCTCGAGACCGGGATCGGGCGGGCGGCCAACGTCGCGCTGGCGGCGCTGCCGGGATTCACGCTCCCGGGCGACACCAGCGCGAGCAGCCGATACTTCGCCGAGGATCTCACCGAGCCCTTCGTGTTGGACCCCGACGGGACGATGGCCGTGCCGTCGGGGCCGGGCCTCGGGGTCGAGCCACTTCCCGATCGGCTGGAGGCGGGCACCCTCCGCGTCGAGCGGCTGGAGAAAGAGTGACAAGAGCGTGGGCTCCCGCTTGACCGCTGCACGGCCGAGACCCTAGAGTGCGCGATGAGAGACCGCTGGAGCCCTCGGGTTCTGGCGGTTTCTCGCTTCTCGGGCCCGCTCGCACCCCTTCCACCCCTTCGCGCCCCGGTTCCGATCGCACCGAGGTCCCCGACCCCCGGAATCGTCTGAGCTTCCCGTGTTCTGGTCCTTTACGGATCGCGCCGACCGGGCGATGCTACGCAGACATCGAGCGAGCGAGGTCGGGCACGATGAAGAGACGGGTCGTTCGAGCTGGGGGCTTCGAGATCGAGGACGGCGACGGGAAGGTCCGGGCGCGGTTCGGGTTGACGAACGACGAGTCACCGTTCGTTGCCCTCTACGGGCCCGACGAGCGGCTCAGGGCGCGGTTCGGCATCCAGTCGGACGGGTCGGCGGGGATCGCCGTCGCCGACGACGAGGGGAAGGTCCGGGCGACGTTCGGACTGTTCTCGGACGGGTCGGCGAGCCTCGCCATGGTGGACAAGAACGGCAAGGTGCGAGCGAAGTTCGGGCTCGCATCGGAGGGCTCCCCGACGCTCGCCCTCCGGAACAAGAACGGCGAGCTGGGGTTCGTGTACACGCTTGCGCAGCAAGGCTCTCCGTCGATCTCGCTTCAAGACGAGGACGGGAAGATCCGGGCCCGACTGGGGCTCGCGGCCGAGGGCTCGCCGATCCTGCGGCTGCTGGGGAAGGAGGGGGAGCTCCGGGCCATCATGGGGCTCACCTCCGATGGTACGCCGGTCCTTCAGTTCCTCGACGTAGAGGGCGAGCCGACATGGACGGCCCCCGGCGCCCCACCGATCGCCTCGGCTGCGGCCGATCAGGCGGGGTCGAAGAAGAGCACCGCGAAGCAGCCCGCCGAGTAGCCCGGGCGCTCCTACACTTACCGGCGGGGACGTAGCTCAGTTGGTAGAGCACCGCCTTTGCAAGGCGGGGGTCGCCGGTTCGAGTCCGGTCGTCTCCACCAGGTCTTCTTGCAGGTCAGGCCCCAGATGGCGTAGGGCGCGCGGCGGGTTCCCGGCGGCCTGCCCCGCATTCTGCCCGGCTCGTGCCCGCGCGGTCCGGGCTATCCGGGGGGCGCGCTGGAGCCCCCGTCTGGAGCGTCACCCGGTGACCGGAGGTAGGCCAGGACCGCGAGAACCCGCCGGTGCTCGTCCGTCCCAGGCAGCAGGCCGAGCTTCGTAAAGATCGCCCCGACGTGGGTCTCGATCGTCTTGGGGCTGAGGAACAGCTTCTGGCGGATGCCCTGGTTGGAGCAGCCTTCCGCCATGAGGGCGAGGACCTCCCTCTCCCGGCCGGTCAGCGCGGCAAGGGGGTCGGGCCGGCGCTTCCGGCCGAGCAGGGTGGAAACGACCTCGGGGTCGATCACCGATCCGCCGGCCCCCACGCGCCGCACCGCTTCGGCGAACTCTCCGACATCAGACACCCGGTCCTTGAGCAGGTACCCCACGCCCCCAGAGCTGTCGGCCAGGAGCTTCATGGCATGGCTGGTCTCCACGTACTGAGAGAGCACCAGCACGCCGACGTCCTGATAGGTCGCCCGGATCTCCAGGGCGGCCACCAGGCCTTCGTTCGTGTTGGTCGGGGGCATGCGGACGTCGATCACGGCGACGTCGGGAGGGTCCCTTCGCACGAGATGCAGAAGTGACGAGGCGTCCCCCGCCTGCCCCAAGACTTCGAATCCGGCGTCGGTCAGCACCCGGGCCAGCCCTTCCCGCAGCAGCACCGAGTCGTCGGCCAGGACTACGCGCATGGCATGTCGGCCACGACCCGGGTGCCGCGCCCGGCGGGGCTGTCCACGACGAGCCGCCCATCGGCCGCCGCCACCCGATCGGCCAGGCCCCGCAGGCCCGAGCCACCGGACACGTCGGCGCCGCCGACGCCGTCATCGGCCACCTCGACCCTGAGACGACCGTCGGTGAGGCCGGCCCTCACCGTGACCCGAGACGCCTGCGCGTGCTTGGCCACGTTGGCCAGGGCTTCAGAGACCACGAAGTAGGCCGTGGCCTCCACGGCCCGAGGGAGCCGGGTCGCAGGGGCTTCGAGCACCAAGGTGGGGACGGCCGCACGCTCGGCCAGCGACTCGAGCGCGGCCCCCAGCCCCTCCTCGGTCAGGATCGCCGGGTGGAGGCCCCGGGCGAGTTCCCGGAGCTCAACGAGCGCGGTCCTCAGCTCTTCGGCCAGCTCCTCCAGGGTCGCGGCCGTCGCGGAGTCGTTTCCCTCGCCCAGGCGGTCCTGGGCCATCCGAAGGGCCAGGGACAGGTTGACCAGGCGTTGCTGGGCCCCGTCATGGAGGTCCCGTTCCACCCGCCGCCGCTCGGCGTCGGCGGCCTCCGCGATCCTGGCCCTGGAGGCCCGGACTTCCTCGAGCTGAGCCCGCACCTCTGCATGGAGGCGCTCGTTCTCCATTGCAAGTCGGGCCGCCGAGCCCACCGACCGGACCAGATCCGGCTGCTCGGCCAGGGCCGGGTCGTGCACCAGCGCGCCGAGGGGCTCGCCCTCCCCCTCGATGACCGTGACGCCCCGGCCGGATCCAGGGCTCGGCATGGCGACCGGCCTGCCGTCGATGGTCGAGTACGTCTGGGAGCCGGGGATCCAGAAGACGACCTCGAGCGAGGGATCCCCCAGGGCCCGGGCCAGGGCGTCCCGAAGCGCCCCGGGAGGGGGAGCCTCCCCCAGCTCGCGCACGAGGTCGCTGACTCCGATCCGAGCGAGGCTCATCCGAAGGAGCCCGAACAGGAAAGCGCCGGGAACGAGCACCTGGCCCGTCCGGGCCACCCAGAACAGCGCCTGTTGGATGTCTACGGGGATGAATACCAGCGGGATGGCGCTCGGCGCGAGCCCGCCGGAGCAGCACACCCCGACCTGCCACGAGGTCAGGGACCCCACCAGGGTGGGTGCGGCGACGGCCAGCGACACCGCAACGACCGACCCCGCGAACCACACGGGAGCGAGCATCCGCCGGGTCGGTCGGGACGCCGCGTGCCAGCGCCGGAGCAGCATGGCCAGCACGACCACCAGGATGGCGATCCAGAACCCCTGGTAGACCCTGGTCACTGTCCGGTAGCCGCCCTGGCTCAGCCACAGGCCGAGGACACCCTGGTCGCGGTACCCGAAGGCCGTGAGGCCGAAGATGTCGAACGTGGCCGCCCGGAGGAACCCGAGCACGACCACGTTGGCGTACGCCGCCCCGGCCACCAGCCGGGCGGGACGCGAGGCCAGGTGCCCGCCGGGAAAGGCCAGGATCAGGTGGACCAGGATGGCCTGGTTGAGCGCCTCGAACCACAGCGCCGCCCGGAACAGGTCCCACCCGTTGGAGTGGTCGTAGGCGCCACCGAACGCCTGGCGGAAGATGTTCCAGTCGGTGACGTTGCCCCAGGCCCCGATGAACCACGTGAACCCGACGGCGGTCATGAGCGGGCCCACCCGGTTCCCAGGCCGCCTCCGCCACGCGACCAGGCCGGTCGCGATGTAGGCGAGCCCCACCGCGAGGTCGACGTAGGGTGCCGGCGAGGCCCCATGGGTCACGAAGAACGTCTTCTCCCTCGCATACACCCGGGCCCCGATCACCCCCACGAACAGCCCGAGGAGGGCCAGGGCGGCCAGGAGCCACGGGCTCACGCGCCGCCGCCGGATCTCGACTCCGGGCGCCCCCAGGCTCATTCACCCTCCCTCGAGAAGGGCCTTGATCGCCCGTCCCGACAGATGGGCCTTGGACAAGAATCCTCGGGCGGCGCTTCGGGCGATCCTGGGGCCGTAGTCGGAGGCGTCCCGGGTCGAGGTGAGGACCACCGCGGGGCGGTGGCCGCTCTCGGCTAGACGGCGGGCCACCTCGAACCCGTCGATGTCGGGGAGCTGCACGTCGAGCAGGATCATGTCCGGCCGCAGGTCCCTCGAGGTCGAGATGGCGCTCGCCCCGTCGGCGGCTTCGCCTACCACCTCGTAGCCGTCCGCCTCGAGGACCGCTCGCGCCCTCGACCGGAAGCCTGGGTGGTCGTCAACGATCAGGATGGTCGTTCTCACCGGGCGATCGTTCCATGCAAGCACGGAGCGAACCTCGGGGCTAGCCCTGATTCCGAGTTCCTGGACAGCCCTATGGAGAAACGGGGACCGCCCCGATGAGCCCCGCCCGTCCGCTCCGTACGGTGCTCCCATCGCGCAGTACACCGAGGAAAGGAGGCGCGATGGCCACGAAGGCGGGGACCATGACAGCGGAGCGGCGTTCCGCGTTCTGGCTGAGGGGCGGGGCCGCGCTCGTGATCGCCACCCTGGCGGTGGCAGCGCTGGTGATGGCCGTCATGGCGCTGCGATCGAGTGCTCCGACGCGCAGCGTCCAGGGAGCGGCCGTCAACAGCGCGGTCTACGAGCGGTCGCAGCCCGTGACGGGCACCGGCCCGGGGCTCGTGCAGCTGACCGACCACCTGGCCTACGAGCGGTCGCAGCCCGTGACGGGCACCGGCCCGGGGCTCACGCATATTAGCGACAACCCGTAGGCGGCCAAGCAGCCGTACGGGCGCTCCTCCGTATGGGATTCGGATGGGCGCCCGTACGGCTTGCGCTCACCTCCACCTTAGGCCGGGAGCGGGTCTACTCGATAGGTACCGAGCAGTGCGCCCTCGATCTCATCGGTGGGTGAGAGGTGCCGAGTGGGGAACCCGTACCGGCGGCTCGTCTCGACGTGGACCTCGCAGAGCGGGACGAGCCTGCCGCGCGGCAGCCGGGCGACCACCTCCGTCTTGGAGCCCGTCGTGCCCCACTGCCAGAAGCAGAGGTAGCAGACCAGTCGAAGCCGCTGCGGGTAGGCGAGCTCGGCACGGTAGCCGAGCTCATGCTCGATCACGCGGCCCCAGAGGGCGACCCGGCCGACCACGGCGGGGTCCTTCGTACGGCGCAGGAGGTCGGGCGTCCGGGTGCCGTAGATGCCGCAGGCGCAGCCTAAGTCCGGAGCGCGATGCAAGCGTGGGCGCGTGCACGCCGCGCGGGCGGGTTGCAAAGGCGGCCACGCGCGGGCGTTCCCGGCGATCGGACGAAGTCGCAGGCTGGTGCCGTCCCGGCGGCCGGAGAGCGTCCACGTCCGCCAGGCCATGATCGGCTCGGTGGAGGTGAGGGCCTCGACGGTTCGCACGGTGTCGAGCATCGCGGACCTACGTCGCCGGCTCGGAGGGCTCGCGGTCGGGCGCCGCCTCCGGCTCCGGCAGCACCTCCGG
>JBQTIP010000067.1:0-2276 GCA_052388025.1 Actinomycetota bacterium
CACCGCCGTTCCTGAGGAACTCTCGGTCCCTACCGGTACGAGGAGACGGCCCCGGTCGGGGCCTGGCATCACACTCGGCCGGTCCGGTGGATCACAACGATCCTGCCGTCCGAGCTTCCCGACGCCACACAGAGGACTCTTCGCGCGCGACAGACGGTCGTCAGGTTCGGCGACGGTCAGCCACTCGTCGACCCCGCTCTGGGTGGCGGTGTCACCAGGCCTGCGATTGGGAGGCACGCCCTGACCCTGGAACTGGTCAAGCGTCGTGCCCTGCAGAAGGGCCTCATGGTTGACGACAGCGTATACGCGGCGGTAGTGGCCGCGATCAGAAGCAGCAAGCACCTCATCCTGACGGGTCCGCCCGGCACTGGAAAGACCACCCTCGCCGAAGCCGTCGCTGAGGCAGCTCAGGAGGCTGGTCTGTGCAGGGGATGGACCCTGACAACCGCAACGGCGGACTGGACGACGTACGAGACGATCGGGGGGCCGCGTCCGACGGGCGAGTGGGCCCTTGAGTTCGCACCCGGCCACTTCCTGTCGGCGATTCGCGATGGGCACTGGCTCGTCATAGACGAGTTGAACCGATCGAGCTTCGACCGCGCCTTCGGGCAGCTCTTTACCGTCCTGTCAGGCCAGGCTGTGACCCTCCCATACGACGATCCGACTACAAACCGGCCGCTTGTCCTCGTTCCGGGGTCAACTGTGGCGCCGCACGGCTCCTCACCGATCCAGATCCCTGAGTCCTGGCAGCTCATAGCCACGATGAACGTCTTCGACAAGTCTCTCCTCTTCGAGATGTCGTTCGCCCTCATGCGACGGTTTGCGTTCATCGAGATACCCACTCCAAGCGAGGAGACGTACCGAGAGCTCATCGCTACCATTGGCACGGAGGATCACGGGCCAAGCGACCGAGCCTGTCCCAGTACAAGCGGCAGCAACATACGGTGCAGCGGGCTCAGGATCTCCAGGCACTGGCAGCTCGAGTGCAGCACATGCTCTCGCTTCACCGCCAGGAGTTCCCGCCGGCCGAGCCGCCCGTCGCGCCTCCGGTTGAGCCGGTGGACGAGAAAGCGATCGAGCGTCAGTGGCTCGCTCGCGAGCGAGCCGGGATCTCATGGTTCAAGCGGAAGGAGCGTAGGGCGGTGAAGGAGCGAGGTCGCGCCGAGGCTGCTCGACAGGCCGCCGATGAGCGCAGGGGTCGAGAAGAGACACGGGCGGGCATCCAGAGGGAGCTCGACGAACACTGGAAGCTCCTTTTGGAGAACGATCGGCACACGGTCCTTGAGAGCCTCGAGGCCGCCTTCGCCGACAACCAGGCTCCGGCCGCCCCAATCAACTGCGAGGACGGCCGGGCCACCGTGGTCCTGCTGATGGAAGGGGAGGATCTCGTTCCGGAGCGCGTCCCGTCGCTCACGCCCACGGGCCGCCCGACCACGCGCAAGCTCTCGCAGACCGATCGGAACAAGTTCTACCTGTCCTGGGTGTTCTCCAACATCCTGGTCACGGTCAAGGAAGCATTCGCGGTCGCGCCCGGCCTCGTGGCGGTGACGGTCGTGGCGCTCCGGCAGGAGACCAATCCCTTCGGGGAGACCGATATGTCGGCCATCTACACTGGGACGTTCGCCAGGGGCCGTTTCGCGCAGCTCGACTTCTCTCGAGACGAGGTGCTCGATGCGCCCTTGTACGCGGAGGAGGTGCGCCTCGATACCAAGGGCCGAACGATGGCAGTGAAGCCCCCTCGGTCCGGTCACAGCAAGCCCTTCACCGCGCGCATCGTGCTGCAACTCCGCCGCGCGCACGGCCTCCCGAGCCACGCAGACCGCCTCCGGCGCGCGGGCATGCTGTCGCTCCATGAGATCGCCGACTGGCTCGGGGTCCGCCCGAGCACGATCAAGAGCTGGCACCGCGCCGGTCTCCTCATCGGCCACCGGGCCAACGACAAGAACGAACGGCTCTACGAGCCCCCGACGCCCGGGGACCCCAGGCTCGTCTAACTCTTGGGGAGCCGCCTCTCAAGCCTAGTCCCCGCCGGATCCTCAGAAGGAGGTGCAGTTTGAATACAAGCTCTTGTCGTATGCGTCCCCCACGTAGCCCATCGAGGGAGCGATCCCGGCCCCCACATACTGACTGTCGGAGTGGTGCAGGAGGCCCCCGCGCGGGACGGCGGTTCGCGATCGCCATCTCCAGGGCCTCGAGCACGAGCTCGGTACGCAGGTGGTCGCGCATGCACCAGCCGACCACTCGCCTTGAGAAGCAGTCGATCACCACCGCCAGGT
>JBQTIP010000068.1:0-28604 GCA_052388025.1 Actinomycetota bacterium
CCGCCGGGCAAGCGGATGGGCCACGCCGGAGCGATCATCACCGGGTCCAGCGGAACGGCGCAGGCCAAGGCCGAGGCGCTCGAGGCCGCGGGCGTCGCGGTCGGCCGCACACCCACCGCTGTCGCGGGGCTGGTGGAGGCGGCCCTGGGGTGAGCTCGAAGTGGCGGGCGGCCCTATCCCACGGCAGTCTCGCCTTCGCGATCGTTTCCCTCGTCGGCCAGGCATTGTCGTTCGCCGTCTTCGCGAGCGGATCGTCGCCGCGGCTCTCCGCCGCCACGTTCTCGAGGATCGGGTGGCTGTACTTCGGCGCGTTCCATCATGTCGCCTTCGTCGCGAGTGCCCGGGGAACGGCCGGGATCGACCCGACCGGCCTCGATGGCCGCGCCGTCGAGGCCACCTTCGAGGTCGGATTCGCGCTGATGCTCGGCACGGCGCTTGCCGTCTTCCTCCTGTATCGAGCCGGGAAGGCCGTCGCGGATGAGGCCGGGGGCGGGCCTTTCGCGCGGGCGCTTCATGGGCTCAAGGTCGCCCCCGTCTATGCACTGCCCTCGCTCGCGCTGTCGATGCTCGTCTCGCTCAAGATAGACGTCCCCCCGACGCCGGTCTTCGTCGGCCGGATCACCATCGGGTCCTCGCTCCTTCAAGCCTTCCTGTTCCCCCTGCTGATCGCGGCCGTGGCCGGCGTTGCGGGGGGGCTCAGGTCCGGTTGGAGGGGGATGGCGGCCTCGGGACCTCGGGGTCGACGCCTCGTCGGCGCCCTGGCGGGGGGCTGGCGGATGCTCGTGCTCGGGCTGGCGCTCTCGCTTGCGGGTCTCTTCGCAGCGGGGGTCCTGCAGCCGGGGTCGCCGGCGGGCCTGCTGACCCCTTCGACGGGGGAGTACTTCCGGGCGGTCTTCGAGCCGGGTCTCGAGGAGGGAGCGGTCGTGCTCGTCAATCATGTCCTGCTGCTCCCGAACGAGTCGACCTGGGCGCTGGTTCCCTCGATGGGTGGCTGCATCGGCGCGCGCGGGCCAACCGCGTCGACATCCCTTCTCTGCTACTGGAGATTCCCGCGGTCGGTCTCCGTGGCGCCCGGATCGGCGGCGGGTGTGGGGCCCTTCCCGGCGGTCGAGGCCGGCACGGCCCCCGTCGGCTACTTCCTGTTCGTGCTGGTCCCGCTGGTGTCGGTCTTCCTCGGCGGACGTCTGGCGGCGCGGCGCGGCGCGGCGTCGTCACCGCGGGAGGCGGCCGGAACGGGAGCCATGGCCGGCGTCGTGTTCGCCGCGCTGGCGGTCGCCGCCGCGTTCCTGTCGCAGGTGAGCGCGGGCGTGTCGGCGGGCGAGATCTTCCTTGGGGGGGAAGGCGTCGTGCGGGTGGGCCCCGACCTGCTCTCCGGCGGCCTCCTCGCCCTTGCCTGGGGCGTCGCGGGCGGCGTGCTCGGCGCCCGCTACGAGGCCCGCTCGCTTCCCGCCTCTACGGAGTCCCATCCAGCGTCGGCAGGATGAGGATGAGGAGCACGACGCTGATCACGATGCCGGTGATGAGCATCGCCCGGGCCGTCCGCGGATCGACCTCCTTGTTGACGAGCCAGGCGATGAGCCCTCCGAGCCATCCCATGAAGATCGGCAGCAGCCACCACGCCCCGCTGATCCGCCTGGGCGGCTGAGCCGTCCAAGCAGCCTGGCCCCCGGGGCTCGCACCTGCCACGGCCCCGGGGCGACCGGCCGTCGCGCTCAGCCCGACCTCGGTGTGGTGCGGCTCGTCGGCGGAGAACCGCAGCCAGGCGGCTCGCCACCCCTCGTCGGTCCGCGGGAACCGCGCGATGGGCGGGCCCGGCGCCTGACGGTCCCAGATGCCGAAGAAGTCCTTGCCGTACCCCAGCAGGTATCGACCGCCGGAATGCGTGTACTGCAGCGCCCCGTCGTCCAAGCCGGGCGCCGGCGCCCCGGTGCCTCGCTCCGGGGCTCCCTGCCCGGCCGCCGCCGCGGCCTCCGGCGTCAGGAAGCTCCCGCAGTAGCGGCATTTGACGGCCTCGTCTCGGATCGCCTCGGCACAGAAGGGGCACTTCTTCACGGACGCTCCTCAACGAGGTGACGAGGACAGGCTAGAGGCTGCCCCCGACCGGGGACAAGAAGGCCCGGCCGCTTCCGGCCGGGCCTTCCGCACGATGGACCTGGGCGCCTAGCTGGTGAAGCCGGTGCCCCCAGGGCCGGGAGGCGCAGGTGGCGAGGCCACGCTGCCCTCCTGCCAACGCATCCACCCGCCGTACCCGATGACGAGCGCGAGCACGATGCCGACGAACGCGAACAGGAACAGCGCCTCGCTGTCGACCACGATCTTGAGCAGCGTGAACACGACGATGCCGCCCGCGAGGGCGGCGCTCACCATGTTCTTGGGCGCCGGGACGTCGACGCCGGCGAGCGCGAGCCCCTCCCAGACCACGAGCGCGATGGCCAGCAGGAGGTTGATGATCCCGATGCCGCTCGCGCCGCTCGCCGAGCCGCAGACGTCGCCGCCGAGGGCTCCAAGGTCCACGCACACGCGCTGCCAGGGCAGAAAGGTGTCGATCAGGAACAGCACACCGCCGCCGAGCAGAATCTTGCTTGCGGTCGACATCTTGGACATGTCGAATCCGGAACCTTGCGCCATCCCCACTCCTTTCGAGCCTTCCCACGGCCAGCGCAGTCGCGGCCCAGCCGATTGAAGACCCTCCCCCCAAAAGAGTCAACTACCTTCGGTCTTGAGCCCCCGGCCTGCCGACCTCGAGGGGAGAGACGCCGCGAGCGCGCCGAGCCCCGCCGGGAGCGCCAGCCACGGCCCCAGCCAGGCGTGCGTGAACGGTGGCGGGTTGACGATCGCGAGCAGCGCGCCGAGAGAGGTGAGGGCCGCGAGCCAGGTGAGGGCGACGTCCCAAGCCGACCGCCGGCCTCGCGGCAGCCTCCGGAGCCATGCCCAGGCCGCGAGCCCCAGGAGCGCGGCGACGGCAGCCACGACCGACCACTTTCGCGAGCGGCCCCACGCCCCGAACGGCCCGGATCCCTCCCCGAACCGGCTCCAGGGAAGCGCGGTCGCGAAGACCGCGACTGCGAAGGCCGCCCCGATCAGCGTCGCTCGGAGGTTCCGGCGCGGCTCGGGTGCAGGCCCGGCCTGCGGGGCATCCGACCCGATCGCTTCGGCCAGGCATTCGGCGCCCAGGACGCGGCCTCGAACCGGCACGGCGCAAGCCAGGCACATCGGCCTGCCGCAACCGTCGCATCGGGCCACCGACGCACTTCCCGGGTGAAGGTCGCAGCGCTCGGCGCTCTTGGTCGTCCGCTCCTCGCCAGGCACGTCCGAAAGCTTACGTCGCCGCCCGTCGCCGGGCCGCGTCTGTTTGACAGGGGAGCGGCCGACTCCCTAGCGTGCGGCGCGATGGGGTTCCGGGTGGCGGTGCTGGTTTCGGGGACGGGTTCGAACCTGCAGGCCCTCCTGGACGACCCCGTCGTCGGCCCCTGGGTCGCGCTCGTCGTCTCGGATCGGAAGGATGCCCCGGCGCTCGCCAGGGCTGAGGCCGCGGGCGTGAGGGCGGTGTTCCTGGATCCCGGGCTCCATGCCGATCGGGCCGCCCTCGACGCCGCGCTCCGCGAGCTCCTGGAGTCGGAGAGGATCGAGTACGTTGCACTTGCCGGGTTCATGCGGATCCTCGGCCCCGAGGTCGTCCGCTCGTTCGACGGGCGCATCGTCAACGTTCACCCGGCGCTCCTGCCGGCCTTCCCCGGCGCCCACGCCGTCCGCGACACGCTGGCTTGGGGTGTGAAGGTGACCGGTGTCACGGTGCACCTCGTCGACGAGGAGGTGGATCACGGGCCGGTCGTCGCGCAGGAGGCCGTGCCGGTGTTCCCGGACGACGATCGGGATGCTCTGGAGGCCAGGATCCATGAGGTCGAGCACCGGCTGTTCCCGGCGGCGGTGCGGGCCCTGGTGGAGGGCCGGCTGAAGGTCGAGGGACGGATCGTGCACGTGCTGGAGGGGCGGGCGGAGTGAGCGACGTCCGGCCGGTCGGGCGCGCGCTGCTCTCGGTCGCCGACAAGGCCGGGCTGGCGGAGCTGGCCGGGACGCTCGCGAGGCTCGGCGTGGCGCTGATCTCCACCGGCAGCACGGCGGATACGCTCCGGGCAGCCGGGATCGACGTGACGCCGGTGTCCGAGGTGACCGGCTCGCCCGAGATCCTCGGGGGCCGGGTGAAGACCCTCCACCCGAAGATCCACGGCGGCATCCTGGCGGACCGTCGGAACCCGGACCACTTGCGCCAGCTCGAGGAGCAGGGGATCGAGCCGATCGACCTGGTCGTGTGCAACCTGTACCCGTTCCGGGAGACGGTGGCCTCCGGCGCGGCTTCCGACGAGGTGATCGAGCAGATCGACATCGGCGGGCCGACCCTCGTGCGGGCAGCCGCGAAGAACTTCGAGTCGGTGGGCGTCGTCGTGAGCCCCGAGCGGTACGCGGAGGTCGCCGACGAGCTCGGGAGGGAAGGCGGCCTCACCCGGGAGACGCGCCGCGCCCTTGCGGCGGAGGCGTTCGCGCACACCGCCGCCTACGACGCGGCCGTGGCCGGCTGGTTCGCCGCCGAGGACGCGGGCGAGGGGCTGCCGGACTTCGTCGGCCTAGCCCTCCGAAAGATCCAAGGCCTCCGTTATGGGGAGAACCCGCATCAACGAGGAGCGCTGTACACGGAGATCGCCGGCCCGGGCCCGCTCGGCGGCGCGAAGGTCTTGCAGGGCAAGGAGATGTCGTTCAACAACTGGCTCGACGTCGATGCGGCCTACTCGCTGGCCGCGGCGCTGTCCACACCCGCGGCGGTCATCGTGAAGCACAACAACCCATGCGGCGTGGCGCTCGGGTCTTCGCCGGCCGATGCGTACGAGCGGGCGTTCGCATGCGACACGGTGTCCGCGTTCGGCGGCATCGTCGCATTCAACCTGGAGGCCGACGGGGAGGCCGCCGCAGCCATGGCCGAGGTCTTCACGGAGGTCGTCGTAGCGCCCTCGTTCTCCGCCGGCGCGTTGGAGTGGCTCGCGGAGCGTTCCAACCTCCGACTCGTGCAGGCGCCGCTGCCCGGGGGAGAGGGGCTGGACGTCCGACCCCTGCCCGGAGGGGCGCTGGTGCAGGACCGCGACCGCGTCGCGGAGATCCGCGAAGACATGCGGGTCGCTTCGTCACGGCGGCCGACTCAGGAGGAATGGTGGGACCTGTTGTTCGCCTGGACCGTCGCGTCCCGTGTGAAGTCGAACGCGATCGTGTTCGCGAGGGACGGCGCCACGGTCGGGATCGGCGCCGGCCAGATGTCGCGGGTCGACTCGTCGGTGCTCGCCGTCCGGAAGGCCGGGGAACGGGCCAAGGGCGCGGTCATGGCGAGCGACGCGTTCTTCCCGTTCCCGGACGCCCTCGAGGTGGCGGCCGACGCCGGCGTGACGGCCGTCATCCACCCCGGAGGATCGGTCCGCGACGACGACGTCCTGCGGGCTGCGGAGGAGCGAGGGATGGCCGTCGTCCTCACGGGCCGCCGGCACTTCCGGCACTGACCGGGAGTCGCGTCGGCCCGGGCTGCGGCGGGTAGGATTGCCCGCCATGAGCGCCAGGATCATCGACGGGAAGGCCATCTCCGCGCAGGTGCGGGCGGAGGTCGCCGAGCGCGTCAAGGCGCTCTCGGATCGTGGGGCGCGGCCCGGCCTGGCGGCGGTCCTGGTGGGCGACGACCCGGCCTCCAAGATCTACGTGGGCGCGAAGCAGAAGGCGTGCGCCGACGTCGGCATGCACTCCGAGCGAGTGGATCTCGCGGCGGACGTCCCGGAGGCCGAGCTTCTCGAGGTCATCCGGGGGCTCAACGAGAACCCGAAGATCAGCGGGATGATCGTGCAGCTGCCGGTCCCAGACCACATCTCGGAGCTCGCGGTCCAGCGGGCCGTGGCGCCGGAGAAGGACGTCGACTGCCTCGGCCCGACGAACGTCGGGCTCATGACTCGCGGCGAGGCCGCGTCGCTCCCCGCCACGCCGTACGGGATCGTCGAGATGCTCGTCCGGGCCGAGATCCCCATACAGGGACAGGAGGTCGTCGTGGTGGGCCGGGGCGGACTGGTGGGGATGCCCCTCGCCATCATGCTCGCCCAGAAGTCCGAGCGGGGGAACGCCACCGTTACCATCTGCCACACGAGGACCCGCGACATAGCCGCCCACACTCGGCGCGCCGACATCCTTGTGGTGGCGACCGGCGTACCTCGGGCCGTGACTGCCGACATGGTCAAGCCGGGGGCCACGGTGATCGACGTAGGGATCAACCGCACCGACGACGGCCTCGTGGGCGACGTGGCCTTCGAGGAGGTCGCGGATGTCGCCGGAGCGATCACGCCGGTGCCGGGCGGCGTGGGGCCCATGACGGTGGCGATGCTGCTGGTGAACACCGTGGCCGCCGCCGAACGCCGGTCCGCCGGGTCGTGACCTCGTCCGGCGGCCGGCTGGAACGGGTCCTCCGCAGCGGCCGCTTCTGCGTAACGGCAGAGGTCGTGCCGCCGCGCTCCGCCGACGGCTCGGCCGTCACCGAACAGGCGCGCGCGCTGGTCGGCTACGCGGATGCCGTGAACGTGACCGACAACCCGACGGCGCACGCCCACATGTCCCCGCTCGCGGGCGTCTCGCTCGTAGCCGCGGCGGGCTTGGAGCCGACGCTCCAGATCAACAGTCGCGACCGCAACCGGCTGGCCGTGACGAGTGACCTGCTCGGCGGCTGGGCCCTAGGGGCACGCAACCTGTTGTGCCTCACCGGAGATCCGGTCTCGGTAGGGGATCATCCCGACGCGAAGCCCGTGTACGACCTGGCCATCCTGGACCTCATCCGGCTGGCCGCCGCGCTCCGGGAGGAGGGGCGGATGCTCTCGGGTGCGACGATCGAGGCTCCGCCCCGGTACTTCATCGGCGTGGCCGACCCTCCGCTCGCCGAGGGATACAACCCCGCCCGGCTCGAGGGGAAGCTCGACGCAGGTGCCGACTTCGTGCAGACCCAGATCGTCTACGACGTCCCGGCTCTCGCAGAATGGGCGGATGGGGTCCGCGGCCGCGGGATCTTCGATCGGGCCTCGGTGCTCGTCGGCGTCGCTCCGCTTCGCAGCGCCAAGGCCGCCCGTCACATGCGGGAGAACGTTCCCGGCGTCGTTGTTCCCGAGTCGCTCATCGAGGCGTTGGAAGAGGCCGGTCCGGACTCCGAGCATGAGGGCGTGCGCTCGGCCGTCGAGATCGTGAACGGCCTGAAAGCCATCCCCGGGATCGCCGGCGTCCACGTGATGGGGCTCGGCCGGGAGGACGCGGTTCGCCGGGTCATCGAGGGCGCCGGTCTCGCTCCCCGCCCGGCGGCCGTCTGAGATCCGTCGCCCGGAGCCTTGCGGCGGAGGCCGAGCGGGGGCTAGCCCCGGTCCTCCAACGGGACGTACACCTGATCCCGCGGCCCGATGTACTCGGAGCTCGGCCGGATCACGCGGTTGTCCGCGTACTGCTCGCGGACGTGGGCCGTCCACCCGGCCATGCGCGCGAGCGTGAAGACCGGGGTCATGAGGTCAGTCGGGATGCCTAGGTAGTGGTAGACGCTCGCCGAATAGAAATCGACGTTGGGGTGTAGGCCCTTCTCCGCCAGCGCGACCCGCTCGAGCTCCCGCGAGATGTCGAACCACCTGGCGTCGCCGGCCCGCTCGCCGAGCTGCTCTGAGAGGCGCCGGAGGTGCGTGGCGCGGGGGTCCTCCCCGCGGTACACGGCGTGCCCGAAGCCCATGATCTTCTGCTTGCGAGCCAGCCGGTCCTTCACGTAGGCCTCGGCCTTCGCGGGCTCGCCGATCTCCTCCAGCATCTTCATGGTCTCCTCGTTGGCGCCGCCGTGCAGGGGCCCCTTCAGCGCGGCGATGGCGCCGGTGATGGCGGAGAACATGTCGGCGAGGGTCGAGGCGATGATGCGGGCCGCGAAGGTCGACGCGTTCATCGTGTGGTCGGCGTACAGGACCAGGGTCGTGTCCATCGCGTCGGCCGACTCCCGATCGGGCTCCTCGCCGAGCAGCATGGCCAGGAAGTTGGCGGCGTGCGGGAGCTTGGGGTTCGGGGGAACGATCTCTTGACCTGTTCGCGTGCGGTGGTACATCGCGATGAGGGTCGGCGTCTTCGCCACCAGCCGCATGGCCTTGCGGTACTGGGCCTCCGCCGACTCGTCCCAACCGTCCGGATCGTAGGCGGAGGCCGCCGAGACGGTGGTGCGAAGCATCGACATCGGCGAGGTCTGCTGCGCGAGCGTCGGCATCATGCGCTCGAGGAACCGCGAGACCTCGCGCTCCGAGACCAGGAACTCGTCGAACTCGTCGAGCTCCGCCCGGGTGGGAAGCCGCCCGTTGTGCAGGAGGTAGACGACTTCCTCGAAGGTGGAGCTCGGGGCGAGGTCGTGGATGTCGTAGCCCACGTACCACAGACGGCCGAGCTCGCCGTCGATGTCGGAGAGGCGCGTGTCGGCCGCGACGATCTCTCGCAGGCCCTTCTCGGTCACGTCCGTTCCCCCTCCTGAACATCCATTCAACAATCATCTCGCCACTTCGAGCCTACCGCGGCACGAGGGGAGCGCTCCCCTGGGAGAATAGCCGCCGGTCCCGACAGCATAGGACGGGGGAGCACGTGACGACGCATCGAGTGACGTTCATTCCGGGGGACGGTGTTGGGCCGGAGCTTTCGGAAGCGACCCGCCGGGTGTTGGAGGCCTCCGGGGTCGGGTTCGATTGGGACGTGCAGGAGGCCGGCACCGACGTCATGGACCGGTACGGGACGCCCCTTCCCGAGCACGTCCTCGAATCGATCCGGGCGAACCGGGTGGCCGTCAAGGGCCCGATCACGACGCCCGTCGGCTCGGGATTTCGGAGCGTGAACGTCGCGCTGCGCAAGGAGCTCGACCTCTACGCGTGCCTGCGCCCGTGCAAGTCGTACCGGGGCGTCCGATCCCGCTACGAGGGCGTCGACCTGGTGATCGTCCGCGAGAACCACGAGGACCTCTACGCGGGGATCGAGTTCGAGCAAGGAACCACCGAGGCGCTCGAGCTGATCGAGTTCATCGCGCGCCGGACGGACAAGCGCATCCGGCAGGACTCAGGCATCTCCATCAAGTCGATCTCGGTGTTCGGGAGCGAGCGGATCGTTCGCTTCGCCTTCGACTACGCGCGACGCTACGGTCGCAGGAAGGTCACGGCCTGCCACAAGGCGAACATCATGAAGTTCTCCGACGGGTTGTTCCTCGAGACCGCGAGGAAGGTGGCGGAGGAGTACGGCGACGTCGAGTTCGAGGACCGGATCATCGACAATCTGTCGATGCAGCTCGTGCAACGCCCCGAGGAGTACGACGTGCTGGTCCTGCCCAACCTGTACGGCGACATCGTTTCCGACCTGTGCGCAGGCCTGGTCGGAGGGCTGGGCGTGGCTCCTGGCGCCAACATCGGAGACGATGTCGCCGTATTCGAGGCTACGCACGGAAGCGCGCCGAAGTACCGCGGCATGAACAAGGTGAACCCCATGGCGATGATGCTGTCCGGTGTGCTCATGCTCCGGCACCTGGAGGAGCAGGAGGCGGCCGACCGGCTGGAGGCTGCGATCGCGACGGTAATCGTGGAGGCGCGGTCGGTGACCTACGACATGAAGCCGACCCGCGACGATCCGACGGCGGTCGGGACGTCGCAAGTCGCGGACGCCGTGATAGAGAAGCTGCAGGGGTGATGGTGTGGGTGATGACGTGGAGGAAAGAAACAACCTGACTCGCGACGAGGCTGGCGCCCGGGCGGCTCTCGTCTCGGACGTGCGGTACCGCGTGACGCTGGACCTGTCGGACGGGGACGAGACGTTCGGCTCTGAGGCGGTGATCCGGTTCCGGTGCGCGGAGCCCGGTGTCTCGACGTTCCTGAACCTGATCGCACGGGAGGTCGGGTCGGTGAAGCTGAACGGCACGGCGCTGTCCGACGCGGGAGCCTTCGACGGGGCGCGGATCACGCTGCCCGCTCTGGCCGAGGAGAACGAGGTTAGGATCCTGGCCAGGCCCGCATTCGCGCATTCGGGAGTCGGCCTTCACCGTTTCCGGGATCCCGTCGACGGCCGCGTGTACACGTACTCCGACTTCGAGCCGTACGACGCCCATCGCGTCTTTCCCTGCTTCGACCAGCCCGACATCAAGGGAGTGTTCGAGTTCGTCGTCGTCGCGCCGGAAGCATGGGTGGTCGCGTCGAACGCGGCGCCGGCCGGGGAACCGGAGCCGTCGAGCGACGGCCGCCGGCGGTGGACGTTCCCGCCGACGGTCCCGATGTCCACGTACATCACCGCGGTCGTGGCGGGTCCCTACCACGTGGTGCGCGACCGTCACGGCGAGCTCGAATTGGGGCTGTATTGCCGGCAGTCGCTCGCGGAGCACCTCGACCCCGAAGAGTTCTTCGAGATCACGAAGCAGGGGTTCGACTTCTTCGAGCGGGTCTTCGACTACCCCTACGCGTTCGGCAAGAAGTACGACCAGGTCATGGTGCCGGAGTTCAACTCGGGGGCCATGGAGAACGCCGGCTGCGTGACGTTCCACGAGAGCTACATCTTCCGGTCCAAGGTGACCGACGCGAGCCGCGAACGGCGGGCCGAGACCATCTTGCACGAGATGGCCCACATGTGGTTCGGCGACCTCGTGACCATGCGGTGGTGGGACGACCTGTGGCTGAACGAGAGCTTCGCCACGTTCATGTCCGTGCTTGCGCAGGTGCGGGCGACCCGCTTCACGAACGGGTGGACGACCTTCTCCAACAGCGAGAAGACCTGGGCGTACAACCAGGACCAGCTCCCATCGACGCACCCGATCGTGGCCGACATGCCCGACACCGTCTCCATCCACAACAACTTCGACGGCATCACTTACGCGAAGGGGGCGTCGGTGCTCCGCCAGCTCGTGGCCTGGGTCGGCGAGGAGCCCTTCCTGCGCGGCATCGCCCGCTATTTCCGCCTGCACGAGCTCGGGAACACCGACCTCGGCGACTTCCTCTCCGCGCTGGAGGAAGTCTCGGGCCGGGACCTCCACGCGTGGGCGAAGGAGTGGCTGCAGACGGCCGGCGTGAACGTGCTGCGCTGTTCGTTCTCGATTGCCGAAGATGGGACTTTCGCCGCCTTCACCGTAGAGCAGCAGGCGCCGCCGGAGTGGCCGTCGCTGCGGCAGCACCGGGTCGCGATAGGGCTGTACGACCGCACCCCGGAGGGCCTCGTCCGGCGCGAGCGTCTGGAGCTGGACGTCGCAGGAAGCTCCACGTCCGTGCCCGAGCTGATCGGCGTCCGGGCCGCGGACCTCGTGCTGGTGAACGACGACGACCTCGCGTACGCGCGGATCCGGCTGGACGAGCGCTCCCTCGCCACGGTCGTCGAGCACCTCGGTGAGCTCGCCGACTCCCTCGCGCGAACTCTGTGCTGGGGAGCGTGCTGGGACATGGTCCGGGAGGCCGAGATGGCGGCCCGCGACTTCCTGGCGCTCGTGCTCGCGAACATCGCCGCGGAGGACGACGTCGGCGTCGTCCAGCGCGTCTTGCAGCAGGCCGCGTTCTCGATCGACGCGTACGGCGACCCGGACAACCGCGAGGCGGCCCGTGCCTCGCTCGCTTCCGCGTCGCTCCAGGCGCTCGAGCGAGCCCGGCCCGGGAGCGACCACCAACTGGCCTGGGCGCGCGTATTCATCGGCGCGGCCGGAAGCGCCGAGCACCTCGGCGTCGCCCACGGCCTGCTCGACGGAAGCGATTCGTTCGACGGGCTGGCGATCGACACCGAGCTCCGCTGGCACATCGTGGAGTCGCTCGCTTCCGCGGGCGCCGACGATGCCGTCGTCGACGCCGAGCTCGAGCGCGACCCAACAGACGCGGGGAACAAGCATGCGGCTGCCGCTCGTGCCGCCCGGCCGACGTCGGAGGCGAAGGCCGAGGCTTGGGCAGTGGTGACCGGCGATCCGGACATCACGACCGCGACCGCGGCCGCGATCATGCGCGGATTCGCGCGCCCGGGGCAGGAGGAGCTGCTCCGGCCCTACGCCGGTCGCTACTTCGATGCGCTGGCCCCGATCTGGCGGGACCGGAACCTGGAGCTCGCCCTCGCGTTCGCCCGGATGATGTACCCCGGGCTGCTCGTGGATGAGGACGTGGTCGAGATGACCGACCGGTACCTGGACGCGGGCACCCCCTCGGGACCGATCGGCCGGCTCCTGGTCGAGGGGCGGGACGGCGTGCAGCGCGCGCTCCGGGCGCGGGCCCGGGATCGGGCCGCGGCCGGCTGATGGATGTGCGCCGGGCCGAAACTGAACGGAGCTCGGTCATGCGGGTGACCATCGTCGGGAGTGGGTTCGTCGGCCAGACGGCGGCGATGCGGATCGTGCAGAAGGCGCTGGCCGAGGTGGTCCTGATCGACATCGTCGAAGGGCTGCCTCAGGGCCTCGCGCTCGACATGCGGGAGTCGGCGCCGATCGAGGGATTCGAGCCGAACGTCTCGGGCACGAACGACTACGCGGACACGGGCGGCTCCGACGTCGTGGTCATCACGGCGGGGTTCCCCCGGCAGCCGGGGATGAGCCGGATGGACCTCCTCGGCAAGAACGCCGGAATCGTCCGCGAGGTAGTGGAGAGCGTCGTCCCCGGATCTCCGGAGGCGATCATCGTCGTGGTCACGAACCCGCTCGACGAGATGACGTTCCTCGCCTCGGAGGTCTCGGGCTTCCCGAAGCAGCGCGTCACGGGGATGGCGGGCGTGCTCGATTCCTCCCGGCTCCGGTACTTCATCGCCGACGAGCTGGGCCTGTCTCCGCTGGTCGTCGAGGCAATGACGCTCGGCTCACACGGCGAGTCGATGGTGCCCCTTCCGCGTCACGCCACCGTCGACGGGAAGCCGCTTGCCGAGCTGGTCGACGAGAAGACGCTCGAGCGCCTTTATGCCCGCACGCGAGACGCGGGAGCGGAGATCGTCGCGTTGCTGAAGAAGGGAAGCGCGTACTACGCGCCCTCCGCCGCGATCGCGCGGATGGTCGAGGCCATCGCTTTCGGAACGGAGCGGCTCCTTCCGGTGTGCGCGTGGTGCACGGGCCAGTACGGGATCGACGAGGTGTACGTGGGGGTGCCGGTCCGCCTCGGCCGCGGCGGGGTGGAGGAGATCGTCGAGCTTGACCTCTCCTCCGGCGAGCTGGACGCGCTTCGCTCGGCGGCGGAAGGCATCCGCGCCAAGTGCGCGGACCTCGCGAAGATCTAGCTCGCCGGCTCGCCCGCCGCGGCCGGCTCCTCCTCGAGAGGGTCGGCCGTGCCGGGCTTCGTCGGACGTCTGGCCCAAACGAATGAGAGCGCACCCCCGATGACGGCGAGCACGCCGCCGGCCATCACCAGGTAGATGCCGGGCTTCAGGTCGACCTGCGTCCGGCCCGCCGTCTGCTCCTCACAGCGCCGGAGCAGGGGCTCGAAGGGCAGGTTCGTCGTTTCCGAGATCTCCGCGGCCACCTTGTCGCAGGCGCTCTGTGCGAACCTGTCGAACGATCTGGCGGCGTCCCAGATCGCCAGCCCGCCCGCGACGACCCCGGCGATCACGATCAGCGAGGCCCAAACGCGGCGTCCCGAGCGCGACAGCGTCAGCCGCATGGCGGGGATCGCGACCAGGATGAGTAAGCCGAGCGCGATCGTCGCCTTCCCCTCGAGCGTATCCAGGCCCTTGGCGTCCTGAGGCGGGAACGTGTTCGCGGTGCCGATCTCGCCGATGGTGACCGTCGCCCACGCGAGCACGGACCCCACTGCCACCAGCGCGGCACCCAGGACGGTGGCGAGGAACCCCGCGAAGCGGAGTCGGGTCGGACGCGTCGTAGACATCACGGTGTAACGAGTGTCGCACAGGTTCCCGGGCCGAGGCTGGAGCCTCGGGTTCGTAGAATGGTCACCGGGATGGGCGACGTTCGAGAGATCGACACCGCGGAGATCACCCGGGTCGTCCGAGAGCTCTGCATGGAGATCTGCTACAAGGTCCCGCCCGAGATGGTCGAGCTCATGCGGCGGGCTCGGGAGAGGGAGGAATCGCCGCTGGGGCGGCAGATCCTCGACTTGCTGCTCCGGAACCAGGAGCTCGCCGCTCACCGACGACGACGTCCGAGAGCTCGAGGCGGGGGACGTCGTCCTGGTCTCCGGGATCGTGTACGCCGCTCGGGACGCGGCCCACAAGCGGATGATCCAGATGCTGGATGAGGGCGAGTCGCTTCCGTTCGATCCCCGTGGGCAGATCGTGTACTACGTCGGCCCCACTCCCGAACGGCCCGGGAACGTCGTCGGCTCGTCGGGGCCCACCACCGCGAGCCGGATGGACAAGTGGACCCCGCGCCTGCTCGAGCTCGGCCTCAAGGGCATCATGGGCAAGGGAGGGCGTGGGCCGGAGGTGCGCGAGGAGCTCGCGAAGCACACCGCCGTGTACATGGCCGCGCTCGGCGGCGGCGGGGCGCTCTCGGCGCTGCGGGTCAAGTCGCAGCGGGTCATCGCGTTCGAGGACCTGGGCACCGAGGCCATCCGGTCGATGGAGCGCGACGACTTCCGGGTGTGGGTCGTGAACGACTGCCGCGGGCGCGACTTTTGCGCCGAGACGATCCGCCCCTGGCGGAGGGACCAGCTCCTCCCGGAGGACCTCAGGGTCGCAACGCCGACCGCCGAGGGCGACGGCGGCGGATGATGGCCCGGTTCCTACGGATCCTCCGAACACACGTCCGGGCCTTCTTCACGAACTGGCGGACGTTCGACGCGCCGCTCGTGACGAAGCTCCGGCTCGGTGTCCGCAACCGAGTCCGGGCCACGTTCTCGCACCGGCAGTGCTGCGGCCACCCGGGCGAACCGGGCTGCTGAGAGACGGGCCCTGAGGGCTCCGGTCGGAGCCCGGGGAGCCGCCCCGGCTGACCCCGCGCTACTTCTTGGCCTTGCGCCGGCTGGCCTTTCGCTTGCCGGCGACGATGCGGGCGCTCCCCCCGCTCGGCGTGAAGACGGTCTCGTGGTCGTCGGTCCACCGCACCCGGTATCGGAGCCCCACCTGTCCCTCGATGACCTCGAGGATCTCCCCCTCGCGGGTGGGGGTTCCGACCTGCTCGGACTCAACGATGATCCGGTCTCCCTGGCGGCCGGTCATGGGCCTCCCCTTTCGTACTCTTCTTGCGGGTCCTTTGTATCGCGAGGAGACCCTTGCTGGCTAGCCCCTTTCGAGCCCGCCCACGATCGCCTCGGCTACCTCCATGGTGGTCGCGCGCCCGCCGAGGTCGGGCGTGCGGACCTCTCCCGCGGCGAGGACTCGCTCAACGCTCCGGGCGACGGCTTCCCCGGCACCGAACCGTCCGAGGTGGCGGAGCAGCATGACGCCGGAGAGGATCATGGCGACGGGGTTCGCGATCCCCCGTCCGGCGATGTCTGGCGCGCTCCCGTGAACGGGCTCGAACACCGCGTATTCCCATCCCAGGTTCGCGCCGGCAGCCAGACCCAGCCCGCCCACGAGTCCCGCGCATAGGTCAGAGATGATGTCCCCGTAGAGATTGGGGAGCAGCAGCACGTCCAGCTGCTCGGGCTCGCTCGCCAGGCGAAGAGCCATCTCGTCGATCTCCATCTCCTGGTAGCCGACGTCGCGGTAGGACTCCGCCTCCTCGTCCGCGGTCTGGAGGAAGAGCCCGTCGGAGAACCGCATGATGTTCGCCTTGTGCCCCAGGGTCACGAGGCGCCGGCGGTGGACCCGCGCGTACTCGAAGGCGAAACGGACGATTCGCCGAGTGCCCGTCACCGAGATCGGCTTGAGGGTGACCCCGGCGTCGGGGCGGAGCACGACGCCGCCGAGGCGGGCCAGCTCGTGGCGGAGGGCCTCTAGTTCCGCCGATCCGCGCTCGAACTCGATCCCCCGGTAGAGATCCTCGGTGTTCTCGCGGATGACGACGAGGTCGACCTCCGGGTGGCGCGTCGGGATGCCGAGAAAGGTCCGGGATGGCCGCACGGCGGCGAACAGGTCGAGCTCCTGGCGAAGCGCGACGTTCACGCTCCGGAAGCCGGTTCCGACCGGCGTCGTGACGGGCCCCTTCAAAGCGACGCGCGTGCGGCGGATCGCTTCTAGCGTCTCCTCGGACAGCGTCGAGCCGCCGCGCTCGAGCGCCGCCGTCCCCGCCCGGCGCTCGTCCCACTCGATGCCGACGCCCGTCGCGTCGAGGACGGCGCGCGTGGCCTCCGATACCTCCGGGCCGATGCCGTCGCCCAAGATCAGCGTGACGAGGTGAGCCATGTGCGAACCTTACTGAAAGCCATCCTGCGGTTGGACTCCCACGTACGTACAGCCGGGGGGGGTGAGATGAGGAAGCTCGTGCAGACGGCCCTGGCCGGGCTGGCGCTCACGCTGGTCGCCGCTCCGGCCGGCGCGGGGACCACCGAGGAGATTTCGATCGTGAGCCCGTCCGTCGGGTTCGATCCGGCGACCGTGACGTCCACGTTCGGAACCACCTTCAACTGGACGAACGACGGCACGATCTCCCATACGACGACGCAGGACGGCCCGCTCGAGCTCTGGAGCTCCGGCATCCTCTCGCCCGGCGAGTCGTTCTCCGTGATCCTCGATGCGGCCGGGATCTACCGGTACCACTGCACCGTCCACCCGACGACGATGCAGGGCGCCATCCGGATCCCGGTCACCATCGATCCCGCGTCGGGGTCCCAGACGACGACGTTCTCGATCACGATCGCCTCCGTCAGAGCTCCGGAGGGCCTCGCCTACGACGTGCAGAAGCGGAAGGGCAACGGGGACTGGACGATCTTCAGGTCGGAGAAGAGGGTCAGGGTCGTGAGGTTCCACCCCGCTTCCTCAGGGACGTTCTCGTTCCGCTCACGTCTGCACGACACGTCGAGTGACGCAACGAGCAAGTGGTCTCCGAAGGGATCGATCACGGTTTCATGACTGGGTGTTGCGGGCGAGCTTCGTCCGTGGAACGCTCGCGCCGGCAGGTAAGTGAGGAGGCGAGCGTGAACGAGTTCCGTATCGAGAAGGACACCATGGGCGAGGTCCGGGTCCCAGCACACGCGTACTACGGGGCCCAGACGCAGCGAGCCGTCGAGAACTTCCCGATCTCGGGGCTGCGGTTCCCCCGACGGTTCATCCAGGCCCTGGGGATGATCAAGTGGGCGGCTGCCCGGGTGAACGAGGACCTGGGGCTCCTCGAGCCGGGGGTCGCCGATCTCATCCGCCGGGTCGCCGATGAGGTAGCGAGCGGGCGGCTGGATGGGGAGTTCGTACTCGACGTCTTCCAGACGGGGTCGGGGACCTCGACGAACATGAACGCGAACGAGGTCATCGCCAACCGGGCCATCGAGATCGTGGGCGGGGAGCGAGGGAGCAAGGAGATTCACCCGAACGACCACGTGAACTTGGGACAGTCATCGAATGACGTCATTCCCACGACGATCCGCCTGGCGACTCTCCTGGGGATCGCCGAGGGACTGATCCCCGCCCTGGAACGGCTAAGGGAGTCGTTACGCGCGAAAGCTCTGGAGTTCGACGATGTGGTGAAGGTGGGGCGGACGCATCTCATGGACGCCACACCGGTCCGGCTCGGGCAGGAGTTCTCCGGCTACGCCGCACAGGTGGGCCTTGGGCTCGAGCGGCTCCGATCGGCTATGGAGCGCCTCGCGGAGCTCCCGCTCGGCGGGACCGCGGTGGGCACCGGGCTGAACGCACACCCCGAGTTCGCCCCCAGGGTGATCGCCCTCTTGGCCGAGCGCACAGGGCTCCCGGTCCGAGAGGCGGCGGATCACTTCGAGGCCCAGGGGTCGCAGGACGCGCTGGTGGAAGTGAGCGGTGTTTTGAAGATGGTGGCCGTGTCGCTCATGAAGGTCGCCAACGACGTCCGGTGGATGGGCTCGGGCCCCCGGGCCGGGATCGGGGAGCTCCGGCTCCCCTCCCTCCAGCCGGGGTCCTCGATCATGCCCGGCAAAGTGAACCCGGTGATCCCCGAGGTGGTCCGCCAGGTGGCGGCACAGGTGATCGGGAACGACGCGGTGGTGACGATCGGAGGCGCCCTCGGAGAATTCGAGCTGAACGTGATGATGCCCGTGATGGCCCACAACGTGCTGCAGTCGGTCGATCTGCTCACGAGCGCCGCCACGGTCTTCCGGGAGAAATGTGTGGGGGGGCTGGAGGCCGACGCTGAGCGGGCCCGGGCGCTGGTGGAGCAGTCCTTCCCCATCATCACCGCCCTGGTTCCGAAGATCGGCTACGAGGCCGCCGCGGACATCGCGAAGGAGGCGCTGGCCACGGGGAGGGGCGTCCGCGAGATCGCCGCAGAGCGCGGAATCCTCCCCCCGGAGGAGCTGGAGGAGGCCCTGGACGTCCGCAGGATGACCGAGGGCGGGATTCTCACCCTCGGCGGCGAGTAGCCTCCGCCCGAGCGGGGGTCTCAGATGCGAAGGAGGACCCGTACCGTGAGGGCCGTGCCGGCCAGGGCGGTGCCGTAGCAGGCCAGGCCGATCAGTCGCTTCCATCCGTGGATCCCCAGCTGGTGGTGAAGGGTGAACCGGAATCGGTGGGCCCAGTGGAACAGGGGGAGGGAGACCAGCGCCAGGAGGTAGAGCTTGGTCAAGGGGTTCTGCGCCAGGTCGACCACCCGCTCATAAGAGAGGGCTCCGTCGGGGAGCCATCCCGCGGCGAAGGCGATCCCGAGGATCGCGACGTGGACCGGAACGAGCAGGGCCGCGACGAACCCTCCGGCCGAGAACAGTCCCCAGAAGAGGGGCTCCGGCCGCAGCAGCTCCCGCAGTGTCCCCCCGCCCACGGGCCTTGCGGGCGACCGACGCGGCTTCACCTCCCTCGCGTCGGACTGGTCGAGGATGTCTCCCAGGGAGAGTTCGTCCGTCCGTACTCCCTCCATGGTCAGAACCACACGTGGAGGTAGGTCACGACCACGGATACGACGATCCAGATCCCGACGAGCGCGGCTACGATCGTCGCCCGCGGCACGACCTTCCGACCGATCCGGATCACCAGGATGTGGGCGGTGAGCCGGAACCACGTGACCGCGTGGTAGAGCACCGCGATCAGGATGACCGCGGAGAGGACGACGATCGCGGGGAGCCTGAGCTTCCGAAGGAACTCGTTGTAGGCCTGGGCTCCCCCGGACAGGGCGGACAGGAAGAGCAGGAGGACCAGCGAGAAGGCCGCCGCGCAAATGGACGTGAGCTCCCGGGCTGCGAACCGGCGGAACGGAGTGGTCCGAAGCCACCAGGTCCGGGGCATCTGTGGAGCGTGGACGGGGTACCGAGTGCGTCGCTCGACCCTCACGCTCGCCCCCCGAACGGCCACACGACGGCGCGAAGGGTCCGGGTGGCCGCCGACACCTTTGAGCGCTGGATCGCCGCGGCCGGGTCGACGTCCTTCGGGCAGACCACGGTGCACTCCCCGACGAACGTGCAGTCCCAGATTCCCCAGTTCAGCTCCAGGACCTCCCGGCGCTCGGCTCGTCCCTGATCCCGGGAATCGAGGTTGTACCGGTGGGCCAGGGCGATCGCCGCCGGGCCGAGGAACACCGGGTCCAGGCCGAACACGGGGCAGGCCGCGTAGCAGAGCATGCAGTTGATGCACATGCTGAACTGTTTGTAGACGTCGACCTCCTCGGGGGTCTGGAGATACTCGCCCTCCCCGACCGGCTTCTCCTCACCCCGGATGATCCAGGGCTTGACCTCCTTCAGCTTCTCCAGGAAGTCGGTCATATCCACGACCAGGTCGCGGATCACGGGGAAGTACCGAAGGGGCTCGACGATGACCGGCTTCGGATGGAACTCCCGGACGAACGTCGAGCACGTGAGCCGGGGCTCCCCGTTCACCATCATCCCGCAGGAGCCGCAAACTCCCATCCGGCACGACCAGCGGTACGAGAGGCTTCCGTCTACGTTCTCCTTGATGTAGTTCAAGGCGTCGAGGACGACCAGGTCGTCGCGGTAGGGGACGTGGTACTCGTCGAAGTAGGGGACGGGGGCGTGTTCGGGCCGGTACCGGGCCACCTTCAACGCTACGGTCTCCTCGGCCATATGCCGCCTCCTGACGGTGCTAGTACTTCCGCTCGGCCGGTGGCCACCGGGTGATCGAGACTCCGTGGTAGTCGATCCGGGGGCCTTCGGATGTGGCGAAGGCCAGACTGTGTCTGAGGAACCGCTCGTCGTCTCGGTCGGGGTAATCTCGGCGCGTGTGGGATCCTCGGGACTCCCGCCGCTCGAGGCCCGACCGGACCACCGCCTCGGCGACGTCGAGCATGTTGTCGAGTTCCAGGGCCGCCACCAACTCGGTGTTAAACGCCCGGTCGCGGTCGTCGAGGGCCACGTCCCGGTACCGCTCCTTGAGCGCGCGGACTTCCTCGACCGCTTCCTTCAGCGACTCCTCGGTCCGGTAGACGCCGGCCCCTTTCTCCAGGGCGGCCTGAAGATCATGGCGGATCGCGCCGATCCGTTCCCTGCCAGCATCCTTCTCGAGGAAGGTGGCCAACAGTCGGTCCTGTTCGGCCTTGGCGAGCGTCGCCAGCGGATCACGGGCGGGCGTAGTGGCGTCCAATGCGTCCTCGGCTGCCTGCTTTCCCACCCTCGCCCCGAACACGAGGCATTCGCTGAGGGAATTAGAGCCGAGCCGGTTCGCCCCGTTCATGCTCACGCACGCGACCTCGCCGGCCGCGTAGAGGCCCGGAAGGCGGGTTCGCCCCACGAGATCGGTGTCGATCCCTCCCATCATGTAGTGGACCACAGGTCGGACCGGGATGGGCTCGTGGACCGGGTCGATCCCCACGAAGTTTCGCACCAGCTCCCGGACGAACGGGAGCCTCTTGTCGATGAGCTTCTCCCCGAGGTGGCGGATGTCCAGGTGGACGTAGTGGCCGTACGGTCCCTCGAAGGCCCGCCCCTTCTCGATCTCCTGGATGATGGCCCGGGAAAGGATGTCCCGGGGGCCGAGCTCCATCTTCGAGGGGATGTACTCCTCGAGGAACCGGCTGCCCTCCTTGTTCACCAGGTAGCCCCCCTCCCCCCGGGAGGCCTCTGTCATAAGGATCCCGGTGCCCGGGAGCCCGGTGGGGTGGTACTGGACGAACTCCATGTCCTTCAGTGGGACGCCGGCCCGGTATGCGAGCGTCATCCCGTCGCCGGTCTTGATTGCCCCGTTCGTGGTGAAGGAGAAGATCCGCCCGGCCCCGCCGGTGCAAAGGATTACGGCCTTCCCGGTGATGCACCTCACCTCGGCGTCCCGGAGGTCCATCGCGGCCACCCCCGCGCACCGGCCGTCCTCCACGAGGAGTTTGCTCACGAAGAACTCGTCGTAGCGGACGACGCTCTCGTACTTGAGCGAGGTCTGGAACAGGGCGTGGAGGAGGTGGAAGCCGGTCTTGTCCGCGGCGAACACCGTCCGGTTCACGCTCATCCCGCCGAAGGCCCGGACGGCGATCCTCCCGTCGGGCTCGCGGCTCCACGGGCACCCCCAGTGCTCGAGCCGGACGATTTCCCCCGGGCACTCGGCCACGAAGGCCTCCACTGCGTTCTGGTCAGCCAGGTAGTCGCTGCCTCGGATCGTGTCGAACGCGTGGAGGTCGAAGCTGTCATCCGGCCCCATGGCGGCGGCCGCGCCGCCCTCGGCGGAGACTGTGTGGCTGCGCATGGGGAAGACCTTGGAGACCAGGGCGACGCTCAGGGTCTTGGACGTCTCGGCGGCGGCGATGGCGGCGCGAAGCCCGGCGGCTCCGCCTCCTACGATGACGATGTCGTGTTCGAACGTCTCCAAAGACGCATCCTCCAGGAGGTCTCAGGACCTTTCTACCGGGTCCGGCCAGGAAGCGCCACGGATCTCCTGGGGCGAGGACTTCAGAAGCGGTCGAAGAGGATCGAGCGCTTGACGTCCTGGATGGCCTTCGTGACCTCGATGCCGCGGGGGCAGGCCTCCGTGCAGTTGAACGTGGTGCGGCACCGGAACACGCCGGTCCTCTCTGCCAGGATTTGCAGGCGCTCCCTCGCGCCGCGGTCCCTGGAGTCGTAGATGAATCGGTGGGCGTTCACGATGGCCGCTGGGCCGATGTACTCCTCGTCGCTCCAGTAGATGGGGCATGAGGTGGTGCAGGCCGCGCACAGGATGCACTTCGTCGTGTCCTCGAAGCGGTGACGCTCCTTGGGCGACTGGAGCCGCTCCCGATCGGGCGCCCCCTCGTCGTTGATCAAGTAGGGGAGCACGGACCGGTAGCCTTCGAAGAAGGGCTCCATGTCCACGATGAGGTCCTTCAGGACCGGCAGGCCCCGGATCGGCTCGACGGTGACCTTCGGCGTGACGTCCTTCACCAGGATCTTGCAGGCCAGGGCATTCCGGCCGTTGATCAGCATGGCGTCGGAGCCGCAGACCCCGTGGGCGCACGACCGGCGGAGGGCGAGGGTGCCGTCCTGATACCACTTCACCTCGTGCAGGGCGTCGAGGAGCCGGTCGTTCGGCTCCATCGAGACCACGAACTCGTCCCACCACGAATCGTCCCGGATCTCCGGGTTGTATCGGCGAATCTTCAGGGTGAGGGACACCCTTCCCGTGGCCCCCACGCGACGCTTCTCGGAGGAATGCAGGACCTCGCCCAACTCGGCCGCCATCAGTACTTCCGCGCCATCGGGACGTAGGGGCCGAGGCTCACGTCCTTGTACTCCAGCCGGATCGAGCCGTCGGGCTCCCGATACGCCAGCGTGTGCTTCAGCCATTGCTCGTCGTCCCGGAGCGGATGATCCTCCCGGAAGTGCCCGCCCCGGCTCTCCTCCCTGGCCAGGGCGCCCGCGACCAGCGCGTCGGCGCAGTCGAGGAGGAACCCCAGCTCGACCGCCTCCATGATCTCGGTGTTGAACACCTTGCCGGAGTCCTGGACGTACACCGCCCCGTACTGCTCGCGAAGACCCTCGAGGATGCCCTGCATCTTCCGGAGGCTCTCTTCGCTTCGAACCACGAAGGCGAGCTCGTACATGCCCTCCTGGAGCTCCGAGCGGATGGCGGCCGCGTTATGGCCCTCGGCCCGTCCCTTGAGGCGTTCGAGCACTCGTTCCGCCTTGGCCTCCGGATGCTGGAGGAGCTTGGGCGGGTCGGCGTGGACGGCGAACTCCGCCATGTGCGACCCCCCGCGCCGCCCGAAGACCACGATGTCCAGCAGGGAGTTCGTGCCCAGCCGGTTGGCTCCGTGGACCGACACGCAGGCGCATTCGCCCGCGGCGTACAAGCCGGGCACCGGCGTCTCTTCGGGGCCCAGCACGACCTGGGCGTCGGTGTTCGTCGGGATCCCTCCCATCGCGTAGTGGGCGGTTGGCTGAACTGGCACCGGCTCGCGGGTTGGCTCGATGCCGAGGTAGACCCTGGCGAACTCCGTGACGTCGGGCAGCTTCTCCTCGATGACCTCGCGAGGGAGGTGGCGGACATCGAGGTAGACGTAGTCCTTCCCGTCGATCCCGCGACCTTCCCTGATCTCCTCGTAGATGGCCCGCGAGACCACGTCCCGCGGTGCGAGGTCCTTGATCGTCGGGGCGTAGCGCTCCATGAAGCGCTCCTCGCGGTCGTTGAGCAGGACTCCCCCCTCGCCTCGGACGGCCTCCGAGAGGAGGATCCCCAGCTTGTAGAGGCCCGTGGGGTGAAGCTGGAACATCTCCATGTCCTCGAGGGGGATGCCTCGCCGGAGGCAGACGGCCGGTCCGTCGCCGGTCAGCGCGTGCGCATTCGACGTGATCTTGAAGATCCGCCCGAAGCCGCCTGTGGCGAATAGGACGGCCTTCGCCCGGAAGACGTGGAGCTCCCCGGTGGCGAGCTCGTACGCGACCACGCCGCCGGCGCGCTCATCGACGAGCAACAGGTCGAGCACGTAGAACTCGTTGAAGAACCGGACGTCACGCTTGATGCACTGCTGGTAAAGGGTCTGCAGGATCATGTGCCCGGTCCGGTCGGCCGCGTAGCAGGCGCGCCGCACCGGCGCCGCGCCGTGGTTGCGGGTGTGCCCGCCGAACCGCCGCTGGTCGATCTTGCCGTCGGGCGTGCGGTTGAACGGCAGCCCCCAGCGCTCCAGCTCGTAGACGGCGTCGACGGCCTCGCGGCACATGATCTCGGCCGCCGGCTGGTCGACCAGGTAGTCGCCGCCCTTGACGGTGTCGAACGTGTGCCACTCGGGCGAATCCTCCTCGACGTTGCCCAGCGCCGCGCACATGCCGCCCTGAGCCGCTCCCGTGTGCGAGCGGGTCGGGTAGAGCTTGGAGATGACGGCGGTCCGGACGCTTCCGGTCGCCTCGATGGCCGCGCGCAGGCCGGCGCCGCCGGCTCCGACGATCACCGCGTCGTAGGTGTGGGTCGTGGTCACGTAGAGGGGAACGCGCTCGGGTCGAACGTGAAGACGATGATGGTTCCCAGCGCGAACAGACCGAAGCCGATGAGGTAGAAGGCCATGTTGATCGCGAAGCGGGCGGGCGCCGGCCTCACGTAGTCCATGACCACGACGCGCAGCCCGTTGATGCCGTGGACCAGGGCGAGCGAGAGCAGCATCCAGTCCCACGTTCGCCAGAAGGGGCTCCCCCACCTGAGCTGAACGAACTTGAAGTCCACGCGACCGACGCCGCCGTCCAGCACGTGCATGATCAGCACGTGCCCCACGGCCAGGACGAGCAGGGCGACGCCCGAGAGGCGCATGAACAGCCAGGACCAGAGCTCGAAGCCACCGACCGGGCGTTCGCGACCGGTCCGGTAGCCGGCGATGAGGCGCGGCGGGTCGCCGGGGACGGCGGGCGCGGGTCCAGTGCGGATCGCCATCAGAAGACGCTCTCCAGCACGTCCTTGCCGATCACGTAGGTGACCGGGATCATCGCGGCCAGGAAGAGGGCGGTCGTGGCGAAGAACAGCTGCCGGCTGTACCCGGCCGCCCTGGGCCAGAAGTCGATGGCCATGATCCGGATGCCGTTCAGAGCGTGGTAGAGCACCATTGCGACGAGGGCGAGCTCCAGCAGTTGCACCGCCCAGTTGTGGTAGACGGAGACGACCCGGTTGTAGGCCTCAGGACCCCAGCCCACGACGGCCGTATCGACCACATGGGCGAACAGGAAGAGGATGATGCCGACGCCCGAGACGCGATGGGCTACCCACGACCACTGGCCCTCGCGGCCCCTGTAGAGCGTCCCGAAGTCAGACTTCCTCTTCGCCACGACTACCCTTCACAGCGTATCGCGCCGTCCGCGACCCGATGGGGACGGCTGGGCCGCGCGGAGTCTACTTCACGTGAACCCCTGGAACCGGTCAGCGCACCCGGAGCGCCACCATGACGCCGTCGCGGGTGGGGACGATGGTCGAGAGGTAGCGCTCGTCCTCGGCGATCAGACGGTTGTGCTCGAGGATCGCTTCCGTGTAGTGCGGCCGGGTGTCATCGGGGTCCAGCGCCACGACGCGACCGGACCAGAGCACGTTGTCGCAGATGTACAGGCCGCCGGTGCGAATGCGCTCGCGGGCGACACGCCAGGCAGCCGGGTAGCCGCCCTTGTCGATGTCGTTGTAGACGACGTCGAACTCGCCGGGCGTCGCCTCGAGGGTCTCGATGGCCTCGCCGACGTGGTACCGGATCGGGCCGATGAGCCCGGCCCGGCCCAGGTAGTCTAGAGCCTTCCGCTCGTTCTCGGGGTCGCCGTCGGTGCAGTGCACCTCGCCGCCTGATCCGACCGCTCGCGAGAACCAGTACGCCGAGTAGCCGTAGCCGGAGCCGAGTTCGAAGGCGCGCCTGGCGCCGACCGCGCGCGCCAGCACCTCGACCGTCGCCCCCACGAGCCGTCCGATGATCGGGAAGCCGCGTTCCTCGGCCTCCGCCTCCATCTCCAAGAGCACGGGCTCGTCGAGGCGCGCGAGCAGCCCGCGCATGTACGCCTCGACCTGCGGGTTCACGATGTCCATGCGCCGACTCTAGACGGGGGCGGGCCGACGTTTCACTATTCCTTGTCGCGAGCGAGCCGGATGTCGACCTCGCGTTCCACGTACCCCCACTCCTCCGTCTTGCGCAGCATGGCGACGAGCTCCTCGAACGCCGCGGCGTCGGTCGGCGCGTACTCGAACCACGTGAGGAAGTCGAAGGGCTCGCCCAGGTCTCGGCAGTGGTACAGGCGCCGCGCGACGGCTGGCAGGTACTTGAGACCCGTCGCGATGTGGCGGGAGCGCTCCTCGAAGACCTCCCGCCGCTCGTCCTGCGGCAGGTTCCACCATGCATCCGACTTGCGGACTGGGATTAGTGCGGCGCGGGTCGCCTCGGGGCGTTCGAGCTCCGGGGAGCGGGCCCGAAGCTCATCCTGCTCGTCCCGGCGCACATACCGCTCGTAGCTGGTGATACCTCGAAGCGTCCAGGCAGCGTCCCGCGCGTCAGCGTCCCGGCCCTCGACGACCTCCAGCCGCTCGGCCGGCGGGAGGGAAGCCCCCTTGACCGCGTCGATCCGCTCGACGTGCCACGATCCCCTGCGCCCGCCGTGGAACAGCGTCACGATCCTCACCTCCTGCCGTCGCCGTCGCTGTCGGTTCGAACCCCGCCCGGTGCCCCGCGCATTCCTCGCGTGGCCCGGGGCCGCGATGCGGGGTTACGCTTGCCGCCATGGCAGAGGAGCGCCGGACGATGGACTCCGGGATCGAGGTCAGGCCGCTGTACGGACCCGTGGACCTCGAGGGCTTCGACCCGGCCCGGGACCTCGGCCGGCCCGGCGAGCCGCCGTTCACGCGCGGCGTGTACCCCTCCATGTACCGCGGCCGCCTGTGGACCATGCGGCAGTACGCCGGCATGGGTTCGGCGGCCGAGACCAACCGCCGGTTCTGCTACCTGCTGGAGCACGGGCAAACCGGGCTCTCGGTCGCCTTCGACCTGCCCACGCAGATGGGCTACGACTCCGACCACCCCCGCGCGGAGGGGGAGGTCGGGAAGACCGGTGTCGCGATCGACTCGATCGAGGACATGCGACGGCTCTTCGACGGGATCCCCCTGTACCGGGTCTCCACCTCGATGACGATCAACGCCACGGCGGCCATCCTGCTGCTGCTGTACGAGCTGGTGGCCGAGGAGCAGGGCGTGTCCTCCGACCGGATCTCTGGCACCGTCCAGAACGACCTGCTGAAGGAGTACGCGGCACGCGGCACGTACATCTACCCGCCCGCCCCTTCGATGCGGATCATCACCGATCTGTTCGCCTACTGCCGCGACCACATCCCCCGGTGGAACACGATCTCGATATCGGGCTACCACATGCGCGAGGCCGGCTCGACGGCCGTCCAGGAGGTCGCGTTCACGCTGGCGAACGCGATCGCGTACGTCCGAGCGGCGCTCGACGCCGGACTCGGGATCGACGAGTTCGCTCCGCGCCTGTCGTTCTTCTTCGCGTGCCACATGAACTTCTTCGAGGAGGTCGCGAAGTTCCGCGCTGCCCGTCGGATGTGGGCGCGGATCATGACCGAGCGGTTCGGCGCGAGAGACCCTCGCAGCGCGATGCTCCGGTTCCACACGCAGACGGGCGGCGCGACGCTCACCGCCCAACAGCCGGAGAACAACATCGTTCGAACTGCGCTGGAGGCCCTGGCGGCGGTGCTGGGCGGGACCCAGTCTTTGCATACCAACTCGTTCGACGAGGCCCTGGCGCTCCCGACCGAACACGCCGTCAAGATCGCGCTCCGCACCCAGCAGATCGTGGGCTACGAGTCGGGGGTGACCAACACGGCCGATCCGCTGGCCGGGTCGTACTTCGTCGAGTCGCTCACCAATGAGATCGAGGAACGCGCGAACCAGTACCTGGACAAGATCGAGGGTATGGGCGGCGCCGTCGCCGCGATCGAAGCCGGGTTCTTCCAGGACGAGATCCACGAGGCGGCGTTCCGGATCCAGCAGGGCGTTGAGTCGGGGGAGCGCGTCGTGGTCGGCGTGAACCGGTTCGAGGAGGACGAAGACCGGTCCCTCGAGACCCAGCGAATCGACGAGGACGAGGTTCGAAGGCAGCTCGAGCGGACCGGGAAGCTACGTCAGGAACGGGATGGGGCTGCCGTCGACGCGGCGCTCGCGGCGCTCGAGGCGGCCGCGCGGGGCACGGCCAACCTCCTGCCGCCGATGAAGGACGCGCTGCGCGCCCGGGCCACCCTTGGCGAGGTGTCCGACACGCTCCGGGGGGTCTTCGGCGAGCACCGCCCGTCGCACTAGTCTGACTCAGACTAGTTGCGACATCGGGCACGGTTGCTCCGTGGCCTTCCGGTAAGCTCCGCGCCGTGGACATCGCGGTGATCGGCGGGACGGGTGAGGAGGGGTTCGGCCTCACGCTTCGGTTGGGGAGGGCCGGACACCACGTGATCATCGGTTCGCGCTCCGAAGAGAAGGGAGCGGGGGCGGCCGAGAAGGCCCAGGGGATCCTGGGCGAGATCGCGGCCCTAGACGGTACCGAGAACGGGCAGGCGGCCGAGCGGGGCGAGGTCGTCTTCGTCACCGTCCCCTACGCCGGGCAGGCCGATATCTACCGGTCGATCAAGGAGCATGTCGCCCCCGGCAAGATCGTGGTCGATTGCACGAGCCCGCTCGCCACCGC
>JBQTIP010000069.1:0-2082 GCA_052388025.1 Actinomycetota bacterium
CTCCGCCGGAGTCGTTGATCGCGATGAACGGGGCGCCCGTGGACATCGCGAGGTCCTGCACCTTGCAGATCTTCTGGGCCATGACCTCGCCGAGCGATCCGCCGAACACCGTGAAGTCCTGCGAGGCCACGAAGACCTTCCGTCCATCGATCGTGCCGTAGCCCGTCACGACGCCGTCGCCCGGCGGCCGGGTCCGCTCCATCCCGAAGTCGTGGGACTGGTGTGTGGCCATCGGGTCCGTCTCCGAGAACGAGCTCTTGTCCAGGAGCAGGTCGACCCGTTCCCGGGCGGTGAGCTTCCCGCGGGCGTGCTGCTTGGCGACCGCGTCCTTGCTCCCCGGCTGGAGCGTGGCGGCCTTGCGCCGGCGGAGTTCCTCGATGCGCTCCTCGACGGTGGGCGGGCGGATCCTCGGGTCCTCGGGACCCGCGCCCGAGGCGTCGTCGACGGTCTTGGCCATGTGCACGGGAGTCTATCGCCCCGACCGACCCCCGCTTACAGGTCGACAGGTCCCTTCGCAGGGGGTCTCGGCCATGTCAGTGGTGTTCCCTAACATTAGCGGGATGGAGCTGACCTCCGTCCAGCGGCGGACGCTCGATGGGCTGATCGGGACCGGCGAGCGACCACTGTTCCCGGCCGACCTCGCCGTTCGGCTGCGCGACCGGATCGAGGAGGCCGTCCGGGGCCTGGAGCTCTCGGAGCCGCTGTGGCTGGGAAAGGGACGGCTGAACGACCACGCGCGGTGCGAGGGCTTGTTCCACGCCGGCCTGCTCGGTCAAGGCCCGCCGTTCGAGCACTCGTTCAAGAGCGCCGTGGGGACACTTCTGCACAGAGCCATAGAGGTGGACGTCGGGAGCCGGGACGCGGTCGACCCCCACGCGGCGACGGCGCGGGCCGTCGAGCGCCTCGAGGAGGACGGGCGGTTCGCCGCGTACTGGCGGCCGCTACACCGCCTCGAGCAGGACGAGATCGCCATGGAGGTCGTCCGCCGGCTCAGCCTGTTCCAGGCGTCGTTCCCGCCGCTCCGGGACCTCCGTCGGGAGCTGGCCCCGGTGAGCGAGCTTCGGGTGAGGGTGGAGCTCCTTGGAGGGGCCCTCGTGCTCTCCGGCCAGGTCGACCTGGTGCTCGGCCGCCCGGAGCGGGGCGATCCGGGGCGGGCCACCCGCCTGGCCATCGACCTGAAGAGCGGCGGCGCCTACCCCGAATACCCCGAGGACATGCGGTTCTACGCCCTGCTCATGACGCTTCGATTCGGCGTCCCTCCGTACCGGGCCGCGAGCTTGTTCCTCGAGTCGGGGGAATGGCAGTCGGAGGACGTGAGCGAGGAGGTGCTGCGACACGCGGCCGACCGGGCCATCGGGGCCGCGCGAGCCGCCGCATCGCTTGCCGGCGGCCGCGAGCCCGACCTGCGGCCGGGACCGCATTGCGGCTGGTGCCCTCGGTCGGCCACGTGTCCTGTAAGCGCCGCTACCTGAGCATGAACCAGACGCTCGCCGCGACGCCGGCGAGGGCGAGGAACACCGAGGTCGCGATGACCGGCTTCGCGACCCGCCCCTGGCTGTCCTGGGGCAGGCGGCGCCGAACGCGCTCGAGCGCCCGCTCGGCCCACGCGACGTCTCTCGAGAGGATCCCGAGGCCCGCCGCGATGCAGAGCCATCCGGGGCCGGGCAGAACCAACAGCAGGACGCCCGTGAACAGGAGCGCGAAGCCCACGAACATGCGCGCCACACGCCGATGGATGCTGGACCGTGCTTGCTCGAAGGTCTCCTCGCGGCGTCCGGTCTCGTACTCGGCCTCGTAGGCAGCGTCGACCAGCCGTTCGCCCAGCCTCTCGTGCTCGGGCTCGCCGCCCGGCTCCCGCCCGGCTCCCAGGTCCTCTCCGGGGGCGCTCCCGTCCGTCTCGTCGGTCACGCTCGCCATCGTATCGCCCGCCGACTTGTCGGGTTCTCGGCGGCTCCCCTATCGTCGGGGCGCCCGACGCGACCGGCCGACCGAATGGGGTGGAACCATGGGCAAGGACCTGTACGAGATCGGCGAGATACCACCGATCGGCGAGGTGCCGAAGCGGATGCACGCGCAATTGAT
>JBQTIP010000070.1:0-6500 GCA_052388025.1 Actinomycetota bacterium
ACACCCCCCCTCCCCCCACAACCCCACCGGCCGCCCCCCTGGGCGGTTTACAAACCCCCCCCCCGGCCCCCCGGGCCGCGGCCGGGCCCCCGGGCCCGGCCCGGCTCTCACGACTCATCCGGTCACGCCGTAGCGCCGTGGCACTTCTTGTATTTGCGCCCCGACCCGCACGGGCACGGGGCGTTTCGCCCGACCTTCTCGCTCTTAGCCTGCGGAGCCCCGCCCTCGCTCCCTGCGTCCTCGCCGCGGCTCATCACGACCCGCTGGGGCCGGGGGCGCGACGGCTCGTCCTGGCGGACGAGCTCGACCCGGTAGATGTACTTCACGAACTCGTCGCGGATGCCGCCGGTGAGCTCCTCGAACATCGCGTAGGCCTCGCGCCGATACTCGGTCAGCGGGTCGCGCTGGCCGTACGCTCGAAGGTGGATGCCCTCCTCCAGGTAGTCCATCTCGTAGAGGTGCTCACGCCACTTGTTGTCGGTGATGTTGAGCAGCACCATCCGCTCCAGCTCGCGCATCACTTGGGCACCGAGCGTCTGCTCCTTCTCCTCGTAGATCGCGAGCGCCTCCTCGACGATCCGCTCCATCAGCTCGGACACGTCGGTCACGTCCTCCAGGTCGCCCTTGCGCGTCCTGACCGGGAAGATCTCGCCGAGCGACGTCACCAGCCCGTCGAGGTCCCACTCCTCCGGGAACACGTCGGAGGAGACGAACTGCGCGAGGGTTCGCTCGACCACGTCGGCGACGTACTCGAGCGCCTCCTCCTTCAGGTCGCGGCCCTCGAGGATCTTCCGTCGCTCCTCGTAGATGACCTGGCGCTGCGTGTTCATGACGTCGTCGTACTTCAGGACGTTCTTGCGGCGCTCGAAGTTGAGCTCCTCGATCTGTCGTTGGGCGCTCTCGACGGCCTTCGTGACCATCTTCGCGGTGATGGGCTCGTCGTCGGGCCACTTGAGCCGCTCCATGATCGAGGCGATTCGCTCCGACGCGAACATGCGCATCAGGTCGTCCTCGAGCGACAGGTAGAACAGCGACTCCCCGGGGTCGCCCTGACGGCCCGATCGCCCGCGCAGCTGGTTGTCGATGCGCCGAGACTCGTGCCGTTCGGTGCCGAGCACGTACAGCCCGCCGACCTCCACGACCTGCTCGTGCTCGGCGTCGGTCTGCTGCTTGAACTTCGCGAAGAGCGCCCCGTACTCGGCCTCGTACTCGGCGCGCTCCTCCTCGTCCATCTCGAAGAGCAGGTAGCGGTCGTTGTCGAAGCCGCGCGCGGCCATCTCCTGGCGCGCGAGGTATTCGGGGTTGCCGCCGAGCAGGATGTCGACGCCTCGACCGGCCATGTTCGTCGCGACCGTCACCGACCCGAGGCGGCCGGCCTGCGCCACGATCAGCGCCTCCTGCTCGTGGTTCTTGGCGTTCAGGACGTGGTGCGGGATGCCGCGGCGGCTCAGGTACCCCGACAGGCGCTCGGACTTCTCGATCGAGACGGTGCCGACCAGCACCGGCTGTCCCTTATCGTGGCGCTCCCCGAGGTCGTCGACGACAGCGTTCCACTTCGCGTCCTCGATCTTGTAGATGAGGTCCTGCTCGTCCGCCCGGATCATCGGCTGGTTAGTGGGGATCTCGACCACTCCCAGCTTGTACGTCTCCTCGAACTCCGTGAGCTGCGTCTTCGCGGTACCGGTCATCCCAGCGAGCTTCTCGTACATCTTGAAGTAGTTCTGGATCGTGATCGTGGCGAGGGTCTGATTCTCCTCCTTGACGCGCACGCCCTCCTTGGCCTCGATGGCCTGGTGGAGACCCTCGGAGTAGCGCCGGCCCTCCAGCACACGACCGGTGAACTCGTCGACGATCTTCACCTCGCCGTTCGTCACGAGGTACTCGACGTCGCGGTGGTAAAGCTCCTTCGCCCGGAGCGCGTTCTGGAGGTGGTGGACGAGCGGCGTGTGGACGTGCTCGTAGAGGTTCTCGATCCCGAGGGCCTCCTCGACCTTTCCCACGCCCGCCTCGGTGACGGCAACGGTCTTCTTCGACTCGTCGACCTCGTAGTCGTCCTCGCGGCGAAGTCGGGGCACGATCCGAGCGAAGGTCTGGTACCACTTCGCCGAGTCGGCCACCATCCCGGAGATGATCAGCGGGGTGCGGGCCTCGTCGATCAGGATCGAGTCCACCTCGTCGACGATGGCGTAGGAGTGGCCGCGCTGGACCATGTCCTCCATCCGCATGGCCATGTTGTCGCGGAGGTAGTCGAAGCCGAACTCGTTGTTGGTGCCATAGGTCAGGTCTGACGCGTACGCGGGCCGGCGCTGGGCGGGGGACATCTGCGCTTGGATCAGCCCCACCGAGACGCCGAGGGCTCGGTAGATGGGACCCATCCACTCGGAGTCGCGCTTCGCCAGGTAGTCGTTGACGGTGACGATGTGGACTCCGTTGCCGGCGAGCGCGTTCAGGTACCCCGGCATCGTCGATACGAGGGTCTTGCCCTCGCCCGTCTTCATCTCGGCGATCTGGCCCTCGTGCAGGGCCGCGGCACCCATGACCTGGACGTCGAAGTGCCGCTGGCCGATGGTGCGCCGCGCCGCCTCGCGGACGCAGGCGAAGGCCTCCGGCAGGATGTCGTCGAGCGTCTCGCCCTCGGCGAGCCGCTCGCGGAACTCGGCCGCCTTCCCCCGGAGCTCCTCTGCTGAGAGGTCCTCGACCTCCAGCTCGTAGGTGTTCACGAGCTGGACGATCTCTTCGTAACGCTTGCGCCGTCTACCCTGGCCGGCGCCGAGGATCTTATCGAGGACCAAAGGGCTCCTTCGGGGGAGGGTATGCCGATCCGGAACTTCGATTCTAACGAAGGGCCTCCGGAACGCCCCGAGACCTGGTCAGCAGTCTAATCGTGCGCCGGTGATGCAAGGGAGGTTCTCGGCGACCAGGTAGCCGGCGATCGTGGCCAGGATGGCGAGGCTGATCACGATGACGGCCAGATGTGGGCCGCGCAGCCTCGCTGCGACGGTGCCGAAGACGACCCCGTCCTCGCGGCGGAACCCGAGCCGCGCGATCGAGAGGAGGCTGATCGCCAGCGCGGCCACTGGCCCGCCAATCACGACGACCGCGAGGACGGCGTGGAACGCGGGAGCGCGGGGGTTCACCACCGGTTCGACGAGGTCGTAGAGGAACGGGAGCCCGAGCTCGAACTTCAGCAGGTTCGCGGCGACAAAGAGCAGGGCGGGAAAGAGGAGGATTAAGCCGGGGATGGCCGATGGTGCTCGGTTGGGCGGCACCACCGTACGCATGAGGCGAGTGTCCCCCTGCACGCGACCGACGGCAATGCGCATTCCCTGGGCTTCACATCCTTGTCACAGCCTCGGCATGCCAATGTGACATCGCCCACAGAGGGCAGACTCCCACGAAGGAACGGCGGGAAGGCCTACTTGATCTCGAGGAGCTTCTCGCGCACCGCGTAGACCACCGCCTCCATCCGGGAGTGCAGGTGCAGCTTCTCCAGGATGTTGCGGATGTGGTTCTTCACGGTGTTCTCCGAGATGTATAGCTCCTTCGCGATGTCGCGGTTGTTCAGGCCCTGCGCGACGAGGGTCAGGACCTCCATCTCTCGCTCCGTGAGCCTCGGCGTGGGCATCTGCGGGCGCTCGTCGCTCGCCCTGCTCATCGCGGCGAACTCGGAGAGGAGCTTCGACGCCATCGAGGGCGAGATCCGCGACTGGCCGGCCCACACGGATCGGATCGCGTCCGCGACCTCCTCGATGGGGATCTCTTTGAGGAGGTAGCCCGAAGCGCCTGCCTTGATGGCGTCGTAGAGGTCGGCCTCCTCGTCGGAGATCGTGAGCATGAGGATCTTGACGTGGGGAAGCAGCTCCTTGATCTGGCCCGTCGCTTCGATGCCCGAGCGCTTCGGCATGCGGACGTCCATCAGGATCACGTCGGGCATGAGCTCCTGGGCGCGCTCGACGGCCTCGTGGCCGTCGGAGGCCTCCCCCACGAGCTCGATGCCGGCTTCCTGCTCGAGGACCATCTGCAGTCCCCGGCGGAAGAGGGCATGATCGTCGACGACCAAGACCCTGAGGTTCTCGGAACCGCTCGCCTGTTCCTTGCCCATTGTCGCCACCGAGCCCCCGGGCCCTGGCCCGGCACCTCGCTCACTCGATCGGTTCGGCTTGCTCCGGGCTGACGCCTGCGGATTCTAGTCGATTCGCACGGGCCGCCATGCGCTTTCTCCTCTTTCCGTGGTGATCGCGGAGCTGTCGCTCTAGACGCTCGGCGAGCTGGTCCAGAGCCGTCTCGACGTCGGAGCCCTGCGCGCTCGCCCGGAAGGTCTTCCTCGGGATCTCTAGCGAGGCCTCCAGGCGCTTGCCGCCTCTTCGGCGCGGGTTCCGCTCCGTGATGATCTCGACCTCCACGCGCGTGACGCGGGGCTCGAGGCGCGAGAGGCGGGTGAGCTTGTGCGCGGCCGCGCCACGGTCGTGCTCCGTGATCCTCTCGCCGCGGCCCTTCAGGACGAGATTCATCCGCGCCCCCATCCTGGTGATCGGTGCGACCGGAACCCGGCCGGGCTCCGGGGAAGTGGGCTCTCGCCTGGCTGACCTGGTCTTTGGCCCCACACTCGCCTGCAGAGGGGATCACCGCCCGCAGGGCGGCTTAGCACCTTCTCCCGAACCGGGTTGCCCCGGCCGGGGCAGGGCTTACGTCTAAACCGCGCCATGCTCAGCAACCAAGGGTCGCCTTACGTGGGTCGTTTCGCCTGCGACTGGCATCGACTACCGGGGAAGTTCCCCGGGCAACCACAGACCCAGGCGAGAGCCCGACTGAGTATAACGACTCGGAAGCCGGCCGAAGACCGCTCGCGCCGCCGTGAGGAGCCCCACGTGGCGCGCGCCGGCCTCCCGCAGCGCGGCCGCGCACGCCCCGGCGGTCGCCCCCGTGGTCAAGACGTCGTCGACGAGGAGCACGCTAGGCGGTGCCCGCTCGGCGCCCCGGAACATGCCCCGCATCGCGAGCCGTCGCTCCGCCCCACCCCTGCGCGCCTGTGGCTCAGTCTCGCCCGCCCGCACCAGGAGCGGTCGGACGGCGAGACCGAGCCGCTCCCCGACCACGACGGCCAGTGCCCGCGCCTGGTCGAAGCCGCGCGAGGCCATACGAGCGCGCGAGAGAGGAACCCAGGTCACCGCGTCGGCCTGGAACGCATTGACCGCGACCATGGCCTCGCCCAAGGCCTTCGCGACCGCCCGCCAACTCGAGAACTTCAGCCGGTGGATCGCGGCGCGAGCGGCGCCACGGAACAGGAACGCGGAGCGCGCGGTCGAGATCTCCTCGGGCGGACATCCGCGGCATTCATCGACATCGCGCTCGGCCGGCCGGCCGCACCGGGAGCACCATGGGGGCGTGAGCGCCACGAGGTCCCGCATGCAGGCGGGGCAGAAAGGCCAGGCGCCGCTCCCGCAGCCGGCGCAGCGCCGGGGGAAGAGGACGTCGAGCAGGGAACCGAGCATGGGCGCACCGTAGCGCCCGCCACCGACATCGAGGTCCGGACGTTCCTAATTTATGTGCTCTGGGTCGAAAGTTCGGTGACGTATCTATCAGGCGGCAGCGGGCAGGTTCTCATCGGCGGAAGACAGCCGCGCCATGAGTGTGGCGAGGTCGCCGCGGGTGAACTTCCACTCGAATGGCTTCGCCATCTGCTCGTACCGGGCTTGGAAGGCGAGGAGACGCTCGGCGACCTCGTCGGGTGAGCAGAAGTCGTTCGGGGTGAGCACCTTGCGCTGCACGATCGACAAGTAGATCTCGAGTTGAGCCAGGAAGCGTGGACGGGCAGGTGCACGAGGTGCAGGTTCGGCCAGGTCTCCCGCAGCCGCTCGCACGCCGCCCGCCCTCGGTGCGATGAGCCGTTGTCCACCACCCAGAACACCCGGCCGGCCGAGGCGTAGGGCTCGGCGGTCATGACCTACTCGACCAGGCGGCCGAACGGGGCGATCCCCGTCGTGGGCTCGCATCGACCGAAGAGCCTCGCCCGGTGCACGTCCCAGGCCGCGAGGTAGGCGAGGGCCCCGCCGCGGGCCACGTCACGCAGCGGGTCTCTCATAGATGACCCGCCCGTGCCGCTCCGCCTCCTCCAGGAGGTCGTTTTCAGCATCGAGCCTGGCTTCGTACTCCTCCGGCGTGTAGATGAGGAGGTCCAGGGCATATCCCGGGTCGAGCAGGTCGTAGGCCTCGGCGATCCGATCGAGGAAGCGCGGCGGCACGCGCTCCGCCACGACGATGACGTCGAGGTCGCTCAGATGATCCGCGGTGCCGCGGGCGGCGGAGCCGAAGAGCAGGATCCGCACCGGTTCCATCGGCTGGAGGCGCTCGACGAGCTCGCCGAGCCGTGCTTCCAGTTCTTCTCGGCCGGCTGGGACCTCAAGGCGGCCGCGGCGGGCGACTCCGACGACTGGGGTCCGGGCGGGTTCGCCGGTCTCACGGAGCTCTTCGACCTGGACAAGCCGGTCATCGCGGCCGTG
>JBQTIP010000071.1:0-3706 GCA_052388025.1 Actinomycetota bacterium
CGTGTCGGCGAAGAGCGCGAGGGAGGAGCCCGCAGAGACCGCCACAGCCATCAGCGACCAGAGGAGCGCGGCGGTGACGGCCCGTCTAGGCGAACCCTCGATCATCCCGGTACGCCCCCTTCCTCAGCGCTCGTCGGGGCCCATCCGACCAGATGGTACGAAGCGTGGAGAAGCAGAGCGCTGCCGCGGGGAGCACCACGAGGAGAATCCAGCCGAGCGGGGTTGCGATGGCTGCGACGAGGAGTCCCACGGAGTGCAGCGAGAGGACCGGGATTACGACGCGGTCGGGCAGGACGTAGAGGTTTGGGTCGGGGGCGTTGTTGCGATCGCCTCTGGTCCGAACCAGGATCTCGCCCTCGTCCTCATAGACCGAAACGACACGGTGGATCTTGGGGCTCGCCTTCTCCGGGTCCGTTGCCTCCCGGATCACGATGATGTCACCGGGCTTCACCTCGTCGGCCGCCACCCAGCGACTAACCACCAGGGTGCCGTTGGGCAGGGCCTCGCCCATGCTGCCGCCGCGGACGACTAGCAGGCCGAAGCCGAGGAATCGGGCAACGATCGCGGTGGCGAGGACGCCGGCCACCACGAACAGCAGCATCACGAAGGCCCCCCGCAGCAGGCGGCTCATGATGGCGCTCGCCGCTCCCGGGGGAGGTTCTGCTCGTAAGGGGCTCGGGATGTCACGGCTCTTCCTAGAACGTCGGTGGGGGGCTGCCTGCGCTTTAGCGCTGCAACCCCCCACTCCTACTCCTACTGGCCGGCTAGCGTCAGTTGTTCCTCGTCTGCTCCGCCAGGAAGTCGAAGGTCGCCGTCGTCGTTAGGTTCTGGAAGGCGTTGCCGGTGCTTAGGGGCAGGCTGACGTTGAAGCACAGCGTCTCGCTGGCACCGGTGACCAGTGCCCGGTCCCCCGCCTGCGCCCCCTGGGTCGGGTCGCCGACGACGTTGATGCCCGTCGTGCTGCCCAGATCCGCCGCTGCGTAGAGGACGATGCCGGTGGCTCCGAATCCCGCATTGGTGCAGGTCGTCACGCCGGACTTGATGGTCAGGTCCAGCTGGGCCGCCAGCGTGCCCGCGGTGGTCGTGCTCCTGACGGCGTAGCGCAGGTCGAGGGTGCCGAGGTTCGACACCGTGATCGGGGCCGTCACCTGGTCGCCGGGCGCCATGTTCGAGAAGGTGATGAAGGCGCTCGCCGGCGCGGTGCTGATGTCGACGGTGCCCGTGCTGAACACGTTGCTGCCCACCGAGGCCGTGTCGGTGAACAACCCGAATGCGGTCAAGCTCACCAGGGCGACGAACAGGGCCAGTACGAGCACCGTGGCGGCCATCTTGCGCTGCATGAGTGTCCTCCTTGTCGGTACCATGGCTGACGGGATATCCCGCGCTCGGGGTGGTTATCGGTGTGAACCGGCCGACGGCTGATACCCCCAAAGAGGTAAGTCGGTCTCCCTAAGATCGGCGTACGGCGCGTCGTCGCCAATATCGAAGCTCTGTTCGACATGGGGGCGCCGATCTGCTTCATCGGCCGCTCCCTGGCCCGTTCGACCGCTAGCATCTCTTCGGAAACTGGCCTCTTCGGCACCGGAAGAGCGATCCGGGCCCGCCCGCCGCCGGAACCCTAACCGCGAAGGACCGGGTGGCCGGCGGACTCGATGAAGGCCGGCAACAGGCTCGCCTTGAACTCGCCGTCCGTGGTCACCTTGACCTCGCCCACCGCCGTCGTCGATCCGCCGACGGAGAAGTTCGGCCACACGAAGTTGCCGAGACCCCAGAAGATCGGCCGTCCCTTGTAGAACGAGAGCGGCTGTAGACGATGCGCGTGGTGCCCGAAGATGACGTCGGCCCCCGCGTCGACGAACCAGTGTCCCATGTCGACCTGGAAGTCCCTCGGCTGCGTGTCCAGCTCGATCCCCCAGTGGATCGTGACCACGACGATGTCGGCCGCCCGCTGGGCCCTCCGGATGGCTCCGAGCATCTGCCCGACGTCGTGGCCGGCCGCGGTCCCCGGCTTGTCCGGCGTGGCCACGGCCTCCGGGAACGGATCGACGACGTGGTCGATTCCGACGACGGCCACCGTCCAGCCGTTCAGCTCGAAGAGTGCCGGCGAGAGCGCCTCCCGCCGGTCTTTCCCCGCCCCGACGGCCGCGATCCCCGCCCGCTCGACGTTCTTGCGGGTGTCGACGAGCGCCTCGGGACCGAAATCGTAGGAGTGGTTGTTCCCGAGGTTCGCGACCTCCACGCCCGCCTTCCGCATCGCCGGGAGCGCGGCGGGGTCGCCCCGGAAATTGAACTCCTTAGGCACTTCCGTCCCCTTGTCGGAGACCGCGCATTCGAGGTTGATGACCGTGAGATCGTCGCGACGGAACAGGCCCTCCAGGCCCGACCAGGCGTAGCCGTACCCGTAGGTGCGGAAGTTCGGGATGTAGCTCGGGTCGACGTTCACGTCTCCCGTGCCGTGGATGAGGATCCTGCCGCGGGGCTCGGGCTCGGGGCTCGGCGAGTCGGCTGGCGACGGCGACGGCGTGACCGCGGGCGGGCTCGAGACGGGAGTGGCACGCGTCGCCTCGCCGCGGTCGAGTAGCGGCGTCAGGCGGACGACGAGCACGCCCCCCGTCACGAGCCCGAGCAGGACCAGGACCAGGAGCCCGACGAAGCGGAAGGGTCCGCGCGAAGACCGGTGCCTTCCGGGCACCTCAGCCCTCTCGGGGGGCGGGGATGAGCTCTCGCGTGCGCTCGACGTCCTCGGCGATCGCCCGGGAGAGCTCCCCCGGCGAGTCGAACCGCAGCTCGTCCCGCAGGCGCGCCCAGAACTCCACCGACAGGGCCTCGCCCCGCAGGTCGCCGCCGCGGTAGTCGAGGAGGTACGCCTCCACGTGGAGCGGCTCGGCGCCGAACGTGGGGTTCGTTCCCACGCTGATGGCCGCCACGTGGTCGTCGCCGTCCGTCCGCGCACGGCCGGCGTAGATGCCGTTGCCCGGCAGGAGCAGGCGGGGCCAGGTCCGGAGGTTCGCCGTCGGGAAGCCGAGGCCTTTCCCTCGCCCCGCGCCGCTCACCACTTCGCCGTCGACGACGAACCGCCGCCCCAGGGCCTCCAGCGGCCAGGTGAGGTCGCCGGTCGCGAGCGCCTCCCGGATGGACGAGGACGAGACCGTGCGGCCGCCGAGCTCCACCAGCGCCACGCCCTCGGCCGTGAGGCCGTACGGCGCACCCAGCGCCTGAAGCACCTCCAGGTTGCCGGCCGCCCTGTGCCCGAACGTGAAGTTGGCTCCGACGACCGCGTGATCGGCGTGCAGGCCCTCGAGCAGCACCCGGCGGACGAACTCCTCCGCCGACCACCTCGAGAACTCCTCGGTGAACTCGAGCACCAGGAGCGCCTGGATCCCGGTCGCCTCGATCAGGCCCGCCTTCCGCTTCACGGTCGTGAGGAGGCGCGGCTCGCGCCCGGGCGTCAGGATCTCCCGCGGATGACGGTCGAACGTCACCGCCACCGGCATCGCCCCTCTTTCGACGGCGACCTCGACCGTCCGCCGAAAGACCGCCCGATGGCCCCTGTGCACCCCATCGAAGAAGCCCACGGTCACGACGGAGGGTCCCGCCGCGGCCGGGAGGGATGCGATGCCCTGAAGGAGCTCCACGCCCGGAGCGTATCGAAGTTCATTCCCCGGGAGCCGGGCTCAGCGCCGGCGAGATTCGATCACCGCCGGAA
>JBQTIP010000072.1:0-6471 GCA_052388025.1 Actinomycetota bacterium
TTCAGGAAAATCGAGTTACCACCCCTCAACCACGAGGTCGCGCTGTATCCAGCTGGTCCGGGAGGTCTCGGATCCCATGCCCCGTTGGCTCCCCCAGGGACCATGGTCCGCACCACCCCGGCGACGCGAGCCCTTCGACCAGTGCCTCGCGGGCAGGGGCCTCAGACCACCGGGTTCCGTCGCGGCCGATGACCTCGTGGCCGCCGGCGGACGTGCTCGGCCATGTTCGTCCTAATCCGGCCGACGCCGACCATACTGAGTTGCAGCGCTACACCACGTCCATGAGTTCTTCCGGCGTGACCCGGGCGAGCCTCCGGCCCCGGGCGAAGAGGGCTCGGAGGTCGCCCAGGGCCTGCGCGTCGATGAGCCGTCCGAATGTGTACGGCTTCCCCGGGATCGGGAGGTCGACTTCCCTTCCACGGTCCACCACTTGGATGAAGACGCCGCTGTCCGGCCCGCCCTTGTGGAGCTGCCCCGTGGAGTGCAAAAAGCGGGGCCCGAAGCCCATGGTCGTGGCCACCTGGTGCCGGTCCCTGATGGCCAGGCGTACCCGGTGAAGGGCAGCCTCAGTCTCAGGCGTCCGGTCCAGGTAGGCCTGGATAGCCACGTAATCGGGCGCCTTCACCGACTCCAGGAGTTCGGAGAGAGTGGCTACGGCGACAGCCTCCGGTCCGGCCCCCTCCAGGACCTCCCGGGCCGCCAGCTTGGCCTCCTCCACGTCGGACTGGTCGAACGGATTGATGCCCAGGATGTGTCCGGCGACCGCCGTTGCGAACTCGAACCGGAAGAGCTCCGCTCCGAGCTTGGCGGGGCCCGAGAAGTCGACCTGGACGACCGGATGGCCGGCCGAGCGGAGGGGGTCGAGCGCCCGGTGCTCGCCCAGGGCCGCGAACAGTCGATCCTCGCCGTAGACGTCGGAGGGTCCCAGATCCTCGCCCGCGACGGGGATGATCCCGGTCCCCTCCTTTCCCGTCGACTCCGCGAGCAACTGCTCCGACCAGTCTCCGAAGGCCGTTACCTCGGGTGGGAGGACGAGGGTGAGCTTGTCGCGGCCCGCCCGGGCCGCCCCGCCCATCGCGGCTCCCAGCCAGGCACCCGGGTTGTCGGATGTCCCGATGCACGGGTCGCAGGCACAGGCCATTTCCTCGGCGCCGTCGAGGAGCCCATGTAGGTCCGCTCCGATCAGGGCCGCCGGAACCAGGCCGAAGAGCGACAGCGCCGAGTAGCGGCCTCCGATGTCCGGAGGGTTCAGGAACACAGCTCGGAACGCTCGGGCCAGGGCCAAGGTCTCCAAGGGAGTGCCGGCGTCGGTGATGGCTACGAACCGTTGGCCTCGGGGGACCTTCTCCCAGAAGTGGGCGAGGTGGGAGAAGGTCTCCACCGTCGTCCCCGACTTGCTGGCCACCAGAAACAGCGTCCGGTCGAGATCGAGGGACGCCTCCACTCGGGCGATCGTGCCGGGATGGGTGGTGTCCAGGACGATGAGCTCGAGGGATCCCGGCGCGGTCCCGAAGGTCCGGACAAACATCTCCGGGGCCAGGCTCGATCCACCCATACCGAGGAGGAGGGCATGGGTGAACCCGTCCGCCGCTACTTGCTTGGCGAAGGCCTCGAGCTCCCGGACTCGCTCTCGCATGAGCTCCGTGACGGTGAGCCAGCCCAGGCGGTTGGCGATCTCGGTGGACTCGGGCTTCCACACCGCGGGATCCTTCCTCCAGATCCGGGGCACCACCGCGTCCTCCGTCATCCGGTCCAGGCGCCGGCGTACCGGCTCCTCCAGGTAGCCGAGCGCGCTCGCCGCGTGGCGGCGGACCACCCGGGCCTCCTCCATGCGGGCCTGGATCGTCTCGAGGAGCTTCCGCAGGTCCTTCTCGAAAGCCGCGAGGCCTTCGTCCAGGAGCCTCGCGGTGACCGCAGAGAGGTCGACCCCGCGCTCGGCCAGGAGGGCCAACGTGGGCTCGGCCTCCTCCGCCCCCTCGAGCACGGCCGCCGGCCGGACCCTCCCGTGATCCCGGAAGGCATCCAGGGTGGCCTGGGTCATCGTGTTGACGGTGTCCGGCCCCACCAGCTCTTCGACGTACATGACGTCCGGGTAGGCGGGGTCCTTGGTCGAGGTCGAGGCCCACAGCGGACGCTGGACCCGGCCTCCGGCGCGGGCCAGGCGCTCCCACCGGTCTCCCGAGAAGATCCGGCGGAACCGCTGGGTAGGCCATCCTGGCATTGGCGATGGCCGCCTTCCCCCGAAGCGGCGATCCCTTCGGGAGCTGGGCATCGACCTCAGTGTCCACACGGGAGACGAAGAAAGAGGCCACCGAGGCGACGCGGTCAAGGGCTTCCCCCATCTCCAAGCGCCGCTCCAGGCCTGCGAGGTAGGCCAGGGCGACAGCCTCGTAGGCGTCCACCGAGAAGAGCAAAGTGATGTTCACCTTCACGCCGGCGGCGGTGAGCTCCTCCACCACGGGCGCCCCCTCCGGGTGCCTGGAACCTTGATCATGATGTTGGGCTTGGCGATCCTCTCCACCAGCTCACGGGCCGCGCCGATGGACCCCACGGTGTCGTGGGCCAGTCCCGGCTCGAGCTCGAAGGACACGAATCCGTCGGCGCCCGCGGTCTGCTCGAAGTCGGGGCGGAACAGGTCTGCAGCCATGCGAACGTCCTCCAAGGCGAGCTCGTAGAAGGCCTCGAGAGGAGCAAGGCCCCGCTTCGCAAGCTCCCGGATGGCTCCGTCGTAGTCGGCCGATCCGCTTATGGCCTTCCCGAAGATGGTGGGGTTCGAAGTCACCCCGGTCACCCCATCCTCCTTGATCAGGCGCTCCAGCACTCCGCCCGTGATGAGGCCGCGGCGGAGGAAGTCCAGCCAGATGCTTTGCCCGGCCTCGCGCAGCTGTCGCAATGGGTTCATGCCCGAACCTCCCGTGCAAGTTGGTAAGCCATCTCTCGGTGCCTTCCCAGGTGGCAATCCTCGTTCCACCGGACGATGACAGGGGTCTCCGGCTCGTAGCCGAGGTCCTACTCCACTCGGTCTCGCCGTGGCGGACCAGCACGACCTCGGGCGAGCGCTCAGCCATCAGGCACTCTCCCGACGTCCAGGAGCCGCCGCGCTCGCGACGCCACGTTCTCCGGAGTGAACCCGAACTTCTCGAAGAGCACCGGACCGGGAGCGGATGAACCGAAGCGGTCGATCGAGCTCCATCCCGAAGGCCCCGAAGATCTCCGCGATGTAGCCCTCGAATCTCCGCCACTGCTCGTCGTCGAGCTTCCTGGGCCGCACGTGCTCCCAGAGCGTGGCCTCCTCAGGGTCCCCTACGACCTGCATCAGGCCGACCCTGTCTTCGGGACGCGGCACCACATGCGTCTCCGGCTCGCCCGTCATCAACTCGTCACCTCCTCGATCAGATGCCGCCCTCGCGGACGGCGTCTCCCTCATCGCACCCCCGTTAGTGCAGGGGCTCGGCCAGCCCGACCTCCATCTTGCCGTCGCGCTCCCGGACCTCGAGTTGGGGCTGCGGGAAGGCGGCCGGCCCTCCCTTGATGGAGCCGTCCGTCACCGAGAAGCTGGACCCGTACCGGGGGCAGGTCACGACGTCACCTTCCAGAGTCCCTCATCGAGAGGGCCCGCCCGCGTGGCAAACCGCTGAGATCGCGTGCAGGTTGACCGCTGCCACACGATCAGGACGGAAATCCCGTTGGTCTGGACACCCCAGATCTGACCCTCGGGGAAGTCCTCGGCCACGCCGACGACAACGTGCTCACCTGGGCCCTCTACGAAGTAGCCCCGGTTGACGCCGGCGCCGAAAGCGAAGGACCAGGTGGCCGCCGGAAGGTACATCCCCAGGACATGACGAAACCTACGCCTACTGTTCGAAGGGATGTGAGGTGACCCACGTCGAGGTCAGGTGAGCCGAGTTCAGCCTCTCACATGCGGCTCAACGCCAACGCCGCCAATTGACGGCCCCTTCCTTGGAACCAGCCGTCACTTCTCCCTTCCATCCTTCGAAGGCGGCCAAGACTTCCCCCTTCTCACGCTCGGGCACGCCGAAGTGATCAAGGGTGCGGCCAAGCTCCGCATCGACCTCATCGAAGACCTCGGGTGGGATCTTCAAATCGAAGTGAGCGTCGCGCAGCTCTCTGGCTGTGTACTGAAAGGGTCCGCCCGCCAGCGACGCAACCCACAGCGTCCTCAGGAACTTGAGGCCCGGCAACCGCCCGGCGTATGTCACCGTGTGCCATTCCTTCAGCTCGGGGTTGGCGTCGACCACCTTCTGGTTCTTCAGTAGTTGGTCGCTGAAGTGGTCCACTACAGCTGCTATGGCGTAGATGCCACCGAGGCGTTCATACAGAGTCGGCTCAGCCATGGCTTCCTCCTCCTATTGTCCTCCTTGCTGGCTGACCACGACCTTCGGACCGCGGCCACTCGCTCAAACACGCGTGACCAGGCGCACCACCTCCCAAGCGACTCTGCCCCTGAAGACCGTCCGCTGTGGTCCGCTTTCGTCACACCCTACCACCCCTGCTAGCGGAGAGAAAGCCCCGGATCCCTGTGCCGATTTGCGCACCTGCAAATCGGACTTCCCCGCAGCCCCACCGGTGCCGACCCGCCCCCTGGCTAGCCGGGCGCGTTTCTCTCGCTCCGAGCGATCTGACTCACGTTCTCGTAGGAGAAGGGGCTCCCCGATCCCGGTCGCTGATCGATCACTAGGACGAGTGGCCTGCCTAGGATGAGTGGCCTGATCCAGCGAGAGTTCGGCTGGTTGTTCGCAAGGTCGTGCCCTCCGTGCAGCTCGCGGGGCGACTAACCTGAAGCGTACCTGCCGGTCCAGGCGGATGGTTGGGTCCGGATTGGGAGTCCGCATGACGGAGATCTCGTTCTCCAACGTGGTGATCGTGGCCGCCGTGGCGTTCCTGGCCCCGCTGGCGCTGGGACTGTTCCCGAAGATCCGGCTTCCGGCGGTCGTCCTCGAGATCGTGCTCGGGATCTCCCTCGGCCCATCGGGCCTCGGGTGGGTGAAGTCCGACCTTCCCGTCCGGGTCCTGGCGCTCGTGGGGTTGGCCTTCCTGCTGTTCCTAGCGGGCCTGGATGTCGAACTCGAGCGGCTATCGGGCCGGCTGCTCCGACTGTCCGGACTAGGATTCGTACTCTCGCTCGGCCTCGCCCTGTCGGTAGGCTTCGCCCTCCGCGCTGCGGGGCAGGTTCGCTCTCCCCTTCTTGTGGGGATCGTCCTCTCGGCCACGGCCGTCGGGTTGGTCGCACCCGTGCTGAAGGACGCTGGCCAGAGCGAAGGCGAATTCGGACAGGTCGTGCTCTCTGGTGCGGCCATCGCGGACTTTGGCACGATCATCCTTCTGTCCTTGCTGTTCTCCGGGCAGGCCGCGGGCGTTGGCGCGAGGCTAGCTCTTCTTGGCAGTTTTGCGGCGCTTGTCGCCGCGGTGGGGTTCGCCGTGGCCGGTGCGGGACGATCGACGATGCTCTCGGGGGTCCTGGTCAGGCTCCAGGACACCACGGCGCAGATCCGTGTCCGCGGGGCGGTGCTGCTTCTGATCGGCTTCGTTGCTCTGGCGGAGCGCTTCGGTTTGCAGACGATCCTTGGGGCGTTCATGGCGGGAGTCATCCTGGGGATCGTGGACCGCGACGCTACGGCGACCCACCCTCACTTCCGGCTGAAGCTCGAGGCGATCGGCTACGGGTTTCTCATCCCGGTCTTCTTCGTCTCAAGCGGCGTGGACTTCGACCTCTCGGCTCTCCTATCGGGTGCTATCACGATGGTCCGGGTGCCTACCTTCCTGCTCGCTCTGCTTCTTGTGCGGGGGATTCCTGCTCTCCTATACCGCCCCGTGTTCGGCAATCGCCAAACCGTCGCTGCGGGTCTCCTCCAGGCGACATCGCTCGGCTTCATCGTGGCCGCAGTTCAGATCGGGACTTCCCTCGGTCAGGTCAGTGCGGCCACTGGCGCGGCGCTCATCGGCGCCGGGTTGCTTTCGGTGATGCTCTTCCCGTTGTTTGCGCTCATGCTTCTGGGAGATCGCGAGCAACGCGAAAGCGGAAGCGCACCATAAGGTTGGCGGTGTCCGCCACTAAGCCATCGCACCTGGGATATATGGGACTCCCCCGCAGTCCCCGCCGGGGCCGACCCTCCGGTGGCTAGCCCGGCGCGCGTCTCTCGCTTCGAACGATGCGACTCACGTTCTGGTAGGAGAAGGGCTCCCCGATCCCGTCGCTGATTACTTCGGCGACCTCGCGGATGGAAAGCCTCCTTGCGAGCCTGAGGACCAACTTCCGCAGGGCAGGAGACGCCTCGCCACGCTCCAACCCCAACGCCTGGTCGAGCGGGTGGAATGTCTCTTCGCCCAGCTTCACCCTGTACCTGCGGATGCGAAGCCTTCCGAAGAGGGTGGTTACCCATCGCGGCTCCAACCGCTTACGGGTTCCACCCGAGGCCGCCACCGGCCGCCGGTCAGCCTCCTCGACCACCC
>JBQTIP010000073.1:0-1516 GCA_052388025.1 Actinomycetota bacterium
CGAGCAGGAGTACCGCGAGATGCTCGACCTGGTGCGGCTCGCGGAGGCGCTCGGGTTCGACTCCGCGTGGGTGAGTGAGCACCACGGCTCGTCGGACGGCTACCTCCCGTCGCTGCTCACCATGCTCGCCGCCTTCGCAACCGCGACCGAGCGGATCAAGCTAGGCACCGGCATCCTCCTCGCGCCGCTGCACGAGCCGCTTCGGCTGGCCGAGGACGCCGCCGTGGTGGACCAACTCTCCGGCGGCCGCTTGCTCCTCGGCCTCGGGCTGGGGTGGCGCGAGGAGGAGTTCCGCATGTTCGGCGTGCCGAGGAACGAGCGGCTGACCAGGACGGTCGAGACGGTCGAGGTGCTGCGGCGGGCATGGTCCGGGAAGCGCTTCAGCTTCGAGGGTCGGTCGTTCCGATACGACCGGGTCCGCGTGTCCCCCCCGCCGTCGCGTCCCGGAGGTCCGCCGATCTACCTCGGCGGCTACTACGAGAAGGCCGTGCGCCGCGCCGGCCGGGTGGGCGACGGGTTCATCGCGGACAACGCGGCCGTGGATGAGGTGCGCCGGTCGCTCGCGCTCGCGGAGGAGGGGGCGCGGGAAGCGGGTCGCGACTCGGACGCGCTCGGCCTCGCGCTGATCCAGAGCGCCTTCGTGACGGACCAAGGCGACGCGTGGGAGCGCATACGCGACGGTGTCGCCCATCAGCTCGGGACCTACAGTGCCTGGGAGGCGGGTGCGGACACACCCGAGGACGACTCGCTGGAGCCGTTGCCGCCCGACGAGGAAACGATGCGGGGCTGGACGCCGGCCGGCCCACCGGCCGAGGTAGCGCACGCGCTCCGGCCGCTCGTCGAGGCGTTCGGCGGCCGGCGTGAGCTCCACCTGATCGTGCGGCTGCACTACCCGGGGATGGACTTCGAGACCGCCTCGCGCGCCTTGGAGCTCTTCGCCGAGCAGGTCGTCCCCGCCCTCAAGGGATCCTAGGTCGACGCCACATTGGCCTCGACGGCCCGGTCCAGCGCCTCGGGTTTGATGCTGAACCGGGCCGTCGAGTGGACCGTCACTGGCCCTCGTCGGCCTTCACGATGCCGATCACGTTCCGCTCGGGGTCGGCGAACTCGGCGTACGTCACGACGCCCGGGATCTCGGTGATCGGCGTGACCGTCTTGCCGCCCATGCTTTCGGCCGTGTCGAGATACTTCTGGAGGTCGTCGACCTCGATGACGATGTTGACACGGCGTTCCCCCTCGGTGATGCCGCCGTCGATACCCTTGCCCTCGGCCCCCGTGTGGACGAAGCCGTAGTTCATGGGGTTGTCCGCGTGGATCTCCCAGTCGAACAGATCCGCGTAGAACTTCTGGAGCTTCCCGGCATCCTTGCCGTAGATCTCGAAGTGCACGACGGGCTTGCCCATTACATGCCTCCTTCCGTCTCTGCGGCCCAGGGGTCGGGCCCAGGCTCGCCTCCCGCTGCCGCCGTGGCGAGCCGCGGCAGGTAGTGGTCCCATCCTTCCGAATGCGCGGCACC
>JBQTIP010000074.1:0-20512 GCA_052388025.1 Actinomycetota bacterium
CAAGCGCGGGCCGAGGAGCTGGTCGAGCGGGCCGGCCTGGTCGATCTGCGGACGCCGTGGAGGGGACCATGAGCGAACCGCGCGATTGTGACCTGGTCCTGACCGGCGGATCGGTCGTCACGGTCGACGACGAGCGGAACGTCTTCGAGCCTGGGGCGGTCGCGATCTCCGGCGAGCGCATCGTCGGGGTCGGACCCGCCGAAGAGATGGCGGGGTACCGGGCGGCGCGGATCATCGATTGTTCTGGTAAGGCCGTGATCCCCGGGTTCGTGGACTGCCACAACCATCTCTTCCAGTTCATCACGCGCGGCCTCGGCGAGGCAATGGAGCTCTGGCCTTGGCTCTCGGAGTTCATGTGGCCGGTCTGCATCAACATCACGCGACGGGAGGCGGTGGCGGCCGTTCGGCTGGGGGCCCTCGAGGCCGCGAAGACCGGTACGACCGGTATCGTCGACAATCACTACGCCCCGACGGACCTCGACTCCACCCTCGCAGTCGCCGACGCGATCGAGGATGTCGGACTCCGCGGTGCGGTGGCGCGAGGGATGATGGGCGAGGTCACCGACGTGGCCCGGGAGCTCAACCTCGATCGCGGCATGTTCCCGTTCACGCTCGCGGAGGAGGTCCGGATCACACGGGAAGCCATCGAGGCGCGTCGCGGGCGCCGGGTGGGCGTCTGGCCGGCGCCGTAGAACATCATCTACTTTGCGCAGGACCTGGTGCGCGCAGGAGTTGACCTCGCGCGCGAGCTCGGCACCGGGTGGCACGCGCACTGTTGCGAGTTCCAAACGGATCCCGTCACGTACCCTAAGCACTACGGGAAGCGCGCCGTCGACTGGCTCTATGACGAGGGGCTGCTCGGCGACGGCGCGACGCTCGCCCACATGATCTTCCTCTCCGACCGGGAGGTCGAGCGACTGGGCGAGACCGCGACGGGCATCGCGTACTGCCCGGTCTCGCACGAGTACATGGGGCTGGGCGTCATGCGGCTGCGGGACCTCCAGGGCGCTCGCGCGGCCGTTGGGCTCGGGTACGACGGCGCGAGCGGTCACCGGCAGGACATGTTCGAGCAGATGAAGCAGGCCATCCTCCTCCAGCGGGTCGAGACGCTCGAGCCGACGGTCTCGACCGCGGAGGAGGCCTTCGAGCTCGCCACGCTTGGCGGTGCCCGGTACCTCGGCGTCGAGTCGGGCCAGCTCGCGCCGGGCAAGCTCGCCGACGTCGTCGTCGTGAACCTGCGGAGGCCGCACACGACCCCTTGGCACCGAACGGTCGCCGCGCTCGTGTACTCGGCGCGTGGATCCGATGTCGAGATGACGATCGTGGGGGGACGCGTCATCGTCGAGAACGGCCGGAGCACGACAGTGGACGAGGATGAGGTTCTGAACGAGGCCCAGGCGAGGGCCGACGAGCTGATCGAGCGATGCGGGCTGGATGGGCTCCGCGCGCCCTGGCGCCGGCGGCCCTAACCGGATCAGGTCGCCCGTTCAGCCCCCTGGAGCTCGTACAGGTTCCCGTCCGGTGCACGGAAGTGCGCCCACACGAAACCGTCGCCCCGCTGGAGCGGACCGACGAGCTCGCCCCCGGCAGCCTCGAGCTCGGAGCGAGACGCCTCGACGTCATCAACGACGAAGCCGACGACCGGTCCGGTCGTGAAATGCGAGTACTGCTCGAGGCCCGCGTCGAAGACGTCGATCGGGTCACCGTTCGAAAGCCGGAACATCGCCCGACCCGGCTGTTCCAGCTCGAGAGAGAGCCCGAGGATTTCGCGAAGGAACGTGACCATCTCGTCGAATCGCTCCGTCCGCACACCGAGCCATCCGAGCCGCCTGATCTCCATGCCGATGCGTCTCCGTTCGTCCCGTCCGAGAAGGTAGCATCTTGACAGTTCAACGGTTTGTCAATGTAGAGTGCCCCGACTGCCTCCGGCCGGAGGCCGAGCTCGGTGGAGGTTCGGATGATCGACGGCGAGTTTGACGGGATCGTCATCGGGAGCGGCTACAACGGGCTGACGCTCGCCGGATACATGGCGAAACAGGGTCTGAAAGTCCTCGTACTGGAGCGCCGGATGAACTACGGGGGGGCGACGATCACGGAGGAGGTGACGAAGCCGGGCTTCTACCACAACCTCCACGCGAACTTCATCTGGTCCTATGGGCCGCCCCATCAGGACTTCGAGTTGCATCGGTACGGGTTGAGGCTCATGTACGGCGAGGTCGAGCGTTGCTACCTGTTCGAGGACGGGGCGACGCTCATGACGTACACGGATGACCCGCACCGCACCTATCAACAGTTCTCGACAGTCCTCCCGAGGTCGGACCTCGACGCGCTGGAGGACGTCTACCACCGTTTCTTGACCAAGGTGGAGGAGGAGTTCTACGCGGCGCCGAAGCCGACGGAGGAGCGCGGCGAGGGCCTGGAAGAGATCGATCGCAAGGAGTACCAGCGCATCTGCGATATGAGCGGTCGCGAGGTCATCAACGAGCTGTATGAGTCCGACCGGCTGAAGACCTTCATCTCGATGAACGCCTGCGTCCGCGGCATGCCGGACTTCGCCCCGGGCACGGGTGACTTCTTCCTCCGGTATGCCGCGTCCCCCAAGCTCTCCATCATCCGCGGCGGCACCCGTCAACTCGCCCATGCGCTGGCGGCCTTCTTCCACGCCCACGGGGGCGTGATCCTGAACGGCTGCCACGTCGAGCGGATCACGATCGAGAGCGGTCGCGCGACCGGCGTCGAGCTCTCGGACGGCCGGATCTTCCGGGCGACCAAGTTCATCGCCTCGGGGATCGACCCCCCCCAGACCTTCCTCAAACTCGTGGGAGAGGAGCACATCTCCGAAACCATCGCCCAGCGGTGTCGGGACTGGGAGCTCGAGGAGCACACGGCCCTGTTCGGGTTCCATGCCGCGACCGACATCGCGCCCGACTACACGCCGAAGTACCCGGACGACGCGAACCGCGCCCTCGCGATCTTCATGGGCGTGAATTCGCTCGAGGACCTCGACGAGCACTGGCGGGAGATCGAGGACGGCAAGCTGCCGTCGAAGCCCGGAGGCGACGCGTGCTGTCACACGATCATCGACCCCTCGTACGCACCTCCCGGGAAGCACACGCTCCTGTTCTGGCAGTTCGGGCCGCAGTCGAAGAAGCTCGCCGGCGGCAAGAGCTATGACGACGTGAAGTGGGAGTACTTCGAGAGGATGGCCGATCGCTGGGCGGAATACGCGCCGAACCTCACGAAGGACCACTTCCTCGGCAAGTACGCCTATACGCCGGCCGACATCGAGGAGCGGATCATCAACATGGTGGGCGGGGGATGCCGCCAGGGCGCCTACACGAACCAGCAGTGGGGCTACACGCGGCCGTTCCCCGAGGCGAGTGGCTACGCGACGCCCATCGAGGGCCTGTACCTCTGCGGATCGGCCTGCCACCCCGGCGGGTCGATCCACTTCGGTCCGGGCTACAACTGCGCGAACGCGATCGCCGAGGATCTGAAGGTCGAGAAATGGTGGCCGCCTTACAGGATCCAGGGGAAGCCGATGGTCTCGAGCAAGGAGAGCTGACGCCTCTCAGGTGGCCGTCCAGTCGGGGACCCCGTCGCCGGCGTCGCTGTAGGTGAGGCGCACGCGACCGGCGCCGTCGGCGCTCATCACGTAGATCTCGAGGTTGTCGTCGATGGTGCTCTGGAACGCGATCTGACTGGCGTCCGGCGACCAGGACGGGGCGGCCTCATGGGCAGGCATCCGCGTGATCCGTCGAAGGTTCGTCCCGTCCGGGCCGACCACGAAGATCTGGAGCCATTCGCCCACGAGACCCTCGAACGCGATGGCGGAGCCGTCTGGGGCCCAGGCAGGGTGCTCGTCGTCGCCATGTCGATCGGTGATGCGGGTCTCGTGGGAGCCGTCGGCGTTCATCACGTAGATAGCCGAGCCCCCGTTCCGATGGCTGTAGAACGCGATGTGGCGATCGTCGGGAGACCACGTCGGGCCGCCGTCGAGGGCGGGATGCTGCGTGAGGCGCCGCACCCCTGTCCCGTCGGCGTTCATGGCATAGATATCCGCGACGCCGCTCCGGGTGCTCTCGAACGCGATGCGACGGCCGTCATTCGACCAGGCCGGAGAGAAGTCCTGCGCCGGGGAATCGGTGAGGCGCCTGACGTCGGTCCCGTCTTCGTTCATCGTGTAGACGTCCGCGTCGCCGTCGCGGTCGCTGGCGAACGCGATCTGTGTCCCGTCGGGCGACCACGACGGCGTGAAATCGACCGCGTCGTTTAGGGTGAGCTGCTTGACTGCGCTGCCGTCCGCGTTCATGACGAAGATATCGAGGTCGCCATCCGTGTTGCTCACGAAGGCGATCCGGCCCGACTGACCGGGCGCCGGGATGAAGGTCATGCTCGGCTCGGGTGGCGGTGGAGACGTGGGGCGTTCTCGCGGTAACTGTAAGGGGCGGCTACATGCGGCAAGCAAGAGCAACAGCGGGACGAACGATGATCGCCATGGGCTCGTTTCCCGGGGTCGCGATCGGTGCACAGGGCGATTGTGGCACGGCGCGGGTTGGAGACCCGAGCCTTCTTCCCCGACCTGGAGAAGCCGACTGTCGCAGTCGGATGGCGTGGGCAGAGGGGGGAGTCCTTGCCTTGACACATTGTTGAAGCAACCCTACAGTCGCGTGCGAGCCCGGGTTCGGGCCCCGTATGCAGCTAGAGTCCGGCGACGCGACGAGATCTGACGCGGCAACACCTGCCGCTCGCGACGGCGCGCCAGCCGTCGACATGCGGGGCATCACCAAGCGGTTCAGCCGCGTCGTTGCCAACGACGCGATCGACTTCGACGCCCGTGATGGGGAGATCCACGGTCTACTCGGAGAGAACGGGGCCGGGAAGACCACGCTCATGAACATCTTGTCCGGCTTCCTGCACGCGGATCGCGGGACCATAGACATCAAGGGGAAGCGAGCCGGGATCCGTATCCCTCTCGATGCGTTCGCCCACGGCATAGGCATGGTGCACCAGCAATCCGCCCTGGTTCCCACACTCACCGTCGCCGAGAACATGCTGCTCGGCGAGCGCGGCTTCCGGCTGAGCCGGGCGAGCATCGAGAAGACGTCGAAGGAGATCGCCGCACTCGCGGAGCGGCACGGCCTGGCCGTGAACCCGGCCGCGTTCGTGTGGCAGTTGTCCGTCGGCGAGCGTCAGCGCGCCGAGATCCTCCGTGCGCTCCACCGGGACGCCCGGGTTCTGATCCTCGACGAGCCGACCGCATCGCTCACGCCAACGGAGGTCGAGCCGCTACTGGAAAAACTTCGGACGATGGCTGCGGGGGGCGCGACCGTGATCCTCATCACCCACCACCTGGACGAGGTCATGTCCTGTGCCGACCGGATCACCGTGCTGCGAGGGGGGAAGCGCGTCGCCACACTCTCTTCGGCGGATACGAACACCCGGGAGTTGGCACGGCTGATGGTGGGTCGAGACGTCGCGCTCCAGTCCGTGCTCACCAATCCGGAGGAGAGCCTTGCCGCGGATGAGCAATCCTCACCTGAGCCCGGGGCGACGGAGCCGGTCCTCCAGGTACGAAACCTTACAGCAGAGGGCGCGCGCGGGGTGCCCGCGCTGTACGACGAGTCCTTCACCGTGCGCCGTGGCGAGATCGTTGCCGTTGCCGGGGTCGAGGGAAACGGACAGGCGGAGCTCGAGGAGGTGCTGTTCGGGCTACGCGTTCCTGAAGCCGGCCGGATCGTGGTGGGCGGGGAGGACGTGACGGGTCGGGAGCCCGAAGAGCTGCTGAGGCGAGGGGTCGGGTTCATCCCCTCGGACCGATACCGGCGCGGCCTTGTCCGCTCCCTTTCGATCGCGAACAACCTCGTCCTCGACCGGATCGATCGGCGGCCATACGGGACTAGGTTGGTGCTTCACCCGAAGGCGATCCTCGCCGATGCCTTGGATCTCATCCAGCGGTTCTCGATCCACGCAGCGTCTGCCGGCCAGCCCGCCGGAAGTCTCTCGGGCGGGAACGCCCAGCGCGTGGTCTTGGCCAGAGCGCTCAGCTCGGATCTCAGGGTCCTGATCGCGGCCCAGCCGACGCGAGGGCTCGACGTGGGCGCGACCGGCTTCGTCTGGGAGCAGCTTCGGGCCCAGCGGGAGAATGGCGTCGGCATCTTCCTGATCTCGACGGACCTGGATGAGGTGTTCGCCCTGGCGGACGCCTGCTATGTGATGTACCGGGGCCGGCTCGTGGGACCGTGGGCGCGGGACGACTTCGACCGGGAGGAGTTCGGCCTGGCGATGGGCGGGGCCTGGGTGGATCGCACCGGAGGCCTCATCGGGAACCCCAGGGGGCCCGCGATGGACGAGGAACCCTGATGGCGGCCGACGTCGCCGTCGGAGGTGTCGCTCGCGGGCTCGACTCATGGGTCTCCCGCCGACTCCGGAGCATCCTCGCGTCCCTGCTCGCGGTCGTCGTGGGCCTCGTGATCGGCGGGATCATCATCGCGGCCGCCGGCGCACAGCCGGTCGTAGCGTACGCGGACCTCATCCGGGGGGCCATCGGGTCCCGATTCGCGATCTCGCAAGTGCTCGAGCAGGCGGTGCCTCTCATCATCATCGGCCTCGGGCTCTGCGTCGCTTTCCGAGCGACCGTGTGGAACATCGGCGCCGAGGGACAGTTCTACATCGGGGCCCTGTGCGGCGGCGTTGTGGGCATCTACACGCCGATCGATTCGCCGTTCATCCTCATCCCGCTGACCTTCCTCGCCGCGATGGCCGGCGGGGCGTCGTGGGCGTGGGTCGCAGGTGCCATGAGGGCACGACTCGGCGTGAACGAGATCGTGAACACGCTCATGCTCAACTACATCGCACTGTTCATCTTCGCTTACCTGATCCGGATCCCGTTCCGCGATCCCGAGCGGCTGATCATCCAGTCGAAGCAGATGCCGGAGGCCGCCCGACTTCCCGACATCCCAGGGCTTTCCGTTCACATCGGGTTTGTCGTCGCCCTCGTACTGGTGCCGATCGTGGCCTACATGCTGAGCAAGACGCCATTCGGGTTCCGGGTCGGGGTGTTCGGGATGAACCGCGAGGCGGCCGCCGCTGCCGGTGTCGATGGGAAGAGGATGATCGTGCGGGTGATGATGATCTCGGGGGCGCTAGCGGGGCTCGCGGGGATCATTCAGGTGGAGGCCCTTCAGATCGTATTGAACACTGTGATCTCGCGACAGTTCGGATTCACCGCGATCGTGGTGGCGCTCCTGGGCCGCAACCGGCCGCTAGGGGCCCTGCTCGCCTCCCTCTTCATCGGGGGTTTGACCGTGGGCGGGGTCGCGATGCAGCAGGCGCAGCAGGTTCCCACTGCCGTCCTGATCTCGTTGCAGGCCCTCTTCGTGATCCTCCTGCTCGCGGCCGATCGGTTGATGCGGCAGTGAAGCAGGGAAGAGTGGGACAGGGAGGACCCGACTAGATGGACTGGGGAGCGGTCTTCGGAGCCGGTGCCATCATCCCGTGGCTGAACTCCGGCATCCGCCTGGCGCTGCCCATCGCATGTGCGGCTGCGGGGGAGACGTTCGGCGAACGCGCCGGGGTGCTGAACCTCGGCCTCGAGGGGATGATGCTGATCGGCGCCCTGGGCTCATTCCTCGTCGCCCTCGAGACGGGGAATACCTGGCTCGGCGTCCTGGCCGCGCCGATCGTCGGCGCCGGCCTCGCCCTCATCATGGGCATGTTCACGATCAAGCTGAAGGTCGAACAGGTGGTGATGGGAATCGCCATCGTGCTGTTCGCCTCCGGGTTCACCTCCTTCGTCTACCAGGAGATCTTCCAGGTCACCACAGCACCGCCGCACATCGAGAAGCTTCCGGTGGTGAAAGTGCCTCTTCTCGGTTCGATCCCCGGTATCGGACCGATCCTCTTCAATCAGAACGTCCTCGTCTACATGGCGGTGGTTCTGGTCGCCCTCGTATGGTGGCTGTTGTTCCGGACGAGGTTCGGCCTGTCCGTCCGGGCGGTGGGCGAGGCTCCCGAAGCCGCCGACACGGCCGGAGTGCGGGTGGACCGGGTCCGGATGCTGGCGCTCCTCGTCTCAGGGGCCATGGCCGGCGTCGGCGGAGCGGTTCTCGTGATCGCGCAGCTCGGCTTCTACCAGGACCAGGTAACCGCGGGGCGTGGGTGGATCGCGATCGCCCTCGTCTACTTCAGCCGGTGGAACCCGGTATGGGCCCTCGCGGGCGCGCTGCTCTTCGGGATCACGGACGCCCTGCAGCTCCGCATACAGGCTGCGGGGGGCGGCTTCCACACGCCGGTCCCGTTCGAGGTGTTCCAGGCATTGCCGTACCTAGTAACGGTGCTCGTGATGGTCCTGGCCGTTCGGCGTCAGCGGCGAGTGAGCCAGCCGGCGGCGCTAGGTGTTCCGTATGAGAAGGAGGTGGCCGTGTAGCGCGGGGGGAATGGCGGCAGCAGGTGTGCCGTGACCGGAAGGGCCAACGAGGGGGAGGTGGGGCCTTGCTCGAATTGGCGGTCGGTGTTCGGACTGTGGAGAAGGGGGGAAGAGTGTGAGGATCAAGCGTTTCGGCGCCACCCTGCTCGTGGTCGGCCTCCTCGCGGCTGCGTGCGGCGGGGACGGCGACGGAGGAGGCGGCGACAACGGAGGAGGCGGCGAGGGTGGAGGCAATGAGAAGGTCCGGGTTGCCCTGCTCTTGCCGAACACCAGGAACGACTTCACATGGAATCAGCAGGCCTACGAGGGTGCCATCGAAGCGGAGAAGCAGGGAGCGTTCGATCTCACGTGGGTCGACAACGTGGGAGATGATGCCGCCGGCTTCATTCCGGTGGCCGAGCAGTACGCCCAACAGGGCTACGACCTCATCATCGCCCACACGTTCAACTACGGGGAGCCTGTCCTCCGACTCGCGCCGCAGTATCCGGACGTGAACTGGGCGTGGGCCGGCAGCGGGATACCCGAGGACACGTTGGAGAACGTGGCGGACTATGCCCAACCGTTCTATGAGGGCTCCTATCTCGCGGGCATCCTGATGGCTGGGGCATCCCAGACCGGCAAGATCGGCGGGATCGCGGGCTTCGATATCCCTGCGTGCCATTCGATGATGGAGGGGTTCCGGGAGGGCGCGAAGCTCGTCAACCCCGACATCGAGATGGAGGTCACGTACCTCGGTACGTGGTTCGATCCCGCGAAGGAGAAGGAAGCAGCGCTGGCCCAGTACGACGCCGGCGCGGACATCATCGGGGTCTGCGGCACGCCGACCGGGGTCATCGAGGCCGCCTCGGAGCGAAACCTGGGAGTCATCGGCTACGTGCACGACCAGTCGTCCGCTGCACCGGAGAACGTCCTCACGTCGGTCGTGTGGAACACGTCCGTGCTCTGGACGGCGATGGCGGAGGACGTGGCCGCCGGGACATTTCGGCCTGGTCAGGTCTACTTCATCGGCGTGAAGGACAACGGCATCCTCGTTGAGCCGAACCCGCAGTACAAGGACCCAGTCAGCGAGGAGGCGCTTCAGATCTACCAGGACACGCTAGCGGGCCTGCAGGACGGCTCGATCGAGGCGCCGTACATCCCGGAGTGATCCAACTGGCTCCGAGAACGGGGCGGGGAGTCGAGCCTCGGCTCGCTCCCCGTCTCTTCTTCCCTGCCCCCGGCCCACCGCGTCACCTCCACTGAGCGGCGCGTGGCCTCCGACCAAGCTAAGGGGTGCGAACCGAGTCCAGGTAGTTGTACACGGTGAAACGGCTCACCCGAGCGTCTCCGCCACCTGCTCGACGGCCTTGCGGAGCGCGAAGGCCCCTCGCTCGTCGAGGTAGCGGACGAGCTGCTGCTTCTCCGAACGCGTCATCTCCTTGAACGGTCGGCTCATGTGGGCCTCGCCCTGCTCGATGAGTTGGGCCAGGGCGTCCTCCAGATGTGCGAACGCGCCGAGCGGCGTCTCGGCGAGTTGGTGGGGAGCAGCGAGGTCGTGGAAGACCCGGTCCGCGGTGTCGAGCGCGCGGACATCGACCTCCACGACCAGGAATTGATCGAGCTCGGGATCGGGATCGGGTCGCTTGTCCGCCCGTACTCCGCTCGGCCGAAAGACTTGAGAACGGCTCCATCCGCGTCGGTGACCGATACCCGGTACAGAGGACCCAGGCTGCGGGAAAGGCCTGAGGCGAGGTCGCTCTCGGTGTTCACGACCGGACCTCCAGGCTGACGACGACCTTCGTGGCCCCCGCAGAGAGTGCCGCCGCCTGGGCCGCTCTGAGCGCCTCAATCACGACGTCGGCTTCCCCGCGCACGACCTGTCCGAGGAGGCCGACCTCCACCGAGAGGCCCGCACGCCGGAACTCATCGATGGCTGCCTGGACCCTGCGGGGGGGGGCTTCGGCCTCCCGGAACGGATAGACCGTGAATTCGGCCGTTACCTCCACACGGGACAGCATACGGCCTCGTGAGAGCGCGGTCCGTCAGCGATCGAGGACTTGATGATTTGTTGAAAAGTGCCTACGATGCGGTCGGTTGCCGACGTAGATCTGGGATGAAACCGCCACCGTTCCTGTACCTTCGCCCCCGCACGCTGGAGGAGGCCGTCCAGGCCCTTGCGGAGCACGGGGAGAATGCCAAGGTCCTGGCCGGCGGGCAGAGCCTCGTGCCGCTGCTCAACTTCCGCCTGGCACGGCCGTCCGTGCTGGTCGACCTGAACCTCATCGAGGGGCTTCGGGAAATCAGGCGTGAGGACGGCGTCCTCGCGCTGGGTGCGATGGTTCGTCAGCGGACAGCGGAGCGCTCGCCGGACGTGCGTGAGGCGGCACACATCGTCGTCGATGCGCTCCATTTCGTCGGCCACGTGCAGATACGCTCGCGCGGCACCGTGGGTGGGAGCATTGCTCACGCCGACCCCGCCGCGGAGCTCCCGGCCGTCGCGCTGGCGACCGACGCGGAGATTGTGGTGAGCAGCGTGCGGGGGCGGAGGTCGATCCCGGCCGCCGAGTTCTTCCAGGGGCCCTTCACGACGGGGCTCACCGAGGACGAGATTCTCACCGAGGTTCGGATCCCGGTGATGCCCGGGGCGAAGACCGCGGTCCTCGAGCTGGCGCGCCGGTCCGGAGACTTCGCCCTGGCAGGCGTGGCTATCGTGAACCGGTCAAACGGTGCCGGCCTCGAAGTCTCGCTCGCCGCGTTCGGCGTGGGAGGCACCGCGGTTCGGCTTCACGACGCGGAGGCCGCGGTCCGCAGCAGGGACCTGAGCGATGGGGTGGTCAGGGAAGCTGCAGCGGCCGCCTCGGCCGCTGTGAGCCCGTTCACTGATGTCCATGCTGATGCCGACTACCGTCGCGAGCTGGTGGGGACGTTGGTGGGTAGGGCACTCAGGCGGGTGGCATAGCCGCGCGGGACATGCTCATGAGCGTGAGCCCGGCCGGTCGGCCGGCATTCGAGACGCCCTTCGAGGTGAAGGGGATCGGTTGAGTGGGAGGTTCCATGGACACAGCCAGCGTGCCTGCGAACGAGCTGAACGTCGCGGGCGAGGCCGCGCTGTACCGGGCGATGCGAAGGTGCTGGCATCCAGTGATGTACGCCTCCGAGCTCAGCGATGGCCCTCGCGGGGCGGCGCTCCTGGACGAACCGCTCGTAGTGGCGCGACTTGGAGGAGAGGTGCGCTGCTTCCCCGACCTCTGCGCGCATCGGGGGACCGCTCTCTCGCTCGGGTGGGTCGAGGACGACCAGCTGCGCTGCGCCTACCACGGGTGGACCTACGGGCCCGATGGAGTGTGCACCTCCATCCCAGCCCGCTACGGCAAGAACATCCCGACCCGGGCGAAGCTGAAGCCCTATCCCGTAGAGGAGAAGGAAGGGTTGATCTGGGTCTGCCTCGACCAGGATCCGTACTTCCCCATCCCCGATTTCCCCGAGTACTCGGACCCTGACTATCGCACCGTTGAGATTCCCGCCTACGACTGGCGGTGTAGCGCACCGAGGCGCATGGAGAACTTCGTCGACTTCGCCCACTTCGCCTGGGTACACACCGGGCTCCTGGGCAGCCGCGACCATCCGGAAGTGCCCGAGCACGATGTCTGGCGAGAGGGCTCGGAGCTCCACTTCTTCCAGAAGGTCGTGGAGCCGAACGAGGGCGCCACCAAGGACGCTCTGGAGCTCGACCAAGAGCTGCTCGAGGTGGAGAACACGTACCGTCTCACGATGCCCCTCACCATCTATCTGAACCGAAGGTTTCCTGGCGACAATCACTACATCCTGGTCATGACGGCATCGCCGGTCGGTCCTAAGCACACCCGCAGCTTCAGCTTCATCACCCGCAACTACGCACTGGCGCAGGGCGACCAGGAGTTCGTCCGATTCGAACAGGTCATCCTCGACCAGGATCGCCCAGTCGTGGAGTCGCAGCGGCCGGAGGAACTGCCGGTTGACCTGAGTGCCGAGCTCCATATCCGAGGTGTGGACCGCGTGTCGCTCGAATACCGGAAGTTGTTGATCGAGCTCGCTTACCATGGTCCGGGAACGGGTTCACGCCAGCGCAGTCGGCGACCGCGGAGTTGAGACTCCCATCGAGACTGAGTCACTCCGCGAACTTTTCGCCGACGCCCGTTCTCGTCAGGAACTGACTACCAGTCAACCGCCTGGGCGTCACGACCATCTTCTTCCCCCCCGAAGTGGCCAGCACCTCATGCCCGAAGTCTCGTGAATGCAATGAGGCGCCGCTTGTCTGTCAAGTCAGTACCGTGATATGAGTGCGCGTTCCGAAAACACGCCACCAGGGCGGAGACCTGTAAGGAGGGTCAATGGCCGAATCCGTTGACTGGCTGATCAAGGGAACGGTCATAACCATGGACCCAGACCGTCGGATCCTCCTCGACGGTGGGGTCGCCGTGAGGGGCGATCGGATCGTAGCGGTCGACAAGGCCGAGAGTCTTCGCGAGCGCTACGTCGCGAACCGGACCCTCGGCGGGCGGCGGCGGTTCGTGATCCCCGGGCTGATCGACTGCCACAACCACGTCGCCCAGGCCCTCGTGCGTGACTACGCGCTCGAGGACTACCCGAACATCTACCGCGTGTACATCCCGGCCGAGGACATCCTGGGGGAGGACGGCATCCGAGTGAGTACGAAGGTCGCGGCCGCCCAGCTGCTTCGCGCTGGGGTAACCACGTTGACCGAGACGACGTGTACGCGCGCCCACGAGGATCCGATCGCCGAGACAGTCATGGACGTCGGCATCCGGTGTGCGATCGCGGTGGGCCAGGGCGATCGCGTGTCGCGGCTCGCGGGAAACTACGAGCAGATCGAGGGCAGGTCCGAGTACCGGGACGATCCCGGCCTCAGGCGCGAGAACCTCGCGGCCACCGAGGACTTCCTCGTTCGATGGACGGAGCGTGGGGGTGGAAGGCTGCGTCCCTGGATCCACAACCTCGGCGTGCCCTCCTGCTCGGATGAGCTGTACCTGGAGGCCATGGAACTTGCCGAGAAGCACGACACCGGGGTGATGACGCACATCAACCGGGACCGAGAGGAGATCGAGCTCTGCTTCTCGTTGTTCGGTGAGCGCCCGATCGAGCACCTGCATCGTGTGGGCGCTCTCGGGCCCCGGTTCGTTGGAATCCACGCGATGCTCACTTCTGACCGCGAGACTCGGATGCTTGCCGAGGCCGGAGCCGGTATCGCGCACGCGCCGGTGGTCTGTACGGACATCGTGTCGGCCGTCACCAAGGTCGTGACCATGCGGGCGTTCGGCGTAACTGTCGGGCTCGGATGCGACACGGTGATCAACGACATCCTGAAAGTCATGCGGATCGCTTTCATCATGCAGACACAGGCGACGGGAATACCGCTGTACGATCCGATCTCCTTCACGACGGAGGACGCGTTCGCGATGGGTACGATCGATGCCGCTCGACTCCTTCGCTGGGAGAGCGAGATAGGCTCGTTGGAGGTTGGCAAGGCTGCCGACATCACCGTCATCGATGGCCGCAACGTTCGACTGTCCCCCTCATACAATCCCGTGGGTACCTTGGTCCGCTACGCAGTCGGAACCGACACCGAGAGTGTCATGGTGAATGGTCGCCTCGTGGTGGACGCCGGGCAGCTGCTCACGATCAATGAGGCCGAACTGCTCGAGGAGGCGGACGAACTCGCCTCGCGGCTTGGGGCAGAGCTGGCGCCGCGGCGATACCGGAGACTAGTTTCCGGGACGCTTCTCTGATGCGGACCGTGGGGGGCCGGGAGTTGGGCTGCTCGTGCAAGGCGGGATCCTCCGCGCCTCAGCCGCGAGCGCTCGTGCGGTGGCCCAGCGAAATGTATTTCGACTAGCCTCCCGAGCGAAGGTCAGTTGGTGGAAAACGGACTAGTCGGGAAGATGGTGCGAGGAAAGACCGATCGAAGGATCCGGACCGATTCGAGACCCCTCTACCTGCAGGTGGTCCGAGCGATCCAAGAGCTTGCGGAGGATGAGGAGCTTCAGCCGGGTAGCCCGCTCCCGAGCGAGCCGGATCTCGCCAAGATCTTCGACGTTGGCCGAACAACCGTCCGCGAAGCCCTCGTGTACCTGGAGAACGAGCGGCTGATCGAGCGGTCTCAGGGGGCCCGGACGATGTTGACGCCTCTGTTCCACCAACCCGTGATCGGACTGGAGGTCCTCGAGCCGCTTGAGCTACTGGCAGGGCGCCAGGGCTGGGCGTGTGGAACCCGGAACGTCCGGATCGAGGCGTCGAAGGCGACCGAGGAGGAAGCGCGGAAACTACGCGTGTCTCCTGAATCCCCTGTCACGCTTATCTCGCGGGCGAAGACCCTGGACGGAAAGCCGCTCGCGCAGATGCAGAGCGTCGTGCCGGAGCGGACGGCCACCACCGAGACGCTGCGGCGAGAGTTCCGGGACTCGATCACGAGACTCCTTCATCGCGAGGGGACGCTTCGATACGCTCAGGCGGAGGTCACCGCAGTCGCCTGCACCCGCGAGCTGGCCTCCTTGCTCCGTCTTCGCCAGGGAGATCCGGTGATGGTGCTAGAGGAACTCTTCTTCGCTGACGAGGGGTTGCCTCTTGCCTGGAACATGAACTACCTGGTTCCGGGCAGAATCCGCTTCGAACTGCTCCGCAAGATGCCTCGGAGCGGAGGCAATCGGGCAGGAGATCACCCTTCCTCCCGTTCTCGCCACAAGTCTGGTTCACGTCGCTAGCCACTTGACACCCCAGGCTGACGTGGTGCAACTTGTCTGACATGTAAGGTTGCCGTTGCTTGGATCCGTAGGAGGAGGTCGGTGATGGACGCGATCGGCGTGTTCAGGCGGGCGGTCGCGCGTGGGCCGGAGCAGACCTTCGCGTTCGACCGTGAGGAGTCCGTTTCGTATGCCGAGGCGGACGAGCGATCCGAGTTTGTCGCGGCCGCCCTGGTCGATCGTGGCATTGCACCAGGCGACACGCTCGGGCTCTGCGCTCCGGACTCCGTCGCACTCCTGCTGGCCATCCTGGGCTCGTGGAAGGCCGGGATCCTGCCGGGGCTGATTGACGCCAGGACCCCGGACGACGACCTCGCGTACTTCGTGGACGATGTCGGCGCCAAGCTCATTCTGGCGTCGAGCCGGTTGCACGACCGTCTCATCGCTAGGGGCGCTATCGAGGTCGAGGATCTCCGATCGTTTGGGACGGCAGCGGGACACGGGATCGATCAACACGGCCCGGATGCTCCGCTCTACCTCTCGTACACGTCGGGCACGACGGGTGCGCCTAAGGGTGCAATCCTCCGGTCGGGTCCAGTCACGCTCGGGACGGCCTGCATCGCCGAGCGGCTCCGGCTTTCCCGAGAGGACGTGCTGTTGGCAACCACACCGACATCGAGCAGCTTCCAGCTGGTCGCTGGCCTACTTCCGGCGATCCACGCCGGGGCGAGCATCGGGCTAGTCGCCGGCCGGTCCACCGCTGAGATCTGGGGAACGGCGGTCGAACGCTCGGCCACCGTGCTCGTCGCCTACCCGCTCTCGTTGGCCGACGTCGTCAACGCTCCCGAGGCGAGTCGGGGGGGCCGCCATCCGTTCAGGATGGCCCTCTCCGGAGGGTCTCCCCTCGCCCCCCGGATCAAGCGCGACTACCGCGACCGCCTCGGGATCCCCCTCCTGGAAAGCTACGGGCAGAGCGAGCTCGGTGGATTCATGGCGCTGGACAGCCCGGACGACGGCGACCGGGCGCTGGCCGGTTTCGTCGGGCGCCCGCTGCCGGATCGTCTCGCCTATGTTGCCGGAGCCGACGGCAGGGAGCTTCCGGCCGGCGGGGTTGGGGAGGTCGTCGTCCCCTGGGGATATTTCGACAGCTACCGGAACAAGCCCGAAGCCACCGCGAAGGTCCTCGCAGGGGGGATCCTGCACTGCGGCGACCTGGGGATCGCCGACGCCGGCGGTTACCTCAAGGTGCTCGGCCGCACCAGGGAGGCCGAGGCGGCGGAGTCGCGCGGGGGGTTCCTGCGCGAGCTCGAGGACGCCTACCACGAGCACCCAGACGTCCAGCATGCGGCCGTCGTCGAATGTGTGGCCGGTGCGGTCGAGGCCTTCGTCGAGCTTCGTGCCGGCAGGGCCGGCACGGCCGACGAGCTCAGTCAGTTCGCCTCCGGCCGGGTCCCGCAAGGTCTCCGGCCACGGAAGACAACGCTCCTCGAGACGATGCCGCGAACCTTCAGTGGCAAGGCGAACCGGCTCGCGCTCTCCCAGGGATGCGGCGGGTGAGACTTGGGCTGGCGCTCTGGCCCGATCGTGATGTCCGGGAACTCGCCGAGATGGCCGTTGCGGCCGAGAATGCCGGGTTCGACGATCTGTGGTGGCCGGACCACTACGACGCGCGAGAGGTTTCCGCGGTACTCACGCTCTGCGCCGCACGAACGACCCGGATCCGTCTCGGGACGGCGGTCACGAGCCCGCTCTTGCGGCATCCAGGGATCCTCGGCTCGCTCTTCGCCTCGCTCAGCGAAGCCTCGGACGGACGCGCGGTCGCCGGCCTCGGGCCCGGTGGCTTCGAGGTCAAGACCAATCTCAAGGTCACCACGCCGAGCCCCATCGCGGCGACGCGAGAAGCGGTCGTCATCCTCCGTGCGCTCCTTGCCGGCGAGCGGGTGACGATCGAGGGAGGACGGGTCTTCCCGGTCGAGAGTGCCGGGCTCACGTTCGCCCCGCCTAGCCCGGTGCCCATCTACCTGGCCGGCCGCGGGCCGAACATGCTGGCGCTGGCGGGCGAGATCGCGGATGGTCTCATCACGCATGGTCTCGCAGTCCCCTACATCCAGATGGTGGCGAAGCAGGTCGATCAAGGCGTCCGTCTCGCGGGCCGATCGGTGGACGACTGCGACGTCGCGCTCATGTTGGAGGTGGCCCTGAGTGACGACGTCGGCCTGGGGAGGGACGCCCTGCGGCCTCGATGCCTCTACATGGTCGGTGGCGAATACGCGGAGGAGCTCATCCCGCTCTATGGCCTTGACCCCGAGGCCGTGAAGCCGATCCGCGCGGCCGTGCGGGCCGGCGATCGCCACGCGGTCCAGATGATCGACGACGAGATGGTCGACGCATTCGCCATCGCGGGGCCGCCGGAACGCGTGGTCCAGCAGTTGACGGCCCTCTCCCAACAATGGATCCGGACCTTCATCCTGAGCCCGGGCAAGGGCGTCGACGCGGAGAGCCTCGCGGAGCTCGGCAGGGCGGTGAAGGAGGGATTGACATGAAGGTTGCGGTGCTCGGCTCCGGCGGCGGAGCGCTGGCGGTGGCCGCCGACCTGGCTCGTGGCGGCCGAGAGACCGTTCTGGCCGATCTTCCGCAGTTCATGTCCAACCTGTCGGCCGTTCGAGATCAGGGTGGGGTAAAGGTCGTCTCCGGGTGGCACGGCGATCAGCTGGAGTCCGTCGCGGTGGCTGACGATGTGGCCGGGGCCGTTCGGGGCGCCGAGCTCGTGCTCGTCGTCGTCCCCTGCTTCGGCCACGAGCCCTTCATGGATGCCCTCACGCCGTTGCTTGAGTCCGGCCAGTCCCTTCTGTTCTTCGGCGAGGGGAGCGGATCCATCGTGGCGAGGAAGGCGCTCGCGACCGCCGGAAAGGACGGCATCGTCGTGGGCGAGACAAACACCCTTCCGTACCTGGCGAGACCGGTGCGTCCCGGCACCGTGACGGCCGATCGGAAGAGCGGTGGAGTGCTCATGGCCGCGACGCCAGCGGCTGACGCGAAGCGGCTTCTGGATCTCGTGATCGACGTGTGGCCCTATATTGGGGCGGCGGAGTCCGTATGGGACACGGTGCTCATCAACTTCAACGCCATCGACCACGTGGCGACGATGCTGGCGAACGCCGGCACGCTCGAGAGCCGGACCGGCGGGATGCTCCTCTGGGGCGAGGGGGCGACGCCCAGCGTCGTTCGGGTCATCGAGGCCGTGGACGGAGAGCTCCTCGCGATCCGGCGCGCGCTCGGAATGGCCGACGAGCGTCGGTACCGCGACTTTCTCGTCGCGCAGGGCTTCGCGCCCGATGTCAGTTCGGGCCTCTACGAGGTCGTCCGCGCCAGCAAGCTCGTTGCCTCTTACTGTCCCACGGGCCCCGACGCCCTCCAGAGCCGGTACGTCACCGAGGACATCCCGTATGCACTCGTCCTGGAAGCATCGGTCGGTGATGAAGTGGGCGTCAACACGCCCGTAATTGACGGTCTCATCGCCATCGGGTCGGCGATGCTTGGCCGCGACTTCCGCGCCGAGGGGCGGACGCTGGCGACGCTGGGACTGGCGGGCGCAGGGGTCGACGGGCTACGCCGGTACGCGGAGACCGGGGCCTTCGGGTCGTGAACGCGGCGCGGGCTCCCACGCGCGCGGAAACGGTCGAGCGCGTCGAGAACGTCACGGCCTTCGTGGGCGATGGTTTCGAGCCCTCGGTGGTCGACCTCGAGATCGCGGCTGGCCGGATCGCCGCGATCCGGCCAGCCGGCTCGCGGGAGCGCGCGGCTCCGGCGGGGGCGGTGATCGACGGGACCGGGATGCTCGCCTTCCCCGGGATGGTCGACTGCCACGACCATCTGCGATCGCTCACGCCGGGGCTGCCGGTCGGCGAGGGCCTGAAGCTCGACGAGTTCCTGCGGGTCATGTGGTCGACGCAGCGCGAGATGGGTCCCGCCGAGTACCGCGTGGGCGCGCTCCTCGGGACGCTCCAGCGGCTCAAGGCCGGCATGACCACCGTCGTCGACCACTGCTACACGTTCCACGCACCCGGCCTCGACGAGGCCTCCATCGCCGGCTACGAGGGATCCGGGGTCCGCTGGCTCTACGCGCGGGGCATCATGACCCGGCCGTACGAGCCGGTGTGCGAGACGTGGGAAGTCGCCGAACGAGCGATCCGGGAGCTCGTCGCCGGCGGACGCGTCTCGCCCGAGCGCATGTTCGTGGCGCCGGTAAGCATCCGCCAGGCGACGCCCGATGAGTTCCGCAAGTCGCGGGCGCTCGCCGACGACCTCGGTTGCGCCCTCTACACGCACGTGGCCGAGACGGCAGCCGAGCGGGATGCCTGGCGGACGGAGTGCGGCGCGTCGCCGATCCACGCGCTCGACGATCTGGGGTTCCTCACGGATCGGACCGTCCTGGTCCACTGCGTGCTGCTGGACGACGACGAGATCGACCTGCTCGCGGAGCGCGCCGTGCACGTCGTCCACTGTCCGACCAACCACATGAAGCTCGCGAAGGGCTTCACCCGGGTCCCCGATCTGCTCACCGCCGGCGTCAACGTCGCGCTCGGCATCGACATGATGGCCGACATGCTCGTGGAGATGCGAACGGAGATGGGGATGCACGCCGCCTATCGATTGGATCCGAACGCGGTCGACAAGCTCGACGCGTTCCGGATGGCGACGAGGAACGGGGCCCGGGCCGTGGGGCTCGGCGAGGCCGCCGGGCTGCTCGAGGAGGGCAAGCTGGCCGACTTGGTTCTCCTCGAGGCGCGGTCCTTGCTCCAGGCGCCGCTCATCGACCCGGGCTACGCGCTGCTGTACGCAACCGACGCCGGCATGGTCCGACACGTCGTGGTCGAGGGAAGGTGGGTCGTCCGAGACGGGGCGTCCACGCTGGTCGATGAGGCGGCGCTCCTCGAAGAGGTGGAGGACGTCGCCGAGGCCTTCCTCCGTCGCATCGGGGCCGACCGCCCGCCGTGGTTCAGCCGGAACCGGGACGGCCGGTGACGCGCTGACCACGGCCTCGAGCGGCTCGGGCCGGGTAGCCGTTCTCGGCAGCGGACCCGGCGGGATGGCCCTCGCCGCCGCCCTCGCCGCCGCCGGGCGGACCGTCACGATCGCCGACCTTCCCGAGCTCAGCGCGCACGTCGATGCCGTCGGTGAGCACAGGGGCGTGACGGTGGCGTCGACCTGGACGGGGCGCCGGAGGTAGTGCCCGTCCGAACGGCCTCGGACGTCCGAACGGCCGCGAAGACCACCGATCTCGTGATCGTGAGCGTCCCCGCGTTCGCGCACGAGCGCTTCGTGACCGAGATCCTGCCGGGGCTGCGGCCCGGCGCGACGCTCCTGT
>JBQTIP010000075.1:0-8012 GCA_052388025.1 Actinomycetota bacterium
CGCTCCGAACAGAGATCTGCGCAGCACCGGCCGTGTCATCGCTTCGGCAACCTTAGCCGACCGGCCCCCGCCTTCCGTGGAACGGGCGCCGGAGATTCTGTCGACGTGGGCTCCGCAACGTCGGGCCGGGCCTGCCCATTGACGCGCGGGCCCAACCCGAGTAGACCAGTCATCGACGCGGAGGAAAGGGGAAGGCCATGCCGAAGGATCTCACGGTGTCCCTCGAGGACCGCCCCGGATCCCTCGCCGCGATGGGCGAGGCGCTCGGGAACGCCGGTGTGAACATCGAGGGGGTGTGCGGCATGGCCCACGAGGGCCGAGGGGTCGTCCATGTCCTCGTCGAGGATGCGGCCGCAGCGCGGACCGCGCTGGAGGGGGCCGGCGTCAAGGTCGAGGGCGAGAGCGACGTCGTGATCATCGACCTGTCGGGGCAGGACCGGCCGGGGACCCTCGGCGCGATGGCTCGGAAGATCGGCGACGCCGGCGTCAACATCAACCTCGTCTACATCGCGATGGGTGGCCGGGGCGTCCTCGGGGTCGACGACCGCGACAAGGCCATTGCGGCGCTGTAAGACGGCGTCCCGCCTAGTGCGGGCGGCGGATCCCTCGGAACTCGAGCGCCCAGGTCCAGCGCTCGCCGTCCGGCGAGTGCTCGAAGCGCAGGAGCCGGCCGACCTCACCGCCGGGTAGCAGCACCGGGAGGCCGACGTGCTCCTCGCCGGGCCAGAGCTCCTCCCGCGCGGGCTCCTCCAGGCGGAGCAGTGTCATCGGGTGCTCGCCGGTTCGCTCCAAGGGGTCGCACCAGTCCGCGTCCCTGTCGACGCGCCGGAACCTGACGAATCGCGGAACGGCGTGCAGGAGAAGCGGCTCTCCGGGGTTCACCCACCCCTTGCCGAAGAACCGCCATCGCTCGCCGTCCTTGGACGTCTCGACGGCCCAGGCGACGTGTCCCTCCACGCGCCCAAGGCTACGCGGGTCGGTCAGTTCTCGCGAGTCTCATCCCCGGCGCGGTACGCGCGATCGAGGATCTCGACGGGATGGAGGACCTCCACGTCCCCGCCCAGTGTCCTGAGCCCGGCGGAGATCTGCATGGAGCAGCCGGGGTTCGCGGAGGCCACCGTCGGCGCCCCGGTCGAGGCGATCGCCTCGGCCTTCTGTCTCGAGAGCTGCTCGGACATCTTCGGCTCGAGCACGTTGTAGAGCCCTGCCGCTCCGCAGCAACGGTCCCCGTTCTCGATCTCGACGATCTGGAGATCCGGCACCTGCTCGAGGATCGCTCTGGGCTGCTCCCGGATGCGCTGGGCGCGAAGGGCGTGGCACGCGTCGTGATACGCGACGCGATCGAGCCCCGCGCCGGCGGCGGGTGCCTCGATGCCCTGCTCGTACAGGAACTCCATCAGGTCGCGGACCTTGCGGGAAAACGCTTCTGCGCCCGGGTCGCCTCCCAGCAGCTCGCCGTACTCCTTCATGTGCGCGCCGCAGCCGGCGGCGTTCACGACGACCCGGTCGACACCCTCGAACGCCCGGAGGTTCCTGCGCGCCAGCTTCCTCGAAGTATCGAGGTGGCCGTAGTGGGCCTGGAGCGCCCCGCAGCAGACTTGCCTCTGCGGCACGACGACGCGCCAGCCGTTCCGCGAGAGGACCCGGATCGTCGCGCGGTTCACGGGTCGGTACCAGCGGTCCTGCACGCAGCCCGAGAGGATGGCCACGGTGCCGCGGGCGTCTCCTCGGGCGTCGGTCACGCGGGGTAGCCGCCGGACGAGCTCGCGCAGACTCGTCCGCGGAACCAGCCCTCGCACGCGCTTCGGCAGGAACGGTCGAGCGAGGGGCGCAAGGGCGGCGGCCAGCATGAGAAGCCGCTTCCTCGGCAGGGCGACCTCGAACCCGAGCCATCGCGGGAACCGCTCGCGCCGCGTGCGGAGCGGCTCGATCTGCACGCGCGCCCGTTCCATCATCCGGCCGAAGGGCACGTGGGAGGGGCACACGTCCTCGCAGGCGCGGCAGGACAGGCAGAGGTCCATGAAGGAGGCGAAGGTGTCGTTTACCTCGGCCCGCCCCTCCGACACCGCGCGCATCGCCGCGATCCGGCCCCGCGGCGAAGCCGACTCCTCGCCGGTCAGCCGGTAGGTGGGGCAGTGGGGCAGGCAGAGCCCGCACGCGACGCAGCTCGAGATGTCCTCGTCGGACGGGAAGTCGGCGAGCCGCCATCCGGCGACCGCCTCCGGGTCTCGCCCGAGGAACCGAACGCCCTCGGGCATCTCGCTCCCGAGCGGCGCCGCGCCTTGCCGGGGCTCGACCGACATCAGATCCCACCCCAGAAGCGGCCGGGGGCGAGGATTCCCGCCGGGTCGAACGCGTGCTTCAGGCGGCGATGGATGGCCGGGGCCGGCGGCGTCGCGCCCCCTAGGCCCCCCGGGCCTCGGATCACGGGCGCGACGCCCCCCAGCTCCTCGGCGCGGGCGCGGAGCTCCGTGAGCTCGCCGTCGGCGCTCGCTAGTCCATACCAGACTAGTCCGACGCCGACGAGCGCTCCCCACGCATCGCCGGCGGCCCCGGCGAGCTCACCGATCTTCGACGGCGCGACGGAGGCTTCCACTACGGTGGGCTGTTCCGCCCACGCGGTCGTGGCCGGGAACGCGCCGTCGTCCTCGACTTCGGGCTCAGGCGCCGCCGCCCGAGCCGCCGCCGTCTGCTCCTCCACCTCCTCTGGCCAGCCCTCCAGCCGGAGCTCTACTCGTTCGGGCCCAGCGAGGACGGCCGCCGGCAGTGGGACGGCCTCCAGCAGCCGCAACCCGAGATCGAGCCCGCCTTCGGACCAGGACAGCGTCCGCCGCGCTTTCGAGCGGGGGCGGAGCTTCAGCGCTACCTGGACGATCACGCCGAGCGTTCCGAGCGAGCCCGTCGCGAGCCGCGGAAGGTCGAAGCCGGTCACGTTCTTCACGGTGCGGCCGCCGCCCCTGATCAGGCGGCCGTCGCCCGTCACGAGCTCGATCTCGAGCACGGTGTCGCGGACGGGGCCGACCCGCAGGCGTCGCGGCGACGTGGCCGCCGCCGCGATCACGCCGCCCACGGTCGCCTCGGGCGGCGCGTCCGAAGGCCACTCCTGGCTTCCCTCCGTGAGGATCCGATCGAGCGCCCCGACCCGAATCCCGGCTTCCACAACGGCGATCATCTCGGCGGGGTCGTAGGCGACCACGCGATCGAGCTGCGTGGTCCAAAGCTCGGCGTCGACCTCGCTCGGGTTGCCCTTGTCGACGTGCGTGCGGCCGCCCACGGCGAGCATCCGGCGGCCGTCGGCGCTCGCCCCGCGCAGGGCGTCCACGATGTCGCCCTTGGAGTAGGCGTGGATCAGATCCACGATCCCTCCGGGAGCTCGCCGGCAGCCTCCGCCGCGTCGGACCCGCGGGCCATCGCGAAGTCGCCGCACCGCGCGCCGGACGGAAGCACCTTGTGCGGGTTCATCCGCCGATCGGGATCGAACGCCGCCCGGAGGCAGTCCTGCGCCGCGAGATCTTCCGGTGTGAACACCAGCGGCATGAAGTCGCGCTTCTCCAGCCCGATGCCGTGCTCCCCGGACAGTGTCCCGCCGGCCTCCACGCAGAGGCGGACGATCTCCTCGGACGCCATCAGGACCCGCTCGAGCGTGCCGGACACGTTTCGATCGAACGAGAGTAAGGGGTGCAGGTTTCCGTCTCCCGCGTGGAACACGTTCGTCACCACGAGATCGTGGCGCCTCGCGATCTCGTACACGCCGGCGAGCACCTCGACGAGCTTGGTCCGAGGAACCACGCAGTCGTGGAGGTGGTAGTGAGGAGCGATCTGCGCCACGGCGCCGAAGGCGCTCTTGCGCCCCTTCCAGAGCAGCGCGCGCTCCGCGTCGTCGGCCGCCACTCGGATGCTGCGGACGTGGTTCGATCTCGCGGCCTCCTTTACAGCGCGCGCCTGCGCCTCGACCGCCGAGGGCAGCCCGTCCATCTCCACGATTAGGATGGCCGCGGCGTCGGTCGGGTAGCCGGCGTGCGCGAAGCTCTCCGCCGCGATCACGATCCCCTGGTCCATCATCTCGACGGCGGCCGGGACCACGCCGGCCGCGATGATGTCGGAAACCGTTGCGGCGCAATCCTTCACGGTCAGGAAGTCCAGCAGCATCGTGGAGACGGCGGGAGGCAGCGGCGTGAGCCGCACACACACGGCCGTGACGATGCCGAGTGTCCCCTCGGAGCCGACCACCACGCCGCGGAGGTCGTAGCCGACCGACTCCGGCCCCTCGGAGCCGAGCCGCACGACGTCCCCGTCTGGCAGCACCACCTCGAGCGCCAGGATGTGCGCGGAGGTGATGCCGTAGGCCAGGCAGTGAGGGCCGCCCGCGTTCGTGCTCACGTTGCCGCCGATCGAGCACGTCTGCTGCGAGGAGGGGTCGGGCGCGTAGGTGAAGCCGAAAGGCCGGAGCGCGTTCGCGAGATCGAGGTTCAGGACTCCCGGCTCCACCCAGGCGAGACGGTCCTCCGGACGGACCTCCAGGATGCGGTCCATCTTGGACGTGACGACCACGAGCGCGTCGCCGATCGGCGTCGACCCCCCGGCGAGGCCGGTGCCCGATCCGCGCGGGACCACCGACAGGCCGTGCTCGGCCGCGGTACGGATGCAGGCGACTACGTGCTCCCGGGTGCGCGGGAACGCTACCAGCGCGGCGCCTCCCTCGAACATGGACGCGTCGCGCGCGTACAGGGCGAGCGCGAGCGAGTCGGCGAGCACCTCGCCCGGCCCGAGGGCGTCCTCGAGCGCGCGGCGCGCTGCGTCGACGTCGGCCATGTCGATAGGCTACGTGTCCCGAAAGATGTGTGGAGCAGATTCGCCGTGGCTCAGGCGACCCGGCCGGCGGACCCGTCCGGCGCGGAGAACGGCAGACCCTCCCGGGCCCACTCCTCCATCCCGCCCTCGAGGTTGTAGGCCTCGAAGCCGCGCGCCTGGAGCATCATCGCGGCGAGCTCGCTCCGGTTCCCTGAGCGGCAAACGACGACGACCGGCTTCCCCGGGTCGAGTTCGGAGCCGCCGCCGGACATGATCGTGTTGAGCGGGATGTGGATCGCGCTCTCGACGCGTCCCGCCTCCCACTCGTAGGGCTCGCGGCAGTCCAGCAGCTGGATCTCGTCGAGGCGCTCGTGCACGCCCTTCGGGTGGTTCAGCTCGCTCACGGACCAAACTCTATCAGCGTGGTCGGAATCCGGCGAAGACGGGGGAGGCTCATTCGCCCGCGGCGGCGAGCGCTTGCTCGAAGGCCTCGTAGGCGGCCCGGTCGAACAGGACGAACCGGACCTCCTCGACCCCCGTATCGGCAGACCGCACCGCTTCGATCGCGACCGGGGCGGCGAGCTCCAGCGGGTAGCCGTAGACGCCGGTCGAGATGGCCGGGAAGGCGACCGTCGTCGCGCCGAGCTCGTCGGCCACGCGGAGCGACTCGGTGTGGCAGCTCGCGAGCAGACCCGACCGGTCCTCCGACTTTGCGTACACGGGCCCGACCGTGTGGATCACCCACCGCGCGGGGAGGTTCCCGGCCGCCGTCGCGACGGCCTGTCCGGTCGGAAGGCCGTCCGGGTAGCTCTGGGCTCGGATGCGCTTGCACTCCTCTAGGATCGCAGGCCCGCCCCTGCGGTGGATCGCTCCGTCGACGCCGCCGCCCCCCATGAGCGAGGAGTTGGCCGCGTTCACGATCGCGTCGACGCGCTGGCCGGTGATGTCGCCTTGAACCAGGACGATCCGCGGCATGACAGGGATCCTACGGCCGGTCGAGACCGCCGTGGGAACGCGTGTAGGCTCGCCGGATGATCGTTTGCGTCGCCGCCAGCCCGTCCGTGGACAAGCTGTTCGAAGTCGACCGGCTCACGCCGGGCGCCATCCATCGCCCCTCGAGCTTCGTCCAGGTTCCCGGCGGAAAGGGGCTGAACGTCGCCCGCGCGGCGGCTTCGCTCGGCTCGCAGGTGCGGGCCACCGGGATCCTCGGCGGGTTCGCGGGCGGGTGGATCGAGGACGCGCTCGCGGCCGAGGGGATCGCCGGGCAGTTCGCGTGGGCCCGCGTCGAGACCCGCGCCTCGCTCTCGGTCGCCGATCGGGAGACTGCCGGGCTGACCGAGTTCTACGAGCACGGCTGGGAGATCGAGCCGAGGGTGTGGAGGCAGCTCGAGACCGTGGTCGCCGGGCTGCTGACGGAGGCCGCGTGGCTCACCATCTCCGGTTCCATGCCTCTGGGAGCGCCGGGGGACGGGTACGCGAACCTCGTCCGCGAGGCGCGCTCGGCCGGCGTGCCGGTCGCCCTCGACGCGACCGGGGGCGCGCTCGCGGCCGGCCTCGACGCGGGTCCCGACCTGGTCAAGGTGAACGCGGAGGAGGCCTCGGGGCTCCTCGGGGTCTCGGTCGTGACGCGGGAGGAGGCTCTCCGGGCGGCCGTCGAGCTTCGCCGGCGGGCGGGAGGAAAGGGCCGCGCCGGGCTCGTCACGCGAGGCGCCGAGGGGGTCGTCGTGGCCGGACCCGACGGGTCGGCGCTCGAGGGGAGGCTCCACGTCCGCGGCCCGTACCCCGTTGGAAGCGGCGACGCGTTCCTGGCGGGCCTCGTGGTCGGCCTGGCTCGGGGGGACGACTGGCCGCGGGCGCTCACGCTGGCGCTCGGCGCCGCGACCGCGCACGCGGAGGTGCCCGGCGCCGGATGCCTCGAACCGTCGCGAGCGATCGCGCTGGCGGCCAGGGCCGAGGTCCGGCCGCTCTGATCCCTCGACGATGGGAGCGAGGCGGCGGATCCTTTGAGTTGGGGGAGCGGGTGTACTTGCGGGCGCCGGGACCGCCTTAGGTGACGGTCCGGCACGGGGGTGGCCGGGGGCTGAGAGGCGGGCTATCGCTCGGACCGCCGGGTCACGTACGATACGACCCGACGTCGTCGACGAGGAGGTCACCGTGGTCAGCGCGTACATCCTCATCCAGACCGAAGTGGGCAAAGCGACGAACGTGACTCGCGAGATCGCGGGGATCAAGGGCGTCGCTGGGGTCGACGGGGTCACGGGCCCCTACGACGTGATCGCCCGGGCGGACGCCGCCGACCTCGACGAGCTCGCGAAGACGATCGTCCTGCCGATCCAGAGCGTCGAGGGGGTCACCCGCACGCTCACGTGCCCCGTTCTCAGGCTCTAACCTCCCGCCGTTCAGCCACGGCTCCACCGTGCCGATGCAACGAAATGGAGCCGGCCGCCGGACCCTCCGCCCGGCTCCTTGCCGGAGGTGGGTCGGATGCGAGCCCGCATCGCAAACGAGAACGGCGACGGCCATCTGGCCGCGACGGTCGCTGCGCTCATGGTCGCCGGGCTCATCGCCGTCGTTCCGCTCGTCATGCTTGGCCGTGGCACGGCCGAACGAACGCAGACGGGGATCGACGCGCTGGGCCAGGCGAACGACGCGGCGGCCCAGGCCGGCCTCATGACGGCGATCCGGGCCGGGCAGGTGTACTTCGCCGAGAACGGCACCTTTCAGGGGTTCGACCCGGCGGTGGCCGTGAGCTTCGACCCGAGCACGGTCTACAACACCTCCCCGGTCGCCGTCGTCGGGCAGATCAGCATCCGGGGCGTGTCGCCCACCACGATCGTGTTCGCCACCAAGAGCGCGTCTGGCGGGACCCTCTGCGTTGGCGCGAACTTCGATCTCGTGACCTACGGGCGGACGGACGTCTCTTCCGCGGCGGCCTGCACGGGCGACTGGTAGCGGGGAAGAGCCCGCACCGCGACATGGAGGGCCTGACCTACCTCGTGGAGGGGACGTTCCGCCACGAGGACGACGTCGGCGGCGCGCCGGGGAACCTCCCGGCCGGCTCGGTGCAGCGGATGACGCTCGGCTTCGGCGCGTGGCACTCCGAGCAGAACGGCTCGGAGACCGAGCCGATGCGATTCATCCAGATGTGGATCATGCCGCGTGAGCGCGGCCTCACGCCCGGCGTCGAGCAGAAGGTGTTCACGAAGGAGGACCGCACCGAC
>JBQTIP010000076.1:0-28090 GCA_052388025.1 Actinomycetota bacterium
GGAAGCCGGCTCGCGATCGCCTGGAAGCAGGGCCAGTAGGCCTCGGGCTGGACGTTGTCGTCCATGACCACGACCGTCTCGGTCCGGCCGAGGGCCTTAGCCACCAGCAGGGCGGGGTCGTTGACGTCGGCGATCGAGACGGTCTCGACGCCCTCCTCGATTGCGGCGCCGGCGAAGCCGTGGTCGGCGAAGACGAGACCGGGCCGTGCCTCCCTCAGCATCCGGAACATCGGCCCGGGGCTGTGGGTGTGCTTGGCGGAAGCCCTGTCGGTGAGCATGGCCACGCCGTGCAGGTACCGGACCTGCCATTGCTGATGGCGGAAGCCGTCGCGCCAGCTGATGCCTTCGAACGGGCGGAGCAGCTCGACGCCGTGATGGCTGAGCAGCCGCCCGGCCTCGATGTAGAGCAACGCAAGCCCGACGGGGTGCCCGGTGGCGAGGATGACGCGTTCTCCCCGACGGCACGCGAAGGCGAGGCGGTCACCGACCTCGTCGCAAGCCGCCAGGACGAGCTCCGGGTCGACGAGCACGGGCCCGGTTCCGGCATCCGAGTCCGGCCTGAATCCCGAGGCTTCGGCAACCAGCTCCAGCACCTCCCGGGGTGTGAGCGTCTGAAGCCCGGTCAAGCCGAACTGCTTGTCCGGGTCGCCCGCGTGGAGCTTCTCGATGTGGTCCAGCACGTTGTGAAGCGGATGGCTCACCGGCCCGGCGATCCCTCCCTCCAGGAGTCCCCGAACCAGATCGTCGTGCGTGTTCGGCCGAGGCGTCCACCGATCGTCGATCGCCGGAAGGCGCGCTGCATGTGATTCGATTACGTCCATCTGAACCATTGTAGGAGGCGGTCGTGGAGCTGATCGGTGCGGTGGCGGTCGTGACGGGAGCGTCGTCTGGGTTCGGCGAGCTCACCGCGCTCGCGCTCGCCCGCGAGGGAGCGAGCGTGGCCCTGGCGGCGCGGCGGGTCGATCGACTCGAGGCGGTAGCCGCGCGGATCCGGGAACGGGGTGGCCGCGCGCTTGCCATCCGGTGCGATGTGGCCGAGGTCCGCGACCTCGAGGGGCTTCGCGACGAGGTGCAGCGCGAATTCGGCGGGTGCGACGTGCTCGTGAACAACGCCGGCATCCCCGGCCATGGGCCGTTCGCGGAAGCCACTATGGAGCAGATCGAGCGCGTCACGCGAGTGAACTACCTGGGGGTCGTCTACGGGACGAAGATGTTCCTCCCGATGATGCTGGATCAGGGGCGCGGTCACATCGTCAACGTGGCGTCGCTCGCGGGGCGGTTCGCGGCGCCGGGAGCGAGCCTGTACACGGCCTCGAAGCACGCGGTCGTCGCGTTCTCCGAGTCCCTGAATCTAACTACAAGGGACAAGGGCGTCCTAGTCACCTCCGTCAACCCAGGCTTTGCCCGCACCGAGGCGTTCAGCGGTCGCGGCCCGAGGTTCCTAAGGGTGACGCCGGAGCAGGTGGCCGCTGTCATCGTGCGCGTCATCCGATCGGGGATCGCACCCGAGTACAGCGTGCCGCGATGGCCCCCGGCGGTTGGTGAAGTCTTCCGAGTCCTGACGCCACCCCTCTACCGATGGGGCATGAGTATCGCCGCGCGTCGATCCTCTGGCTGACGACCGCGCGGCGGTCGGGACGCGATCAGTCCCCGGTCGCGCCGTCGATGGTTTCGCGGATGATGTCCGCGTGCCCGAGGTGACGAGACGTCTCCTGGATCATGTGGAGCATGATCCCGCGGAGGGTGGTCTCCTGTCCTGGTCGCGGCGCACGGGCGGAGGTGTCGAGGCTCGCCGCGGCGACGATCGCGCGGGAGCGCTCGACCTCATCGCGGTAGAGCGCCGCGATCTCCTCGGCCGTCTCGTCCGGCTCGGGGCGGAAGTCGAAGTCGGGGTCCTGGTCCTCCTCGGCCCAGGAGAAATCGACGTCCTCCCCCGCGAACACGCGCCGGAACCACCAACGATGGGCGTACGCCGAGTGCTTCAGCAGGCCGAGCAGCGACAGGCTGGACGCGGTCGGCGTCCGGCGGAGATCCTCCTCGGACAGGCCGGCGACCTTGCGCAGCATGATCGTGCGCTTGTCGTCGAGCTGCGCGCAGAGGAGATCCTTCTCCGCGCCGGCGCGGGGCGTGCGCGGTGGCGGGTCGGGAGCGGGGAGTCCGATCATCCCTTGACCTTCCTCCTGGGACTGATGACGGTGGGGCCGGTACCAGCCGGGTCCGACGCTACCCGGGGGTGCCGCGCATGTAAACACGCGCAGAGAGAAGCAGCCCCAAGCGCTGATCCCTGGGGTCGGTTGCCATCCACCAGCGCTTCCTGCCCCGGGTTTCCTGCGCCTCGTGAACGCGCTCCGATTTCTCCTCCAGACCCTGGAGGTCCCTGTCCGTCTCTCTCTGGAGCTCCTCGCCCAACGGGCGCGGAAGCTGCCCTCCCCCACTCTTCCCGAATTCGCCCATGGCTCCGATCCTACCGGCTATCAGCGAACGGACTCCCCGACCTGATGAACCTTCAACATGTTCGTGTGGGTCTTGCCGGCGGGTGAGCTCGCAGCCATGACCACCGACTGCCCCTCGCTCGCCAGGCCGCCTCGCCGGAGGCCCTCGTCCATCGATCTGATCATCTCGTCCGTGTCGGACGGGACCGGAACGGGCAGCGGGGTTACGCCCCAACGCAGGGACAGGGCCCGCCTGACGGCATCGTCGGGCACGAACGCGTAGATCGGCACCTCCGGCCGCTCCGACGACAGGAGTGCGGCCGTTCGACCGGTTCCCGTGAAGCAGGCGATCGCGACCACCTCGCGGTCTCCGGCGGCGACCTGCGCCGCGGCGTGCGCGACGGCCGAGGCCTCGTCCGTGTGACGGCAGGGCACCCCCATGACGCGGAACCCGCCGGCGCGCTCCTCGGCCACCTGCGCGATCCTCGCGGCCGCCTCCGCCGCTTCGAGCGGATAGTCACCGATGGCGGTCTCGCCCGAGAGCATGATCGCGTCGGCTCCGTCGAGGACGGCATTGGCGACGTCGCTCGCCTCCGCCCTCGTGGGGCGAGCCGCGCGGATCATCGACTCGAGCATCTGGGTTGCGACGATGGCCGGCTTCCCGGCCGTGCGCGCCGAGACCAGCAGCTCCTTCTGTAGGATCGGGATCTCTTCCATCGGGAGCTCGACCCCTAGGTCGCCGCGGGCGACCATCAGGGCGTCCGCCTGCTCCAGGATCGCGGCGATATCGTCCACCGCGGGGCGGGTCTCGATCTTCGCCACGATCGGCAAGGCCCGCTCGCCCATCAAGGCCCGCAGGCCGATCAGGTCGGCACCTGCACGCACGAAGGACTGCGCGACGAGGTCCACCCCCAGGTCTAGCGCCCGGGCCAGCCCCTCCCGGTCGCGGTCGGTGATCGCCGGCAGCGACAACCGCTCCGCGGGAACGTTCACGCCCGCGCGCGACCGGATGGAGCCGCCGCGCACGCATTCCGTGACCACTCCTTCCGCGGGCGTCTCCTGGACGATAAGCTCCACCGCCCCATCCGCAAGCAGGACCCGATCCCCTCGGCGGAGATCGCCCGCCAGTCCGAGATAGGTCGTGGTGGCCCCCTCCGCGTCGCCGGGCCCGCCTTCGGCCCTGAGCAGGAAGCGTTGCCCGGAAACGATCTTCAACGGCTCAGTCATGAGCTCGCCGAGGCGGATCTTCGGGCCCGGAAGATCCGCCATGACGGCGAGGTCGCGCCCCGCTTCCTCCGCGGCTCGGCGCACGAGCTCCACCAGCGCGGCGTGGTCCGCGGCCACCCCATGCGAGAGGTTTACGCGGAACACGTCGGCGCCGGCGCGCACCAGACCGCGGACCGCCTCGAGGGTCCCGGTGGCGGGCCCAAGGGTACAGACGAGCTTCGCGCGGCGGCCGGTCACGGCTCGAGCCCGTGACGCGGGAAGAAGGCCTCCCGGACCTCGCGGACGACGCGCTCGGTTTCACCGTCGATCTCGTCGTTCGCGAGCGGCTCCTCGGAGAGTGTCGACGGCACGCGGCCCCCCGCCTCCCGTTCGGCACGCTCGATCCAGGCCTCGGGAAGCCCGTCGGGGATCTCCGCCTCGGCCATCGCCGCGAAGTAGATAGTCCAGGCCCTCGGCACCACCCGCGCCCACTGATACCCGCCGCCGCCCGTCGCAACCCACCTTCCGCCGGCGGCCTCGTGGGCCAGCAAATGGAGCTCAGCAGCGGCTTCTCGGTAGGAGCGGGTGGTGAGGCGAAGATGCGCGAGCGGATCCGAGTGGTGGCTGTCGCATCCGAGCTGGGTGACCAGTACTTCCGGCCGCCAGGCGCGGATCAGCGGCGGCACGACACCCCGGAACGCGACCAGCCAGGCCTCGTCGGAGACGGTCGGCGGGAGCGGCACGTTCACCTTCGTGCCCTCGGCATCGCCCGCACCTCGTTCCGAGACGAATCCGGTTCCCGGAAACAGGTATTCACCGGACTCGTGGATCGAGATGGTGAGGACCCGGGGCTCCTCGAAGAAGATCGCCTGAGGGCCGTCGCCGTGATGCACGTCCACGTCCACGTAAGCGACGCGTTCGCACCCCTGATCGAGCAGCCAGGCGATGGCGAGCGCCGGGTCATCGTACACGCAGAACCCCGAGGCCCTCTCGGGCATCGCGTGGTGCAGCCCGCCGGCGGCGTTGAAGGCGTGCTCCGCCCGGCCGGAGAGCACCTCCTCGGCCGCGACCAGCGACGCTCCCGCGACAAGGGCCCCCGCCTCGTGCATCTGCGGAAAGATCGGGTTGTCGCCCGGCCCATATCCGAAGCGCCACCACTCGCCCTCCTCTCCGTGGCCCGCTCGTTGCGTGGCGTCGATGAACCGCCCGGTGTGCACCAGGCAGAGCTCCCGGTCGGTAGCCGCGCGGCATCCAACGGTGGCGACGTTCGGGAGCGCGTCGAGCCCGTACTCGTGGATCAGGTCCCAGGTGAGGAGGACGCGGAGGGGCCGCAGCGGGTGCTGCGGGCCGTGATCGTAGATCGCGGCCCCGTCGCAGCGGACCAGCGCGACCCGCTCGCTCACGCCACGGACCGTACCGCCGCCACTGTGCGCTCGACCAGTGTGGCCGTCTCCTCGTCTGTGAGCGTGAACGGCGGCCCGAGCATCACCAGGTCGCCCTCGGTCCCGTCGGCGCAGCCCGTGCTGGAGTACAGCAGCAGGGCCCGCTCGCGGGCCGCCGCCAGCACCCGCTCGGTCACCCGAGCGCTGCGAGGAAACGGCGCCTTCGTGTCGCGGTCACGCACCAGCTCCACGGCGATCATCATGCCGAGTCCGCGAACGTCGCCGACGATCGGGATGGCGGCGAGCGCGGCGGTGAGATCCTCGAGGATCCGCGCGCCGAGCTCCTTGCTCCGCTCGACCAGCCCCTCGCCCCGCAGCTTCGAGAGGACGGCCCGGCCGACGGCGGCACCGACCGCATGATGGGAATAGGTGAATCCGTGCACGAAGCCTGCTTCGCGGATCGTCTCGAACACCTCGCCGCTCGCGACGGCCAGGCCGAGCGGCCAGTACCCGCTGGACGCCCCCTTGCCGCTGATCAAGATGTCGGGCCGCACGCCCCAGTTATCGCCGCCGAACCACCTCCCGGTCCGGCCGAATCCTGTCATGACCTCATCTGTGATCAGCAGGACGCCGTGACGACGACAGACTTCCGCGACCGCCGGCCAGTAGTCGTTGGGCGGGACCGCCGCCCCGAGGGCGGCCCCGGCCACGGGCTCGGCTATGAACGCGGCAACCGTCTCCGGGCCGGCCCGCTCGATGACCGCCTCCAGTCCGTCGGCATGCCTCTCGCCGCAGCGCGCCGGATGCGAATCCAATGAACAGCGGTACTCGTAGACCGCCGGGACGAACAGGGAACGACCGAGCCAAGGCAGGTACGGTCGCCGGAGGGTGTCGCGCCCCGAGGCGTCCAGGGCCCCGCGCGTGTTTCCGTGGTAGGAGCCGGACCGGGCCACGATCACGTGCCGGCCGGAGTCCCCCCGGGCCAGGTGGTAGGCGCGAGCCATCTTGAATGCCGTCTCCGCCGCTTCGCTCCCCCCCGAAACGGGATAGATGTGCGGGCCGTCCATCGGCAGTAGCGGAGCGAGCTCGTCCGCGTAGAGCTCCAGTGCCTCCGTAGTGAACGCCATGCCGTGCACGAACGACGCCCGGCGAGCCTGAGCTTCCAGGGCGTCGATCACGTCCTTGGCGCCGTGGCCGACACCGACAACGATCGCGCCGCCGGCTCCGTCGAGATACCGGGTGCCGTCGGCCGCCGTGATCCAGGCGCCCTCGGCCCGGACCGCGGTTGGCAGCGTGCGAGAGAGCACCCGAGGAAAGACGTGGCTCATCGTGGATTCTTCACAGCTCGTCGGGACCGATCACGAAGCCGAGACGGTCGGCGCCGCGCCGAAGCCGGCGATCCACTGTGAGGAGCCGACACCCCAGCAGGCTTGCGAGAGCCAAGTATTCGGCGTCGTAGGTCTTCACCCACCCGAGCTCTTCCGCATACAGCCAAGCCGTCTCGTGCAGCCGCCGATGCGTTCGTCGCCCAACGGGGCAGCCGTCGAACCGTGAGAGAGCCAGAAGGGCGAGCTCTCCATCGATCTCGCGACGGAAAGCTGCCTCATGGATCGCGGACAGCGCCTCCGACCACATGAGAGGCGGAGCGACGAGTTCCTCGTCTCGAAAGGGCTCGAACCCAGCTTCGGAGGCACAGGACACGACGACGACGTTCGAGTCGACCACGAGCATTCAGTGGCCCTCACGCTGGCGGCGGATGATCCTCACCCAGTTGATCTGGCGTCTGCCGTCCGACATCACCTTCCACTCGTCTGGAAGGGGGAGCATGTCGCCGTCATCCATGAACTCCTCGAGGTCCCCTTCGTCGACTAGGTGCTGCGTGCCCACCTTCCGGGAGCGGAGCTTCCCCGAGCGGATCCAGCGCCGGACGGTCTCCGGATCGCGTCCAACACGCCTCGCCGCCTCCGGGACGGTCAGCATCGTAGTTGCATACTACTACACGCTATCTCGAGTGGACGCCGCCGGGGTCGAGCTCCTCGCGGATCAGCCGGAGCTCCTCGCCCGTCGGCGGTTCGGTCTCGGCCAGATCCTCGGCCACGCGCGGCTGCCAGCCCATGTTCTCGCGAACCTCCGCGCGCGTGACCATCGGGTGCAAGCTTGCGAGCGTCATCTCGCCGGTGTCGTCATCGAAGCGGTACATGCCCAGGTCGGTCACCACCGAGGTAGGGCCGGTTCCCCACCAGCCGCGCGCCCGGTCGTGCTCCTTGTCGCCGGAGTGCCCCGGGCTGGTCCTGAAGTGGAGCTTCTCGACGAACGAGCGCGTGCCCTGTCGCATTATCACGAAGACCTTTCGGGCGTTGATCGCGATCTCGCAGGCGCCGCCGGAGCCGGGCAGCCGGACCTTCGGCTTCCCGTAGTCGCCGATGACGGTTGTGTTGATGTTGCCGAACCGATCGATCTGCGCTGCGCCCAGGAAGCCGACGTCGATGAGCCCGGCCTGAAGGTAGTAGGCGAAGAGCTCGAACATGCTGGTCACCGACGTGGAGCCTGTGATCAGCGTTGGGTCGCCGATGGAGAGCGGGAGCCGGGCGGGGTTCGCGCCGTACACACCGGACTCGTACACGAGGTCAAGACCGGGGGCTCCAGTCCGCTTCGCCAGGTTGCAGACGATGTTCGGCAGGCCGATGCCCACGAAGCAGACGCGCTCCCCCTCGAGCTGGCGCGCGCTCGCCACGATCATCATCTCCGCCTTCGACCACCCGGGCTCACGGCTCACGCGTACTCCCCGTAGTTCACCTCGCCGGACATGGCCACTCCTGGCCGGAGCCGGCTCCACTGCGCGCCGCCCCACTTCTCCACGTACTCGCTGTGGGAGCCGAGGTCGTAGACCCACTCGTTCAACCACAGCTCCAGCCGCTCAGGGTCGCGCGCGATCGCATCCCATTCCAGGTAGAAGCGGTTGTCGCGGTCGTAATAACCCTGGGCGTAGGAGGGATGGCACGCAAAGGGCTCCTCCACGACCGCATCGACGATGATGCCCGGGATCGCCGTGCGGTTGGGGTCGGCCCTGATCACGGACTCCTCCACCACCTCCTCGCAGACGACGATCACGCGCTCCGCGGCGAAGGCAGCCTCCTTCTGGCAGCCGAGCAGTCCCCAAATCTGCGCGTTCCCGTACGCGTCGGCCCGCTGCGCGTGGATGATGGCCACGTCGGGTCGAAGCGGCGGCACGGCGAAGACCTCCTCGTCGCCGTAAGGGCTTCTCATCGGCACGATCCTGGGGTTGGCCTTGGGCAGGTCGCTCTCGTAGTAGCTGCGGATCGGGAAGAACGGCAGGTTCGACGCACCGGCCACGTAACGACAGACCATCCCGAAATGGCTGTACTCCTCGATCTCGAGCGGCGCGGGATCGGCGTTCTCAACTCGCCTCCGGATCGCATGGAGCGAGCCGACGCCCGGGTTCCCCAGCCAGGAGAACACCAGCTTCCTCGCCACCCCCGCCCCGATCATCTGGTCGTAGATGACGTCCGGGGTCATGCGGCAGAGCGTGAGGTCGCGCCGCCGCTGCCGGATGATCTCGTGCCCGGCGGCGAAGCAGATCAGGTGCGTGAACCCTTCGATGGCGAGCGTCTCGGCATCGCGCACCAGGTCGGCGACGGCGTCGCGCATGCTCGCGACCTTCCGCTCAGCCATCGGCCGACCAGCCGTCCTCGTCGATCTCGTCGAGCCGATAGCCGAGGGCGGCGCACCAGAAGTCGCCGACCTCTCGGGGGTCGTGGCAGTCGAACGTCAGGGCGTCGACGGTCGAGGACACGACGCCTCCGTCACGCCTCCGTCACGCCCCCGCGACCTCTTCCACCTCTGCCACCTCTGCGACCGCGTCCTCGAAGATCGCGAGGGCGGTTCGCGCCTGGTCCTCGCGGAGCACCAGCGGCGGCGACATCCGCACCGCGCTGTCGCCGGCCCCGAGAACCAGAAGACCTTTCAGGAACGCGGCCTTCTCCACCCGATCGGCGACGTCTGGATCCTCGAACTCGACGCCGATCATGAGCCCCAGCCCCCGGACGTCCTTGATGAGCGGCTGACGCTCCTGGAGCCGCCGGAGCCCGTCGAGCAGCAGGCCGCCCACGGTGGCCGCGTTCTTGATCAATCCGCCTTCGATCAGGTCGATGGTCTCGAGGGCCGCCGCGCAGGAGACGGGGTTGCCGCCGTAGGTGGACCCGTGGGCACCGAGCTCCCAGACCATGAGGTCCTCGCGCGCGATCATCGCCCCGAGCGGAAGGCCGCTCGCGATCCCCTTCCCGACGAGCAGGATGTCGGGCTCCACGCCGAAGTGCTGGGTCGCCCACATCTTGCCGGTCCGGCCCATGCCGCTTTGCACCTCGTCTGCGATCAGCAGGATCCCGTGCTTCGTGCAGAGCTCACGGAGGTAGGCGAACCAACCGTCGGGCGGTACGACGTAACCGCCCTCCCCCAGGATCGGCTCCACGACGATCGCGGCCACTTCGTGCGGCGACACCAGGCGTTTGAAGAGTCGCTGCTCGATCTCGTCGAAGTCTCCGAATGTCGAGTGGTAGACCCCCGGAAGGAGCGGACCGAAGTTCGTCCGGTACAGCGCCTTGCTCGCTGTGAGCGAGACGCTGCCGTAGGAGCGCCCGTGGAACGAGCCGAGCATCGCGATCAGGTACTGGCGTCCCGTCGCGTACCGAGCCAGCTTGATCCCGGCCTCCACCGCCTCGGTCCCGGAGTTCGTGAGGAAGCTTCTCGCCGGTGAGGACATGGGGGCGATCGCGTCCAGTCGCTCGCAGACATCCGAGTAGATCGGCAGGAAGAAGTCGCTCGCCGAGTAATGCAGAAGCTCCTCCGCCTGGCGCTTGATCGCCTCGACGACGCGCGGATGGGCGTGGCCGGTCGAGGCCACCGCGATGCCGGCATTGAGGTCGAGGAACAGGTTCCCGTCGACATCCTCGACCACCGAGCCCGCCCCGCGCCGAGGCACCAACGGATACGCGCGCGGCAACGACGGGCTCGTGACCTTGCGATCGCGCTCGATCCGGGCAAGCGCCTCGGGCCCGGGGATCTCCGTGATCAGCCGCGGGGCCGGCGCCGAGGCGAGATCGGCGATCTCGACCTCCGGCGCGCTCACTCCTCGATCACCGTGCGCGACTGCTCCCGCATGTACTGGGTCACGTAGTACGGGCCTCCGCCTGCCTTGCCGGTCGTCCCGGAGCCCTTCCATCCGCCGAACGGCTGAACGCCGGGCCACGCTCCGGTCGTCGACCCTGCCCGCCGGTTCACGTACACGACCCCGGCCTCGATGCGGGAAAGGAACTCGTCGATCTCGGATCTGTCCTCGCTGTACATGCCGGCGGTGAGCCCGTACTCGGTGTCGTTCGCGAGCTTCAAGCCCTCGTCGAGCGAGTCGACCGCGGTGACGGCCACGAACGGGACGAACAGCTCCTTCTTCCAGATCCAGGAGTCCGGCGGCACCTCGACGATCGTCGGCTGCACGAAGTTGCCACGCGCCAGGTCGCCCTCGGCGATCCGGTCTCCGCCCGTTACGACGTTGCCGCTCTTCTTCGCCTCGGCCGCGGCCTCCTCGAAGGTCTCGACGGCGCCCTCGTCGATCACGGGGCCGAGGTAAACGTCCTTTCGCAGCGGGTCGCCGATCACGATCTTCTCGGTCTTCTCCTTCAGCTTGGACACGAACTCGTCGTAGACCTCGCGCTCGACGTAAACACGGGAATTCGCCGAGCACTTCTGACCCCCGAACCCGAAGGCCGAGCGCATGACCCCGTCGGTCGCCTTGTCCAGGTCGGCCTTCTTGGTCACGATCGTCGGGTTCTTCCCACCCATCTCGCAGATGACCGGCTTCGGGAACTCGGTGGCGAAGCCCTTGTAGATGCCCATCCCGACCTCGTACGAGCCGGTGAACGTGATCCCGCCGACGTCGGCGCTGCGAACGACCTCGTCGCCCACGACGCTTCCGGGGCCGCTCAGGTAATGGATGGCCGCGGGTGGGACCCCGGCATCCCGGTAGACCTCGTAGAGCTTGAGGCCGATGAAGACGCCGAGGTGCGCCGGCTTGAAGACGACGCAGTTGCCCGCCACGAGGGCGGCACCGCTCGGCCCCGCGGCCAGTGCCATCGGGAAGTTGAACGGGCTGATGACGCCCCAGACCCCGTAGGGCCGCAGAACGTCGTAGTAGACACCCGGAGCCCCCATCGACTGCATCGGCACGGTGAAGCCGTCGTGCTTTTCCATCTCGTTGCAGTTCCAGCGGATCAGCTCCGCCGACTCCTCCACGTCGCCGAGCGCCTCCAGACGGCTCTTGCCGACCTCCATCGCCATCAGCGCCGCGAGCTCGCTCCGCCGGTCGGAGATCAGATCCGCCGCCTTCATGAGGATCCTCACTCGCTCCTGCCAGGGCGTGTCGGCCCAGGTCTGCGAGTAGCCTTTGGCCGCGCCGATCGCGTCCTTGACGTCTTCTCGGGTCGCCTGCGCGAACTCGCCGATCACCACGTCCTTGTCGATGGGCGAGCGCTCCTCGCGGTAGCCCTCGCCCTCGCGGGCCTCGCCGTTCACGTAGAACGGATGGCGCTCCCCGAGCCAGGACTTCGCGGTCTCGATGCCCTTCTCGTAGGCCTTGTGCATCTCCTCGTTGTCGGCCGACATGGTCGCGTAGGTGACGCGGAACGCCTGCTGTGCCATGGAAGATCGCCTCCCCTTCAAGATTCCGGAACCGGCCCTATGGTAGCCGCGGCGCCGAGCCCTCCCCAAGTCGCCCGACCTCGCGAAACCGACCGCGGATAACGAGAAACGGGCTTCGGGCGGGCGTATCATCGCACTCCCTTGAGGCTCGTGACCTTCGACCGGAGGGGGCACCGGCGACTGGGAGCGTTCCTCGGCGGGGAGGTGATCGACCTGCCCGACCTCGTCGGGCACCCGGCCTTCCCCACGACGATGGAGGCCCTGGTCAAGGGCAACGGGGGGACGGTGTTGGACGCCGCCCGGGCCGCCCTCGAGCGGGACGAGGCAGAAGACTTCCTCGTGCCCGGCTCCCGCCTGCTCGCCCCGCTGCTCCCGTGGTCGCTCCGTAGTCGCGAGGCCCTCGAGGCGGACCGGCCGGTGCTCGGGCCCGACGACGACGTTCCGTGGCCGGCCGGCGCAGGATGGCTGGACTACGAACCGAAGGTAGTGGCCGTGGTGGGCCGGCCCGGGCGGGAACTCGAGCCCGAGAGCGCCTCTCGGGTCGTCTTCGGCTACACCCTCGTGAACGATTGGACGGCCCGGGACGCGAGCGGCAACCCCACGCCGAGCGCCGAGGGCCTACCGCTCTCCCTGGGCCCCTGCATCATCACGGCCGACGAGGTCGACCCTCAGACGATGTACGTCACGGCTCGGGTGGACGGCGACGAGTGGGCCAAGGGGAACCTGAACGGCACAGCGCGGAGCCTCCTCCGGGCCATCGGGCATGCGTCGCGCGGCGAGTATCTTCGCCCCGGGGACGCCTTCGCCTCCGACCCGTTCGGCGGCGGATTCGGCGTCGGCCCGGAACGGAGGCTTTGGCCGGGCGCCCTAGTGGAGCTCGAGGCCGAGGGCATCGGCATGCTTCGCAACCGCGTCGGGCCGAGGCGCTGACCGAGGAAGGGCCCGGGGCAGAAGCTACTTCGCCTTGCGCGAGTCGGCTCGCTCGGCCGCTCGCCGCTTCCGACGCCCCTTGGCCTTCTGCTTGCGGTCGGCTGCCCACCGAACCTTCCGCCGGTCCCCGCGTCCCATCAGGTCTCCTCGTGCTCGCCGCCGCGGGCAAGCTCCGAGCTGCGGTGTCGCGCCGCGTCGATCGCGTTCAGGAACGCGGCACGGACCCCCGCCTCCTCGAGATGCCGGATGGCCGCGATCGTGGTCCCCCCCGGAGAGGTCACCATCTCGCGAAGCTCAACGGGGTGCTTTCCCGTGTCGCGCAGCATCTTGGCCGAGCCCAGCATCGTCTGGATGATGAGGTCTGTCGCGACGTCCCGGGACAGACCGAGCAGGATGCATGCCTCGATCATGGCTTCGGCTAGCAGGAAGAAGTACGCGGGGCCGGAGCCGCTCGTCGCCGTGACCGCGTCGAGATGGACCTCCGGCAGTCTGAGGACCTTTCCCACGTAGCCCAGCAGCTCCTCGGCCACGGATAGGTGCTTGTCCTCGGCATGCGATCCGGGGCTCACCACCGACATGGCCTCGTCGACCAGCACGGCCACGTTCGACATCACCCGGACCACGGGCACGTTCTCCCGAACGAACTGCTCCACGAACGACGTGCGGATGCCGGCGGCGAAGCTGATCACGAGCTGCTCCGTGCCTACGACCGGGCCGATCTGCTGGAGCAGAACCTCCATGTCTTGGGGCTTCACCATGAGGACGAGTGTCTCGGCCCACTCGACCGCCTCGGGATTGGAGAGGGTGGTGGCCACGCCGTGCCGCTCTGCCAGCTCCCGCGCCAGGTCCTCGCGGCGGCAGGTCACCATGATCTCATCCGTTCCTCGTCCGCCCGAGCGTATGAGCCCGGATACGAGCGCCTCGCCCATCTTGCCGCCGCCAAGGAAAGCAACCTTCCGCCCGGTCATCTCCCACTCCTCACCAGGTTCGACAGGAAGAACCACATGTTGGCAGGCCGCTCCGCCAGCCGTCGGGTCAGGTACGGGTACCACTCCACGCCGTAGGGGACGTACACGCGCACCGGATACCCATCCCCAGCCAGCTGGTTCTGGAGGTCCCGACGGATACCGTAGAGCATCTGGAACTCGACGTGGGACCACGGGACGCCATGGCTTCGCACGTGACGCTTGGTCCCCTCCACCAGCCGCGGATCGTGTGTGGCCACATGGACGGTGTGGCCTCGCGAAAGGAGCTCGGCCGTGAGCCGCGCGTAGCTCGCGTCGACATCATCCCGTTTGGGGAACGCAACCTCCGGAGGCTCGAGGTAGGCCCCCTTTACGAGGCGGATCATGGATCCGGTCGGAAGCTCCGCGGCGTCCTTTGCGGTCCTGCGCAGATACGTCTGCAGGCAGACCCCAACCCGCTCGTGCCTCGTTCGCAGATCGCGGAAGATCTCGAGAGTCCGGTCCACGTAGGCGTGACTTTCCATGTCGATCATGACGATGGTTCCCCCTCCGGCCGCCGCCTCGAGCACGCGCTCCACGTGCTCGACACACACATTCGGCGAGAGGTCCAGTCCCAGCTGGGTGAGCTTGATCGAGATGGCGCAGTCGAGCCCGTCCGCCGTCCGGATCCGGTCGAGGGCGCGTGTGTAGTTCTCGGCCCCCGCGGCCGCTTGCTCGGGCGCAGTCACGTTCTCACCCAGATGGTCGAACATGGTGGCTATCCCGCCACGGTCGAGCTGCCTGGCGGCCGCCATCGCGTCGTCGAGCGATACCCCCGCTACGAACCGCGACGCCACGCGACGCCCTGGGGAGCTCTCGGTGGCGAGCCGCCGGAGCCAGCGGTTCTGAGCGAACCGCAGCACCGGGGCTCTCAGGATCTGCCCGTTCACCTCGACTCTCCTTCGACCCGGAAGGGGTCGAGGCGAAGTATAGGGACGAAGAAAGAGCCCGAGGGACCGCAGGCTCACCGGCGACCGAAGTCACCAGCCACCATTAGCCCCTCGGGCTCAGGTGCTCCGAGCAACCTCTGCAGCTGTCTCGGTTCCCTTATGGTCGACCCTTTCGTTGGGCTTTGGGGCCTTCCGAGCCTCCCCACCCGCACAGCCAGTTAGCCTTCCCGACCGTACTAGCAGGTGCGCCCAGTTAGCCTTACGGCTTTCCCAGGGGTCCCCATTCGGTTCCCTGACTCAACCGCTCCAGCTGCTCGGAGCGACGCGAATCTACCGGCCGACAGCAAGGGAGTCAATCCCACAAAACCGCAGGTCAGATGGCATATGCGCAGGTAGAGGGCTCGAGAGAAAGAGTGACAAGAACACTACGGATCGAACCGGCTGCGGGTCATCGATCGGCGGCGTTCCACCGCTCGAAGGCCTTCTCGAACTCGTCGTAACGAACGCTCATCACGACGCGGTCGAACCACTCACCGTCCTTGAACGAGCGTTCCCGAAGCGTCGCGTCCCGCACGAAGCCGCATTCCTCGTACGTGCGGAACGCCCGATCGTTCCCCGCCAGCGACCACAGCTCGACCTGATGAAGGTCGAGGCGATCGAACGCGTAACGGAGCAGCGTCATGATCGCGTCGCGGCCGTACCCCCGCTTCCAGGCCGATCGGTCCCCGATGAAGATGTAGAGCGAGCAGATCCGGTCGCGCCGGCGGAACTGGTTGAGGCCGATCCGCCCGATGGGCCGGCCCTCCGCCTCGATGATGAACGGATGTCCCTCGGACCTCGCGCGCGATTCGCTCTCTGCGATGTCCTCGAGCGAGAACTGCCACTCGAAGTCCATCCACCACCAGACCTCGGGGTCGTTCTGCCAGGCATGCACGAGCGGATAGTCCCGTTCCTCGACGGGCCGCAGCGTCACCCGCCGGCCGGCGATCATCCGGCGCCGTGTCGCGAACGCTCGCCGTCCAGGAGCTCGCCGTAAACCGAGCGGATCTCGGCTGCAGTGGCGTCCCAGGAGAACCGCAGCGCCTGTGTCGCGCCAGCCGCTCCCATCCGACCGGCGCCCTCGGGATTGCGGAGCAGATCCAGCAGTCGATCCGCGTGATCGGCAGGGTCGTGTCCTTCCACAAGGAAGCCGGTGATGCCGTCGACGACCACGTACCGAAGCCCACCGACGGCTGCCGCCACGACAGGCGTTCCGCAGGCCTGCGCCTCGAGGGCCACCAGCCCGAAGGACTCGGATCGGGACGGCACGAGGACCGCCTCGGACGCGGAGTAGAACTCCGCCAGCCGCGCCTGCGCCTGGGGCGGGAAGAGCATCACGCGCTCGCTCACGCCGAGGGCCGAAGCCAGATCCATCAGGCGAGCTACCCCGGCCCCGTGCCCGGAGCCGCTCGGGCCTCCCACGACGGCCAGGACGACATCGCCCATCCCAGCCGGGTCTCGAGCCACCGCCTCGGCCAGCGCGCGGACCGCGATGTCGGGGCCCTTGTGCGGCTGCAGCCGGCCGACGAACAGCACGAGCCGCACCCCGGTCAGGTGCAGTCGCTCCTTCGCGTCGGGGCGCGGACGCGGGAAGAACAAGCCGTGATCCACCCCGGGCGGGACGATCCGGATGCGTCCGGGATCGGCCCCGTAGAGCCCGACCAGATGAGCCGCTTCGGCCGGGGTCGCCGCCGTGATCCGATCGGCCTCCTCGATCACCGCTTCCTCGCCCTCGAGGCGGCCGGACGGCTCGGCCGGCTCTCCTCGAGCAAGCGAGTAGTTCTTCACCTTGCCCAGGGTGTGGAACGAGGCCACCAGTGGGACACCCCAGATCTCCTTCGCGGTCCGGCCTACCCACCCCGACAGCCAGTAGTGGCTGTGGACCACGTCGTAACCACGGCCCTCGCTTCGTTCGCGTTCGAGGACCCCACCGAGGAACTCCGGGAGGAAGCGAGGGAGCTCGTGCTTTGGGACGGCCTCGCAGGGACCGGCCTTCACCCGGATGATTCTGCTTCCCGGGGACAGCTCCTCGACCTCGAGGGCGTCGCCGCCGCGGCATCGCGTGAACACGTCCACGTCCACTCCCTGCGCCGCCAGTCGCTCCGCAGCGGCGCGGATGTAGACGTTCATTCCACCCGAGTCGCCGGTGCCCGGCTGGTCCAGGGGCGAGGTATGAAGGCTGAGAACGGCGACGCGTGGTCGTCCGGCCTCACCGCCCAATGGACCCCCAGGTGTCCGATCTCACGCCAAAGATGGTACGCGACGGTCGCCGAGACGCTGTGCGGTTGCCAGAGGACCGAGCTACCTTCGGCGACGCTCCAGATCGAACCCGGCGAAGACGTCGCCGACCCGGCGGTCTCCACCGGTCAGAGGGCGCTTCGCGAACTCGGCGAGGTGGACCAGCTGTGCGCCCGGCAGCGCGTCGAGCAACGCCAGAGCACGGATCAGGGCCGGTCCCGACGCACGATCGCCGCCGTCCGCCACCTTGACCGCCACCCCCAGCCCCCGCCCGAGGATCGCGGCGCACGCCAGCCCCTCCGCGCCCGATTTCACGACGACGTCGTCGATGTGCATCATGACCGCCGTATCCGTGCGGTTCCGGCCGGCCACGAGGTAGGGCTCCGCCCGCATCGAGGCGACGCAGCGCGCCACCTCTCCCTGTAGCCTGCCCCAGCGCTCCGGGGCCGACAGTCGCGCGAAGATCGTGGCCATGGCGACCAGAGGCATGCCGTGCACGGGCACGCCGCACCCGTCGACCCCCAGCTCCACGTCCTCCAGACCGCTGCCCAGACGCACGGCCCGGAGCACCCGCCGCTGTAGCGGGTGGCTCGCGCGGAGGTAGGTCTTGGGGTCCCATCCAGACCTCACGCACGCGAAGACCATCCCGGCGTGCTTGCCCGAGCAGTTGTTCAGCTCGCGGCGCGCGCGGACGGCCCGCGCCATCGACGCAGCATCGAGCGGCCAGCCCGGTGGGCACCTCAGGGCGGAGAACGAGACTCCTGCTTTCGCCAGGATGCTCCGGACCGCGGCTACGTGCACAGGCTCCCCGTTATGCGACGCGCACATGACCGCGACCTTCCGGTCCGGCAGCGCCTCCCCGATGGCAGCGAGGGACACGGCGGCCTGCACCGGTTTCATCGAAGAGCGAGCGAAGACCTTGCGGCGTGGATCTCCCGCGGAGGCGAGGAGCCGGCCGTCCGTGTCGCAGACGGCCACGTGGCCGAGGTGAATGGACTCCTCGAGACCGGATCGAACCACACGGACGAGCGGCGCGGCGGCGCCCACGGAGCCACCCTATCCGGTCGGCGCACGGTCAGCTGGCGTGGGCGAACGGCGTGGCGAGGTCCGGCGCCTCCGGCAGCCCCTCTTCGACCAGAACGAGGAAGGGCCCGACGACCTCGGGGTCGAACTGAGAGCCGGCGCCGGCCTGGATCTCCTCGAGCGCCCGGTCCGTCGCAAGCGCGCTCCTGTACGGCCGGTCGCTAGTCATCGCGTCGAACGAGTCGGCCACCGCGAAGATCCGCGCCGACAGCGGGATCTCCTCGCCCCTCAGACCCTTCGGATATCCCTTGCCGTCGAACCGCTCGTGGTGGTGCTGGATGGTCTCCACGGCCCTGCCGAGGAAGCGGATCGGGGCGACGATCTGGGCACCGATCGTCGGGTGGGACTTCATGATGTCCCATTCGTCTCGGGACAGCGGCCCGGGCTTGCAGAGTATGTGCTCGGGGATGCCCACCTTCCCTATGTCGTGGAGGAAGAACCCGTATCCGAGCTCGGGCGAGTCGGCCAGCTCGGGGGCGATCTTCCTGGCGAGGGCAAGCCCGTAGTCGTGGGTCCGGTCCAGGTGTCCCCGCGTCGTCAGGTCCTTGGCCTCGATCACCTGCGCGAGCGTCTTCATGGTGGCTAGGTAGGCCTCCTCGAGATCACGCAGGACACGCTCGAGATCGGCGCTGCGCGTCCGCTCCAGGTAGTAGAGCTCGCCCAGCTCGCGAGCGAAGACAACCAGCTGCGCGCCGACGGCGGAGATCTCTTGGTCGCCGAGATCCCCGCGCTCAATCCCGAGTCGCGATGAGTCGTTCAACATGGGGCCGCACGTTGCGCGCCGGATGTCCAGCGCACGCCGCCTAGGTTGCTCCGGACGGGGGCACCCGTCCATAGGCTCGATGGCCCAAATGGTCATCGCCCGAGCCGGCCATTGGTCCGACGGATCGGGAAGGTCGGATGCCGGGAGGCATCCCCTATCGTCCCTACACAGCTACCGGTGCAGGACCTGGCCGGGGTCTTCCTTGTATCGACGCTTGAGCTCGGCCTGGAAGACGTCGAGCACGCCCAGGACCTTCGACCTTGCCCCGGACACCTCGCGCTCCTCACGTGCGAGCACGTCGACCGCCGAGGCAAGCTGGGGGTCGCCCAGAGAGCCCGGGTCGGAGATGCCCGCGTCGGCCACGAGCCGTTCGACGCGTCGGCGCGCCGCCATCATCTCTTCCGGCGGAGGCTCGATCCGGACGGCCTCCCCGCGCGAGGGCCCTCGAGAGGTCTCCGGCGCAAGCACCTTGGCAAGTTGCTCGACCAGCGGGCCTGTCGCGCCGCCGCTGTCGCGGCGGTCGAGCTCAGCCTTGAGGATCTCCGCGCGGCCCTGCACCAGGCGTCGAAGCAGGGAAAGGTGCTCACGCTCGGCGTGACACTCGTCGCGCCGCCGACGGAGCTCGTCGAGGGGCAGGTCGGCTAGTCCCTCGACGAATCCGGGACGAAGGATCCGGTCGATCCTGCGGTTACCTTCCGATCGCGTCACGCCCACTCCCGCGCCGCCGTCCGACCTCAGGGAGTGTAGCCCCCAGCGGCCCGCGGTACACCTCCTCAGCAGACCGCCAGCAGCAGCTGGTAGGGGTTGATCGCGGCACCCCCGCCCGGGTGGTACTCGAAGTGCAGGTGGTTGGTCGATCCGGCGTTTCCGGTGCTCCCGACGTAGCCGATCACGGTGCCCGCCGAGACCGAGCCGCTCGCGGCGCTGTAGGAGGACAGGTGGGCGTAGAACGTGTAGTCGCCGTTCCCGGCTCGGACGTACGCCTGGATCCCGCCGAGCGAGCTGGAGCTATGGGAGACAACGCCCGAATGCGCGGCGACTATCGGCGTACCGAACGGCGCTATCAGGTCGATTCCCTGATGCGTCCGACCCCCCGACCGCGGCCAGCCGAAGGAGTCGACGAAGGAGTTCGGGCCCGCCACCGGGCAGCGCTCCAGCGAGGCGCCGGGTTGCGGTGACTGTCCGATCAGGTTCAGCTCCCGCTGCGCCGCCCGCTCCGCGCTCAGCTTGTCCGTTAGCTTGCCGACCAGCTCCTGGATCTCCCCGAACCTCGCAGCGATCACCCGTTGCTGGGACTCGAGGGCGGCCGCGTCGGCTGCCTGGCGCTCCGAGAGCCTGGCGAGGTCGTCCCGGCGGCGGCGGAGCTCCTCTTCTGCAACCTGCCGGTCGACGATGAGGGACGCGTCGGACTCCGCGATGCTGCCGAGGAATTCCAGCCGATCCGAGAACTCCGCGAACGAGCCGGAGGAGAGGAGCAGCTCGATCGTGCCGCCGGCGCCGCTCACGAAGGCCTCACGAGCCCGTTCGGCCAGGCGCTCCCTGATCCCTCGGATGCGGTCCTGGAGCTGGGCGATCGAGGCGCGCGTCGCGGCGATCTGGTCGCGCGTCCTCGCGAGGCGAGACTCAGCCTCGTTCAAGGCCGCCGTGGCCCTGTAGAGCTCGGCCTGGGCATCGGCGAGGCGGGACTTCGCGGCTGCGAGCTCACCCTCCGTATCCGCCAGGACCGGGGTGGCCGCGAGCACGCCCACGGCCAGCAGGAGGGCGAGAATAGATCGGAACGTGCTCTTCGGAGCGGCCGTCGCTACCTCCTCACGGTCGATCGGCGGCGCCTTCCGGAGATCCGGGGGAGGCTACCACCGGCTTCGAAGGAAGAGCAACCACCGGGCTATGCTCGGGAGCCATGACAGATCGTGGAGCGGCTCGGACGCCGGGGCTACACGGGCGACTCGTCAGGCTGCGGGCGCGCGAGCAAGCGGACCTCTCTCGCCTCAACGGCCTGTTCAACGACCCCGATGTGCTGGCCGGGCTCCTCATGACATTTCCCCAGTCCATCGAGGGGATCCGCGAATGGGCGGAACGGACCCGGGCGGCGGAGGATCAGGTCGTCTTCGTCATCGAGACCCTGGAGGGGCGGGAGGCGGTCGGCGTCTGCGGCCTCGAGGACATCGACGCCCGATCCCGGAGCGCCACGTTCGGCATCTGGATCGGGAAGCCGTACTGGGGGCGTGGCTACGGGACCGACGCGACGCGCACGGCCTGCCGGTTCGGCTTCCGGCAGATGAACCTCCAACGGATCTCGCTTCACGTCTACGCGACGAACCCGAAGGCCGCGCGCACCTACGAGAAGGTGGGCTTCCTGCACGAGGGCACGCTACGCCGGGCGCAGTTCCTGGGCGGGCGCTTCGTCGACGTCCATGTGATGGGCCTGCTGGCCGGCGAGCTCGTGGAGGAGCCGGACGGGGATTAACCGGCTTCGCGCATCGCGGCGATCAGGATCTCCGCGACCTCCGGTCGCGAGAACTCGACGGGCGGGCGCTCGCCGGCGCGCAGCATCTCGCGAACCTTCGTGCCGGAGAGCGAGACGCGGTCCTCCTCCCCGTGAGGGCATGTCTTGGGCGTCCCCATGCCCTCGCACCGGTTGCACCAGAACGAGTGCTCGAAGAAGAGCGGCGTGATGCCGAGCTCGTCGGGTTCGAACTCTTCGAAGATCTTCTGCGCATCGTACGTGCCGTAGTAGCTCCCCACGCCGGCGTGGTCGCGGCCCACGATGAAATGTGTGCAACCGTAGTTCTTGCGACAGATGGCGTGCCAGATGGCCTCCTTCGGCCCTGCGTAGCGCATGGCGGCGGGGAACACGGACACCATGGCACGATCCTTCGGGTAGTAGCCCTCGAACAGCGCCTCGTAGCACCGCATTCGTACCTCGGCCGGGACGTCGTCGCCCTTGGTGGCTCCGACCAGCGGGTGCACGAGCAGGCCGTCGACGATCTCGAGCGCGCATTTCTGGATGTACTCGTGTGCCCGGTGGATCGGGTTGCGCGTCTGGAATCCGACGACCCGCTTCCAGCCTCGGTCGCGAAACGCGGCGCGGGTCTCGGCGGGCGTCAGGCGGTACTCGACGAAGTCGCGATGCGCGGGGAGCCGGAGGATGCGAACCCTGCCGGCCAGGCAGTAGTCGCCGGCCTCATGAAGCGCCTGCACGCCCGGGTGCTCGAGGTCGGTGGTCCCGAACACGCCGATCGCCTCGGCTTCCCGGTCGCGCTTGTAGACCTCCTCGGCCTCGAGGACAGCCAGCGGATCGCCGCCCGCCTCGGAGAGGAGCGCGACGGCCTCGGCCCCACCGAGCAGCTTGACCCCCTCTTCGGAGAGCGAGAGCGTGACCGGGATCGCCCACGGCACCCCCGAGGGAAGGTGCATGGTCTCCAGGATCGAGTGATAGTCCTTCTCTCCCTGGAAGCCCGTGAGCGGCGAGAGCGCGCCGACTGCCAGCATCTCCAGATCTGAGAGCTCTCGCGGGCTCACTCCGACCTTCGGTAGGTGCCGGGCCTCGCGGGACAGCTCCTCGGCCCGGTCCTCGGGAACCAGCAGATCCACGAGCGCCCCGCCGTGCGGCGCGATGGTTTCGTTTTCGAGCAACGGGTCGCCTTTCGTGAGGACGGGGATGAAAAGGCCGCCCTAGCATACCGGCCGCCCGGAAACCCTCCCGTATACTGCGAAGCTTCGACGACCGGGAGAGAGGTCCCCCCTGCGGTTGCTCTTGGCCGAGGACGTCATCCCCGAGCTGAACGCACGGTTCGAGGCTGCTCACCCGAGGGAGATCGTGCGGTGGGCACTCGAGAGCTCGGGGCTCGGCCGCATCGCGATCGCCTCCGCCTTCCAGGCGGAGGGAACGGCCGTGATGCACATGGCGACCGCGATCCGGCCCGACATCCCGATCCTGTTCCTCGACACAGGCTTCCACTTCGCGGAGACGCTTGCCTTCAAGCGGCAGCTCGTCGAGCGCCTGCACCTGAACGTCGTCGATCTCGTCGGCGAGCACACCGTGGAATCGCAGGCCGCGGCCTTCGGGGAGAGGCTCTACGAGCGCGATCCCGGCCGGTGCTGCGAGATCAACAAGGTGGCACCCATGTACCGCGTTCTTCGCGATCTCGACGTGTGGATCACCGCGTTCCGGCGTGACTCGGCGCCCACGCGCGCCGAGGCCCCGATCGTGGACCAGTACGAGCTCGAACCGGGCAAGACGATCGTGAAGATCAATCCGGTCGCGAGCTGGAGCCGCCGCGCCACGTGGCGATACCTGAAGCAGCACGACCTCCCGCACAACCCGCTGTACGACCTCGGATACGCGTCGATCGGATGCGCTCCGTGCACGCGACTGCGGTTCCCGGGTGAGCCCGAGCGCGCAGGCCGGTGGGCGGGCCTCTCCAAGTGGGAGTGCGGGATACACGATCAGCGAGAGCCGAATCCCGGCGCGATCGACCGAAAGGAGGAACTACAGGAGACGACGTGACGGAAAAGGATCGACCAAGGGGGAAGAGATGGATCGACGGACGTTCCTGAAGAAGATCGGCGCAGCCGCCGTGGGCGCCTACTTGGTCACCATGTTCCCGGGCGTGTTCGCCAACGCGGCGCCCTCGACCATCACCTGACCTCCTGGGCGCTCGCCGCCGGGACCATCGCGAAGAACCAGAGCCAGGTGACTCTCTCCTCGGCGCCGACCGGATGGCAGGGGGGCGACACCATGGCCATCGCTCCCACCGAGCCGCCGACGATCTACGCCTGGTACATGCACTACGACGAGCGGACGATCACGGCGATCAACGTCCCGACGATCACCATCTCCTCACCGCTCACATACGATCACGTCTCGACCACGCTCTGGACCGGCGTGACGGAGACGGCCGAGGTCCTGAACCTCTCGCGCAACGTGCGAATCGAGGGCCAGGACGCCACCCACCGAGCCCACGTGTTTGTCTCGACGGCCGCGAGGCAAACCGTCCGGCACGCCGCCATCAGGTACATGTGCCCGAGGAAGGGCTCCTCAAACGTGCTCGGTCGCTACTCGCTGCACTTCCACATGAACGGAGACGCTTCCGCGGGGTCCCTGGTCGAGAACGTCGTGGTGACGAACGGCGGCTCCCACTCCTTCGTTCCCCACGAGTCCAACGGCATCACGTTCAGGAACTGCATCGCGCACAACGTGCTCGACGACGCCTACTGGTGGGATGAGGGCACCGAGTCGTACAACACCCTCTACGACCGCTGCATCGCCTCGAAGGTCGGCTCGTCCTCGACGAACTACACGCTCGCCGGCTTCAACTTGCTCGACGGGTCGGGCAACGGGGCCGTCTTCTGCAGGGCGTTCGGCATCACGGAGCTCCGCAACGCGTCGGGCTTCAAGTGGCCAACCGGCCTCGGCCAGACCGGCGGGGTCTGGCTCTTCGAGGACAACGTCGCCCACAGCAACCAGGCGTGCGGGATCTTCGTCTGGCAAAACACCGGCGATCTCCACCCCATCACGCGGTTCCGCGCGTACAAATGCGGCGGGCCCGGCATCAACCACGGCTCATATCAGAACGCCTATCGCTATTCGGACTCGTACCTGTATGGGAATCGCGGGGGCGGGATCGCGATCCTGGCCCTCAACAAGGGCGTCCCGGGGCTCACCCTCACGTTCGATTCCATGCGGATCGACGCAGGGGGGCTCTCGTCGTATTGCATCACGACCGGGAAGCACTCGCTCGGCAACGGGGGCGAGCCGGTCCAGATCACTAACTGTCAGTTCAAGGGCGCGACGGCCGCTTGCATCGGGTTCCAGTCCGCGCTCAACGCGGAGGCGATCGACGTCCGGAACTGCACCTACAACGGGGTGAATGAGTTCTACTTCGACCCGTCGGGGGTGAACGGCTCGGTCGTCAGGGTCCAGGGAGCTTTGAACGCCGGATCGCCGGGAGACGGAACGATCCAGATCCAGGAGAACGTCTCGAGCAACCCGGGGACGGTGCATGCTCCGTGGAACGCCAGGTGGGTGAACATCGGGACGTTCTGACCCCGATCGGCTTCAGGTCACCACCCAGAGGGCGTCCCGCGCCAGGCGGACATCGAGGCTCGAGCGCTGCTCCATCACGTCCCCGTCGACCTGGACGGGGAAGGGCTGCTCGGAGGCGATCTCGACGCGCGAAGCGTCGTGCACGTAGTCCATATCGCGCCCCTTCACGTGGCGGGCAGACCCGAACATCTGGCGGGCGATCCGGAGGAGCCTGCGCCGCGGGAGCCGTCGCGCGGACAGCACGTCCAGTCCGGTCTCGAGCGTCGCGTCCGGCGTGACCCGGACGCCCCAGCCCTTGTAGTACGTGTAGGGGTCGGTCCGGCCCATGAGAACCGAGACCGAGGGCGTCGCCTCGCCCCCGTCGACCCTGACGGTGAGGTCGGCCGTGCGCCCCGCGTAGCTGAACAAGAGGGACCGCGCCACCGCCCAGAAGGCGGCGCGCTCGAACCTTCGCTGGTTCTTCGGGAACTTCGCGTCGAGGCGGGCCATCGCCGCCGCGTCCACCCCGGCGCCGCAGTTCACGGCGAAGTAGCGGCCGTCGGCCTTGCCGAGGTGCAGCTTCCTCGCCTCACCGTCCAGAGCTTTCGAGATCAGAACGCCCGTCGCGTCCACTGGATCGAGGGGAAGCGCGAGCGCGCGCACCAGGACGTTCGTTGCGCCCCCGGGGATCACGCCCAGGGCCACATCGCTCCCCGCGAGGCCGTTCAGCGCCTCGTTGATCGTCCCGTCTCCCGAGAACACGACGACCAGGTCGATCCCCTGCTCAACGGCCTCGTGAGCCACCTCGGTCGCGTGCCCTCGCTCCACCGTCTCCAGGACCTCGAGCTTGAAGTCGGCCGAGAGCGCCTTCTCGATCACGGCGAGCGCCGGCCGCGACACGGTGCGGGCGACCGGATTGACGATGAGGAGCACGCGTTCGAACAGGCGCATGGGGTCCGGGAAGTATCCCAGGCGCTCGCCGAACGCGCTATCCGCCCGAGACCGGGGGCAGGATCGCGACCTCCTCGCGACCGGAGAGCGGGCGCTCGGGCGAGGCGCGCTCGCCGTCCACGACCACCGAACTCCGGCGCGCGATCGCGGCGAACTTCTCGCCGAACCGCTCCGAGAGCTCGGCGACCACCTCGGCGACGGTGGCGCCGCCGGCCTCGACCTCGGACGCGCCGGCCAGCTCCCTGAGCACGGCGAAGAGCCGTACTCGGGAAACGGGCGGACCGGCCTTCTCGGACGACATCGCAGGTCAAGGGTACTGAGTGGCCCCGGGCTCTGCTACGCTCGACCGGGTCGTGGCCGCCATCGTCCTGCTCTCGGACCGTTCCCCCGAGGAAGCCCTCCCCGCCCTCGTGGCGGCCGGGTTCGACACCAAGACCGAGCCCCTGTCCGTCGCGTCGCTCGGGGACGTCCTCGGGCTCGGGCCGGAGGCCGTCTTCGTCGACGCCGCCGAGAACCCCGGACAGGCCCACCTTGTGCTCGCCGCCTTGCGCGCCCGGGACGGCCGCGTGCCCACGGTCGCGATCGTCGAACGGTCAGATCTCGAGCGGATGCCCTGGCACGAGGTGGCCGACGAGCTGCTCTTCCCGGGGGCGCCCGAGGCCGAGATCCGTCTCCGGCTCGAGATGCTTCGCCGCCGCGCCGGTACCGGAGCGGCCGGAGCCATCCGGCTCGGGCCCCTCGTGCTCGACCCCGACACCTTCGGGGTGGCCGTGGCCGGGAGGACGCTGGACCTCACCTATAAGGAATTCGAGCTCCTCCGGTTCCTCATGTCGCGGCCCGGGCGGGTGGTCACGCGGCCGGCGCTGCTTCGCAAGGTCTGGGGCTACGACTTCTACGGCGGCACCCGGACGGTGGACGTCCACGTCCGACGGCTCCGCTCGAAGCTCGGCCCGGAGCACGAGCATCTGATCGAGACCGTCCGAGGCGTCGGGTACCGCGCCACCGACCTCGATGCAGCTCCGGGCGACGACGTAACGAACAATTAACGGCGCGGAAGCCCCCGCCGCCCCGCCGCCCCGTACCCTTGTCGCGTCGACCGAGACGAGGGGGAACAGCGGTGGCAGCTCCGAAGGAAGTCCTGGCCCTGGCGAAGGACGCGGGCGTTCAGATCGTCGATCTGCGCTTCTGCGACCTGCCCGGGCTCATGCAGCACTTCTCCGTCCCCGTCTCCGAGCTGTCCGAGGCAAGCTTCGAGGACGGCTTCGGCTTCGACGGGTCCTCGATCCGCGGGTTCCAGGAGATAGAGGAATCCGACATGCTCTTGCTCCCCGACCCGGACACGGCCTACATCGATCCCTTCACGCAGCATTCCACGCTCGCGATGCACTGCTTCGTGAAGGATCCCGTCACCGGCGAGATGTACTCTCGCGATCCCCGGTACATCGCGAAGAAGGCCGAGCTGTACCTCCGCCAGACCGGCATCGCGGACATCTCGTACTGGGGACCCGAGTGCGAGTTCTACATCTTCGACTCCATTCGCTTCGACCAGAACGAGCACGAGGGCTACTTCCACATCGACGCCGTCGAGGGCGTGTGGAACTCCGGTGCCGAGGAGGGCGGGAAGAACCTGGGCTACAAGCCCCGGTACAAGGAAGGCTACTTCCCGCTGCCTCCCATGGACCACTACCAGGACCTGCGGAGCGAGATGGTGCTGAACCTCGAGAAGGTCGGGATCCCGATCGAGGTCCACCACCACGAGGTCGGGACCGCGGGCCAGGCGGAGATCGACATGCGCTTCGACACGCTGCTTGCGATGGCCGACAAGGTCATGAAGTACAAGTACGTGGTCAAGAACACGGCCCTGCGCGGGGGAAAGACCGTGACGTTCATGCCGAAGCCGATCTTCATGGACAACGGCTCCGGCATGCACACGCACCAGAGCCTGTGGAAGAACGACGAGAACCTCTTCTGGGACGAGGTCGGCTACGCCGGCATCTCCGACATGGCCCGGTGGTACATCGGCGGGCTGCTGGCGCACGCGCCGGCGCTGCTCGCGTTCTCGAACCCGACCACGAACTCGTACCGGCGGCTTGTGCCCGGCTACGAGGCGCCGATCAACCTCGTGTACTCACAGCGGAACCGGTCAGCCTGCGTGCGGATCCCGCTTTATTACAAGACGCCGGCGGCCAAGCGGCTGGAGTTCCGCACGCCGGACCCTTCGTGCAACCCGTATCTGGGGTTCGCCGCGATGCTCCAAGCGGGCCTGGACGGCGTGAAGAACAAGCTCGAGCCCCCGGAGCCGATGGACAAGGACCTGTACGACCTCCCACCGGAGGAGAAGGCATCGGTCAAGCAGGTCCCGGGCTCGCTCGAGGAGGTGCTCGACGCGCTCGAGGCCGACCACCAGTGGCTGCTCGAAGGCGGGGTGTTCAC
>JBQTIP010000077.1:0-3769 GCA_052388025.1 Actinomycetota bacterium
GAGGAGGACGATCTCGCGTACCTCTCCGCCGAGCTCGGCTTCGACTCCGGAGCCATCGAGGCGTTCCGCGACATGCGCTTCGGCGGCGACGTCTGGGCGGTCCCGGAGGGGCGGATCGTCTTCGCCAACGAGCCGCTGATCGAGATCACCGCGCCGATCGCCGTGGCACAGCTCGTCGAGACCTACCTGCTGAACCAGGTGACGTTCCAGACGACGATCGCGTCGAAGGCCGCCCGGTGCCGGCTGGCGGCGCGGGGCAAGGACCTGGTCGACTTCTCCTTCCGCCGCACGCAGGGGACGGACGCGGCCATGGCGGTCGCTCGCAGCACCGCGATGGTCGGCTTCGTGGCCACCAGCAACGTCGAGGCGGCTCGCCGCTTCGGGCTCCGGGCCGCGGGCACCATGGCGCACTCCTACATCGAGGCCTTCCCGAGTGAGGTCGACGCCTTCCGCGCGTTCGCTGAGGACTTCCCTCACCGCACCACGTTCCTGGTCGACACGTACGACACGCCGAACGGCGTGCGGACGGCCGTCGAAGTCATCCGGGAGCTCGGCCTGAGCGATCACCTAGGTGTCCGGCTCGACAGCGGCGATCTCGCAGCGCTGTCCCGCGAGGCGCGCCAGATCCTCGACGGGGCCGGTCTCCAGTCGGTTTCGATCTTCGCGAGCGGCGGGCTCGACGAGATGGACATCGACGCTCTGACGGCCGGCGGCGCCCCGATCGACGCGTTCGGCGTCGGAACCCGGATGGGAGTCTCCGCCGACGCGCCGTACCTCGACTCCGTCTACAAGCTGGTCGTCTTCGACGGAAGGCCGGTCCTCAAGCTCTCGCCCGAAAAGGTGACCGCGCCCGGGGCGAAGCAAATCTTCCGCGGCGAGGACGAGGACCTGATCGGGCTCCGCGACCAGCCGGCTCCCGCCGGTGCCGAGCCGCTCCTCGTGCCGGTGATGCTGAGCGGGCGAAGGACCGGACCGCCGCGGACCCTGGCGACGGCGCGGGGCCTCTTCGAGGCGGACCTTGAGCGTCTCCCGGAGGACGTCACGCGGCTGGCCGATCCTGATCCGCTCGAGGCTCGGTTCTCAGACGCCCTCGAGCGGCTAACCGACGAGGTCCGGGCCGACACCCTCCGCCGCGCCGCGCAGCCGAGCTGACGCCGTCCGGCGCTACCAGGCGTAGGCCTCTGGGGCCGGACCGCCAGGGCCGGGGAAGATCGCGTCGAGCTTCGACGTCGCGTCGTCGTCGACCGAGATCTCGAGGGTGCGAAGGCAGCCGTCGAGCTGCTCGATCGTTCGCGGGCCGATGATCGGAGCGGTAACGATCGGGTTCGTCAGCAGCCAGGCGAGCGCGACGTCGGCCGGCTTCTCGCCCAGCTCGGCGCAAAGCTTCTCGTAGGCCTCGAGCTTCGGGCGGTTCTCCTCGATCTCCTTCTGCACGTCGTCGGCCGCCCGCCGCCCTTCGGTCGCCTTCTGGAGCGCGCCGCCCAGCAGGCCGCCGGCGAGCGGGCTCCAGGGGATGACGCCCAAGCCGTACGCCTCGCACGCCGGTAGCACCTCCAGCTCGCTCATGCGGTCGTTGAGGTTGTACAGGCACTGCTCGGAGACGAGGCCGAGGAAGGTGCGGTCGCGCGCGGTCTCGTTCGCCCGGGCGATGTGCCAGCCGGCGAAGTTGCTGCTCCCAACGTAGAGGACCTTGCCCTCGCGCACGAGCTGCTCCATGGCTTGCCAGATCTCCTCCCAGGTTGCCTCGCGATAGATGTGGTGCATCTGGTACAGGTCGATGTGGTCGGTCTGGAGCCTTCGGAGGCTCTCCTCACAGGCCCTGCGGATATGGAGCGCCGACAGGCGCGACTCGTTGGGCCACTCGCCCATCTGGCCGTACACCTTGGTCGCGAGCACGACCTTCTCGCGGCGGCCGCCGCCCTGGGCGAGCCAGCGGCCCACGATCTGCTCGGTGAGGCCCTCGCCCTCCTTCCAGCCGTAGACGTTGGCGGTGTCGAAGAAGTTGATGCCGTGCTCGAGGGCGCGGTCCATGATCGCGAAGCTGTCGGGCTCGGATGTCTCGGGTCCGAAGTTCATCGTGCCGAGGCACAGCGGGCTGACCTTCAGCCCCAGCCGCCCAAGATGCCGGTACTCCATGCTTCCTCCCCCTCTGTTCACGCCCGGTCAGTGCGCCGGGAGGGATTCGAACCCCCAACCCTCTGATCCGAAGTCAGAAGCTCTGTCCATTGAGCTACCGGCGCGACGCTCTCCAATCTACCCGCTGCCGAGGTGCCTCATCCGTCGGTCTCGGAGAGCGCTCGCGCCCTCCCGGAGCAGGGCCGACCCGACGGCAATGGCGGCGACCGAGTCGGCCCACCACCAGCCGAGCCGTGAGCTCTGAGGACCCGACCGCGCCATCAGAGAGCGGACCGCCGTGGCGACGACGTATAGGGCCGTAGCGACGAGCATCACTCCGCTAGACGAAGAGTCTCCTGCTCGACCCGCCGAGCGCGCGGGGCATCGCGATCCTCCTCGCGAAACCGCCACACCTGCGCCGCCGAGGCCACCGAGTCGATCGCCGAGTTGAGCCCGAAACCGCCAGGGCGAGGCTCCCCGTCGACGCCGCTACCGCGATCGCGGCGGTTCCGGAAAAGGACGTTCCAGGCGACCGCCAGTGAGCACAGAAGGGTGGCGAAGCGAAGGGCTGTTCGGCGGGCGGGCACCCGGGAACGATACTTCGACCAGTCTCGCGCGCCGCGTCTCGCGCGCCGGGAGGGAGTCGAACCCCCAACCTTCTGATCCGTAGTCAGATGCTCTATCCATTGAGCTACCGGCGCAGCGGAGACGGCGCGATTCGAACGCGCGAGGGAGCTCAACACCCCCTAACCGCTTAGCAGGCGGCTGCTTTCGGCCACTCAGCCACGTCTCCGGACCGATTCTAGAGGATGAGCGGGCGTCGCCCCAGGGTAGGCTCAGCGGGTGCCGGACGTCGTGATCGTGGGCGGGGGGATCATCGGCTGCGCCTGCGCCTACGAGCTGGCGCGTAGTGGCGCGAGCGTCACGCTGCTCGAGCGGTCGGAGCTCGCCGCCGGCGCCTCCGGCCGGAATCAGGGCTTGTACACCACCCCGCTCGACCCCGCGCTCGCGCAGATGGCCCGGGCCAGCCTCGCCGCATATCTCGAGCTGGCCGAGGAGACACCGACCCCCGCGATGCTCGACCGGGAGCCGTGCGGCTGGCTCGCGGTCGCGGGCGACGACGAAGAAGCAGCCCTCGCCCGAGAGGAAGCCGAGGCCGCCGCGGCTCTCGGCGTCGCGGTCGAGCACCTCGACGTGCAGGCGGCTCACGAGCTGGAGCCCGAGCTCGCCACCGGACTGGAGGGATGGCTCCTCGACGACGGATACCGGCTCGATCCGGCCGCGCTCACCGTCGCGCTCGCCCATCTGGCGAACCGCCACGGCGCCACCGTGCGCCACCACCTTCCCGCGCGGCGGCTCGTCGTCCGGGCCGACCGCGTGACCGGCGTCCTCACGGACGACGGCGTCGTGGAAGCCGACACGGTGGTCCTCGCGGCCGGCCCCTGGACGCCCGGGCTCCTGGAAACGCTCGTCCTCCATCTTCCCGTGTTCGGCCTTCGGGGTTGGCTCATCCGGCTCCGCCCGGCCGCGCCGCTCTTCTCTCGGATCCTCGAGACGGCCGGGAGGGTTCTCCGCCACGAGCCTGCGCGCCCGCCCTCCGCAGCCGAGGTGGCGGAGGGGAATCTGCCGGCGAGCGTCGGCGGTCTGCTGCACC
>JBQTIP010000078.1:0-2249 GCA_052388025.1 Actinomycetota bacterium
CGGCGTGGATCCCGACCCGGCCCCGTTCCTCCACCGGCGTCCGAGACCAGAGATGCAGGTTCGCCCGGCGCAGCCCCTCGAAGAAGGCGAGCACTTCATCGGGGTCATCGTCGTTGTGGCGCAGACGCTCCACCCACAGGTCCTGGTCGTAGCCGGGGAGCGGGGGCTGGTCGTGGGCGAGGATCCAGCGGTACCGTGCGGTGGAAGCCACCTCGGCGTCCAGCATGTGCCCGGCGCATTCCAGCACCGACCACTCGCCTCGCCCGGGTCGTGTCCGGAGCCGGTCCCCAGCCTCTTCGATCAGCGACCGGAGCTCGGCGGGCGCCCCGGACTGGACCTCCGCCGGGTCGTCGTCGCCGAGGAGCCCGAGGAGGAACCGCTGGTACCCGGAGGGGTCGCCGACCGGATCGGGCGCTTGCATCCCCGTCACCCTTCCTCTCCGACCTCAACGAGGTCGTCCTGGGGCGCGAGCCGGTCCCGGATCCGTACCGACCAGTGCCAGATCAGCGCCGTCACGCCCAGGAACACGACCCCGGAGGCGATCAGGATCGCGCGCACGCGATCCTCGTCCCACACCAGGGCGAGGACGAGCGCGGGCAAGATCCAGCCCAGGTTGTACGCGATGTCGAAGAGGCTGAACGCGCGGCCGCGGAAGTCGTCGGGCATGGCCTGCTGCACGATCGTGTCGGTCGAAATCTTCCCGAGGAAGAACCCGAAGCCCCCGATGAACAGGATCGACGAGAACCCCAGGAGCGTCGGCACACCTCCGAACGCGATGACGCCGACCGCGATCGCAAGCATCGAGGCGAGCAAGAGCCGCACCGGCGGCACGCGGTCCTTCAGCTTCTGGGCCACGACCATGCCGATCGCCGCGCCCGCGGCTCCGGCCCCGCCCGCGATCGCGACCACGGTCTGGTCGGCGTCTTTCCCGGTAAGGAGGAACCGCGCTTCCAGGGCGAAGACCAAAGCCACGAACCCGAAGAACTCCATGCGGAGCGCCTGGAAGGACGTCACGCCGAGCGCCGCGGCGGGGCGGCGCGCCACCTCGCGGACGCCGGCGGCGATATCGCGGACAACGCGCTTCGCTTCCTCGGCGAATCGTGTGGTCCTCCTCGAGGCCTCGAGGTGCTCCACCCGTCTCGCAACGACGGCGGCGATCAGATAGAGGCCCGCGCCGGACAGCGCGACGATCCAGACGGGCGCGAGCGTCGTACCGATCAGGGCGAACCCGCCTCCCATGATCTGGAAGACCGCGCCGCCGGCCTGCGATAGCCCGTTGCCCTGAAGGAGGTCCTTGCCCTGCAAGACTCCCGGAAGCCCGGCGGACTTGATCGCGAGCAGGAGCCTCGTGCAAGCGAGCGTCACGAGGATCGTGAAGATGAGGAACGCGTCGGGTAACCCATCGCCGAAGAGGGCGAGCAGGAGCGCAAGCACCACGATCACCGCGGCCCGGAAGATGTTCGAGCCTGCGAGCAACGCCCGCCGATGGAACCGATCGATGAACGCGCCGGCGAACGGGCTGACGAACGTGTAGGGCACGTACAGGGCGAGCACCACGAAGAGCAGGTACCGCGCCGACGGGGCGCTCGTGACGTCGAAGCCCTTCTCGCCCCCGAACGCGATCGACTTCGCGAGCGATCCTTGCACGACCCCGTCCCCCATCAGCGCGAGGAACTGGACGCCCATCAGCGCGGCGAAGCTCCGATTCGAGAAGACGGCGAACATCCGGTTGAAGAACCCGCCGAAGGATCCGAGGACACGTTCGAGCTTCGGCCTGCCGACCCGAAGCGCGAGGGCGGCGAGCGTGGCCAGGCCGACCGCCGCCCAGGCCTTCGCAGTGGTGAGCGGCCCGCGCCAGACGGCGAGCACCGCGATCCCCGAGAGCAGCGTGAGCACGATCGACATGCCCGGGATGAGCGCCACGCGGCTCGGCCCGTCGCGAAGCCCGAACCAGCTCGACGCGATGGAGCCGGGAAGCACGAGCAGGAAGAAGAGCCCGGCGAGAACCCGCAGCGTATGGAGCGGGTTCCCGAGCGGTCCCGGGTGGTCCTCCAGACGGGCGCTCTCGGCCGCGGCCGCCGCTCGCGCCCGCTCGACGAGGTCGGCCGGCGGCTCGTAAAGACCGTCGCCGGTGATCACGGCGACGTCCGGGCCGACCAACACGCCGGATGCGAGCGTCGCGGCCGCGTCGACATCTCCCTGGTAGTACTGGCCGACGACGAAGACGATCGGCTCCTCGGGAAAGGCCT
>JBQTIP010000079.1:0-19962 GCA_052388025.1 Actinomycetota bacterium
CCTCGGGCGCGCCGACCTACGCGCTGCTCGGCGACCTGACGCTGCTCCACGACGCCGGCTCGCTGCTCTGGAGCGCGGGGCGCGGCCTCGACGCCGTGCTCGTTGTGCCGAACAACGATGGCGGATCGGTGTTCTCGTTCCTCCCGGGGCAGCGAGAGCTCCCCGAGCACGAGGAGCTGTTCGTCACGCCGCACGGATTGGACCTCGCGAAGCTCGCGGCGGTCGCCGGCGCAGGCTACGAGCGTGTCGAGGCGGCCGGCGAGGTTGTCCCGACCGTGCAGCGCGCCGCTTCAACCGGAGTGGTCTGGGTCGTCGAGGTTCCGTCCGACCGCGAACGGAACCTCGCCCGCCACGCCGAGGTGAGTGAGGCCGTCGCGGCCACGCTCTCGGAACGCGCACACGACCTCGAGAGCCGGTCAGACTGACGCCGTCGGGTCACGTCGGGCGAGTATCGACCGCGGGGCCGGCTTGTCCAGAGACCAGGGGCGGTGGCTCCTCGGGCAGGGGGACGAGTGACCTGGCCAACTCCAGCAGCTCGTCCCTGCCGACGTGATGGCTTTGGATCTCGACGTGGGTGCCCAGCCGCTCGAGCCGCGCGATGCGAAGCGGCGGCTGGGACTCCCGATCCTCCCCCAACCGTATCTCCGCTTCCTGTTCCCACGCCAATCCGGGACGCTCGGGGATCGGCTCCGCGGATTCGATGAGCCAGAACTGCCGGTCGTCCTCGCCAAACCATCGCGACGCGAAGCTGATGTGGACCTGCTCCGGGATCCCGTATCGCGGGATGGGGGCCTCGACCCGCGCTTCGAGGGGGGCGAAGGGCCGTTCGGGTACCAGGACGGTGAAGGACACGGCCGTCTGAAGGTCCGCCGGGACGACGGCCCGGGACACGTGGGGCGGCTCGAACTCGACCCCTTCGGGTGGGTCGAACGTCCCCTCGGGGAACGACTCGTCGAACGCCACCTCCCGCATCTCGAGGACGCGGAACGGCTCGCCCCCGATGCGGGCCTCGCTTCGCAGCAGCACGCCTCGGCGGGCGTCGACCAGGAGGTCGTACTCGTCCGCCCCGTTGCCGAAGCCGTGCGTCGCCCCGCGCCAGTCGCCACTCTCCTCGTCGTTGTCATCGATCTCGCTTGGGGTGGCCAGGACATGCAGCACGCCTCGCCCGAGGAACGCCGAGCGACCCGTTACCTGAAGCTCCACGGCTGGCAGGATCGTGGACGGGTCGGTCAGCGCGTGCCCGGGCCCGGTCCCATGCTCGTGGTTGGACCTACCGGCGTTCGTTGAGGCTCCCTGGGAGGGCGACCAGCTCCACCACGTGTCCCCGGCGATCACGACGGACACTGGCTCGTCGCCCACCGCGAACTCGGCACGAATCCGGTCCGGCGGCGCGAGCCAGAACCGCCAGGGTTCCTCGGTCTCCTCGGGCTCCGGCTCGCTTTCGTCGTTCGATCGGCCGAATGCGACTGTCGATGTCCGGCCCGAGCCCCTCCGCTCCATGGACCCGGTCCAGCGATCCCATGCCAGGCGGGATCGAGCCTGGTGCCTCCACTCGAATCCGGCCGCCCGAAGGGTGCGCCACCGGCGAACGGCGGTGTGCATTAGCTCGAGCGCGTCTCCGAGATCGCTCACGGCCTCTCCTCGACGGAGAGCGCGATGGCGATCACCGCGTCGAGGGGGAGCTCGGAATGGATCTCGACCCACTGACTCCCTCGCTCGGCTAGGACGGTGTACGAGCGATAGTGGTCGGACCCGATCTCCTCGACCAGGAGCCGCCTGCCCTCACGTCGAATCTCGCGACTCCGGAAGTGCGCGGCCTCCCTTGCCACGGCGGGTCCCTGGCGAAGATTGATCGCGTACCGGTGTCCGGGGTCGACCGCCCAGAACACGCCCACCCAGCCCGGCGGATCGTCCGCGTCCACCAGACAGCGCAGAAGGCGCGCTCCCTCCGGGAGCACCCTTGGCAGCAGCACGGGGAAATCGACCGCCCGGCGAGCCTCTTCCATCGAGACCTCGCGAGGCTGCGCGATGCCGCTCCGCACGGGGCGGTGGCCGGCGGCGTACGGTCGGGCGAACAGCCCGGCGGGGAGCTCCTCGTCGAATGCGACCTCGTCGAACCGAGAGCGTAAACCGGCCAGTGCGACGCCGCGCTCGAGGTCGATGGGAACCTCGATCGGGTCGGTCGATCCCCAGAAGCCCCACCATCTCCAGTCGGCTCCCGGACGGGGCCTAGCCAGGAGGACCACCGCGGGGCGACCGGCCACTCGCTGGTCGCGGACGATCTCCAACAGCGAGGCGGCGAGCAACGAGCGAGTGTGGAGGAGGGCGAACTCCGGCTGCATCCCGATGCCCAGGTTCGGATCCCCATCGTTTGTGTGCGCCTCGCCGTCGGGGCCGAGCGCCCACCACACGTCCCCTGCTCGGACGGTGATCTGCCTTGCGCCGCCACTCGGCGACTCGAAGCGGAAACGGTCGTCCCCCGCCCACCAGAGCCGCCAGCGTCTTTCGTTGGTGCGACCTGAGGCTCGGACCGTGCGGAACCGCCGACAACTGGAGTGGATCAGCTCGAGCACATCGCCGAAGCGTCTCATGTCAGCGTCACGCAGCGTCGCCCTCGTCCGCCCGTGCCCCAGACTTCTCAGCTCCAGGGGAACGGAGAGTGGCTGACCGGGTGGAGCCTCCCCTCGGCGTAACGTGAGAACCGGAAGGGCTCGAGGAGCGCCTGCGGCTCGCCCATCAGCTCCTTCGCCACCAGGGCGCCGACCCCGATCATCTTGTAGCCGTGGTTTGAGTCGGCGATCACGTAAGCGTTCTCGCGGAACACGTCGAACACCGGGAAGCTGTCGGGAGTGAACGCGCCGATCCCGCCCGACGGCGACTTGTGGTATAGCCCGCGCTTGCCCTCGAACCGCTTCTGGCAGTGCGCAAGCGCCGAGGTCCACATCCGCTCGAACTCCTCGCCCACGACGAACTCTTTGCTCTTCGGCCCGTAGGGGTCCACGGCCACGTCGTCGGCCGGCTGCTCCACGATCCAGGGCATCGCGCCTCCCTGGACACCGCCGAAGTTGAAGTCCGGCTTGTAGTAGAGGCCCCACCGCTCGTCGGTGACGAGCGAGCCGTCCGTGTCGTCGTGGAGCGGCGCGACGGTGTCGACGTGGATCACGGGAGGCATGTTGCCTTCGTTATCGGTTAGGAAGCTCGGGTCGACACCGAGCGTCCCCTCTACGAGGCACCAGTAGGTCCACATCGGCCGCTCGTACGTGTTGTCGTCGCGGCCGCGAACGGTGACGGTCGTCGGCAGGTCCAGCATGTGCCAGATGTCGCGGACCCACGGTCCGCTGGCGATCACCAACTGCTCGCACGCGATGTCGCCCTGGTCGGTCTCCACGGCCGTCACGGAGCCGCCGTCGACCTCCACGCCGGTCACCCACACGGGCGAAAGGACGCGCACCCCGAGGGCCTCGGCCTTGCCCGCAAGGCCGAGCATCGAGGGCATGTTCTCCGCGTAGCCGCCCTTCTTCTCGTGGAGCACGGCCGTGATGTTCCTCGCCCGCCAGTCGTGGAAGATGCCCTCCATGTAGAGGCGACAGTCCTCCTCCCCCTCCACGAGCGTCGAGGTGTAGCCGATGGCCTGCTGCTGCTCGTGGATGGTCGCGACGTCGGCGTGCATGATCTCCGGGGCGAGCTGCATGTAACCCACCGGGTGATAGTGGAAGGCCTCAGGGTCGGACTCCCACACCGACACCGAGTGCGCCATCAGCTCGCGCATCGCCGGCTGGAAGTAGTTGTTGCGGATGACGCCGCACGCGATCCCCGATGGCCCGGCGCCGATCCCGGTCTTGTCGAGCACTATGACGTCGGCGCCCGAGCCCGTTCCCCGCGCCTCGAGCTCCCTCGCCAGGTGCCAGGCCGTGGACAGGCCGTGCACGCCGGCCCCGATGACGACGTAGGGGGAATGGTCAGGGCAGGCCACGGTGCTCACCTTTCGACGATGTTTCGGATGCTGATTCTAGGCAAGATCCTGGATCGGCCGCGCGGACGGACTCAGCGGGTCACTTCGACGAGGGTGTCGTGGAAGTCCCCGCCGCGGCCCCAGGGCGCCACGCCGTCCGCGGTCAGGGCGTTCGCCGAGCGGCCGCCCGGCGATCGCGAGGCCCACCAGCCAGACGGGATCGAGACAACGCCAGGGCGCACCCGGTCCCCGACCCTGGCCCGCACCTCGACTTCACCGCGCTCGTTGAACACGCGGACCATGTCGCCGTCGCGGATCCCGCGGGCCTGGGCGTCATCGGGGTGGATCTCGAGGAGCGGCTCCCGCTCTCCCTTCAGGTGCCGCTCGATCCCCCCGTAGCTCGAGTTCAGGAAGTGGAGCCCGGTCTTGGCCGCGACGAGCGCCAACGGGTATCGGGCGGCGAGCTCGGGATCGCCGGCGGGGCTCTCCGGCGCCGGCTCGAAGGCGGGGAGCGGATCGAAGCCGAGCTCGGCCAGCCGCTCGCTGTAGAGCTCGCATTTCCCGGAGGGCGTGGGGAAGTTCCCGTCGGCGAAGGGCCGCCAGTCCTCGGGCACGCGGAGCTTCGCCCAGCCTTCCTCGAGGAGGCGTTCGAACGTGATGCCTTCGAGCCAGGGATGGTCTGCGTCGAGGACCCGCCGGATGATCTCCTCGTCCGACTCTTGGAGCTCGAGGTGGTCCATGCCCATCGCCCGTGCCAGCCGGCGGAACAGCTCGGAGTTCGGCACCGCCTCGCCCCGCGGCTCGATCGCAGGGCGGTTGAGCGAGAGGTACAGGTGGCCCCACGTGTACATGAGGTCCCAGTGCTCCGCTTGGGTGGTCGCGGGGAGCACGTAGTCCGCGTACCGCGCCGTGTCAGTCATGAACTGCTCGTGGACGACGGCGAAGAGGTCGTCGCGGGCGAGGCCCTCGAGAACGAGGTTCTGGTTCGGTGCGATGGCGGCCGGGTTGCTGTTGTAGACGACGAGCGCGCGGATCGGCGGCCGAAGGGAGGGATCGGTGAGGGCCCTGCCGAGCTCCAGCATGTTGATGAGGCGCTTGGCTGGATCCTCGAGCTCGGGCATCCACAGCCGTTGCATCGGGACGGCGTTCCTTACGTGGCGGCCGGTCATCGCCACGAGGCCGCCGCCGCGGTCGCGCCACGCGCCGACGAGCGCCGGCAGGCAGGCGACGGTGCGGAACGTCATCGCGCCGTTCCGCCTGTGCTCCATCCCGACGAGCGTCCGGATCGCCGCCGGCCGGACCGTTGCGTAGCGGCGCGCGAGGTCGACGATTTCCTCCACGGAGAGCCGCGTGATCTCGGCGGCGCGCTTCGGCGGGTAGTCCTGGAGGCGGTCGGAGAGCTTGTCGAAGCCCAGGGTGTGGCGCTCGACGTAGTCGTGGTCGTACAGATCCTCGGCCACGATCACGTGCATCATCCCGAGGGCCAGGGCTGCGTCGGTGCCGGGCATCGGCTGCATGTGCCGGTCGGCCGCCTGGGCCGTCCGCGTGCGGACCGGGTCGATCACGATCACCTCGGCCCCGGCGCGCCTCGCCCGCTGGACGAACGGCCACAGGTGGAGGTTCGTCACGACCGTGTTGGTGCCCCAGATGATGATGAGCCGGGCGTGCTGGATGTCCTCTGGGTCGATGCCGGCGTCGATCCCGATCGTGGCCGCGACCCCTGCTTGGCCGTTGTCGCCGCAGATCGTCCGCTCGAGCCGCGAGGCCTCGAGCCGCGCGAAGAAGCGTCCGTCCATGGCCATCCCCTGGACCATGCCCTGGGTGCCCATGTAGCTGTAGGGCAGGATGGCCTCAGCGCCGTCCTCGGCGACGATCCCCTTCAGGCGGGCGGCGATGTCCTCGAGGGCCTCGTCCCAGGAGACCCGCTCGAGTTCCCCGGAGCCCTTCGGCCCGGCGCGCCGGAGCGGGTAGAGGAGCCGGTCGGGGTTGTAGACCCGGTCCTCGAGGTAGTGGTTGACCTTCGCGCAGAGCCCGCCGCCCGTGAACGGGTGGTCGGGGTCACCGCGGAGTTCGACGGCGACGCCGTCCCGGACGCCAACGGTCCACGCGCACGTGTCGGGGCAGTCATGCGGACACGCCCCGCGAACGAGGAGAGGCAGGTCGGCGTCGGCATCGAGCTGAGGATCCGAGGTGGTCCGCATTGGCCCCCCCTGGCATTCTCGGCTCGGCCCGAAAACCAGTCAAGCGGAGGAGGCCGCGTGCGGCGTCGGCGCCGTCTATTGCCGGGCTGGGCAGACGCAGAAGAGTGTGCCGTGCGGGTCCGCCATGGTCGTCCAGCGAGTGCCGCCCTCGGCGGTCTCGTCGATCTCCCACATTATCCTCGCGCCGAGCGATCTGAGCCGCTCGACCTCGGCCTCGGGATCGTCGACCCGAAGATCCATGTGCACAGGGGTCTTGCCGAACGCCACAGAGTCGACTTTCTGGATCAGCACGCGAGGCCGCTGATCCCCTTCCGGCGGTCCGAGCGCGATGTAGGGGCCTCGCTCGTACAGTCGCTCGTAGCCGAGGGCGACCTGCCAGAACACGGCGCTCGCCTCGGCGTCGACGGCGTCCAAGGTCACTTCGATGGACGCGGTCACGATCCGACGGCCGCGCGGTCGCGCTCCTGCATCCGGCCGCGCGCGGCCCCGACGAATGCCTGCCAGATCCCGAGCATCCGTGGGTCGTCCTGCCACTCCTCGTGGATCTCCCACTGCACGCCCAGCACGAACGCGGACGCCTCGGGCATCTCGACGGCCTCGATCACCCTGTGCGGCGCCCACGCGACGGCCTCGAGACCGTCGCCGAGCCGGTCGATCCCCTGGTGGTGGTAGCTGTCCACCACGTACCGGTCGCCGAGGTGCCGGGCGAGCAGCGACCCGGGCTTCACGTCGATGGGGTGCGTCGGGTGGGGCGGCCGCTCGCCACCCTCGAGCGTCGCGGCCACCAGCGCGCGCCACTCCGCCCACTTCGCTCCCGGGTGATCGGCTCCGCCTTCGGGGAACTCGGACATGTCGCCGTAGAGCGTCCCCCCGAACGCCACGTTCAGCACCTGGCAGCCTCGGCAGACCCCGAGTACGGGCACGGCCTTCTCGACCGCCAGCCGCGCGAACGACAACTCGATCTCGTCCAGGTGCGGCACGGGCTCCCCCTGCAGCGGATGCGACTCCTCCCGTCCGTACCGCCGGGCCTCGATGTCGCGCCCGCCGGCCAGCACGAGCGCATCGACGCGGTCGAGCAGGTCGGCTCGTTCGTCCTCGCGTTCGTAGTAGGGAAGCAGGGTGGGGAGCGCGCCGGCCGCGAGCAGAGGCCGGCTGTAGCCGTACCCGACGTAGTCGCCGTAGTCGGCGAAGCTCTGGGAGATGGCGACGAGAGGACGGCGAGGGCTCACGACGATCGCCCGGCCTTCTTCAGTGGCCGGCCGGCTTCTCCCAGCCGGCGAGTGTGGGCGGCTTCCAGTCCTCGCCGACCGTCTCCGATCCCTCGACCCACGGCCCCAGCATCGGCTGGCGGAACTTGGCGTGCTTGCGCTTCAGCTGGATCCCGTAGGAGTTGCCTTCCAGTAGGTGCTTCATCAGCACCTTGCGGGCGAACTCGTCCTCCCGCCCCTCCGGGATCGCGAAGTAGATCTTGAGGAACGAGCTGGAGTAGCGATCGAACACCGCCGGGACGCCGCCCTCCTCCAGCAGGTGGACGTCCTCCAGCCAGTTGATGTCCTCGCCGGGCGTGTTCGCCAGCAGATCGACGTCGTCCACCAGCGCCATGTCGTGCTGGTAGGGGAAGGAGTGCCCGGCTAGCTCCTCGGCGTCGAGCTTGGCAGCGGTGCTCAGGTGCCGCTCTGTCTCTTCGGCCATCCTAGGCCCCCGCGTCGGTCAGGTACTTCTCGAGCATGCCCTTGATCTCACCGAGCGTGGCCTCCTCCGTCACGCCCGGGATGTAGTTCGTCCCGGCCAGCGGCACCTTGGCCATCGCAGCGGCCTCCACGGTCAGCGCGCACAGGTCCTCCGGTTCGAGGCTGTGGACGCTCGTCTTGCCGCACGCTCGGGCGAGCATCTGCAGCTCCATGGTCATGGCGGTCAGCAGGTTGTAGACGCGCTCCGCGGCCTCGTCGACGACGAGTCGCTTGCGGAGCTCGGGATCTTGGGTGGTGATGCCTACCGGGCAGCGGCCCGTGTGGCAATGGTAGCACTGGCCGGCGGGCACGCCCACGGTCCCCTCGTAGTCGGTGACGCCTGGGATCTCCTTGTTGCAGTTGAGCGCCATCAGAGCGGACGTGCCGATGGCGACGGCCTTCGCCCCCAGCGCCAGGCACTTCGCGACGTCGGCGCCGTTGCGGATCCCTCCCGCAACGACCAGGTCGATCTCGTCCGAGAGGCCGACGTCCTCGAGCGCACGCCGCGCCTCCGGGATGGCCGCCATGAGCGGGATCCCGGTCTCCTCGGTCGCGATGTGCGGCCCGGCGCCGGTGCTTCCCTCGGCCCCGTCGAGATAGATGATGTCCGGCCCGCACTTCGCCGCCATGCGCACATCGTCGTACACGCGCGCCGCGCCGAGCTTGAGCTGGATCGGGATCCGGTAGTCGGTCGCCTCGCGGATCTCCTGGACCTTGAGCGACAGGTCGTCGGGGCCGAGCCAGTCGGGGTGCCGGGCGGGGGAGCGCTGGTCGATCCCCGGCGGGAGCGAGCGCATCTCGGCCACCTGCTCGGTCACCTTCTGGCCCATGAGGTGGCCGCCGAGGCCGACCTTGCACCCCTGCCCGATGAAGAACTCGCAGCCGTCGGCGAGCATCAGGTGGTGCGGATTGAACCCGTACCGGCTCTGGATGTTCTGGTAGTACCACTTGATCGAAAGGTCCCGCTCGGGGGGGATCATGCCGCCCTCACCCGAGCACGTCGCCGTGCCGGCCATCGACGCGCCCTTGGCGAGCGCCATCTTGGCCTCGAGGGAGAGCGCGCCGAAGCTCATCCCGGTGATGTAGATGGGGATGTCGAGCTCGATCGGGTACTTCGCGAACCGGGCGCCGAGCACCGTCTTTGTCTCGCACTTCTCGCGGTAGCCCTCGATCACGAACCGCGTCAGGGTCCCGGGCAGGAACATGAGCTCGTCCCAGTGCGGGATCGGCTTGAACATCGAAAACCCGCGCATGCGGTAGCGGCCCAGCTCGGCCTTGATGTGGATGTCGTTGATGACCTCTGGCGTGAAGATCCGGCTGCGCCCGAGGACGTTCTTTCGGGTGGGCGAGTCTTCCATGTCCGTCGGTCGCCTCCCTTAGAGGACGAGCTTGCGCTCGCTCGGCTCGAGGTTGTCGTAGTTGTAGAGCTTCTTGCCGCACACGAACTTCTGGAACGAGTCCGGCTTGTCGAGCCCGTAGATGCGGAACTTCCTATCGATCAGCTCGGTGTCGGCGTCGGTCCACTCGCCGGGCACGCAGTCGATGCCGAGCGACGCCACCTTCCCGCCAACGTAGATCGTGCCGTCGTACATCGAGTCGCCCAGGCCGGGCCCCACGTCGCCGCAGATGATCTGGCGGCCCCGCTGCATCATGAAGGCCGTCATCGATCCCGCGTTGCCGCCGACGATGATCGTGCCGCCCTTCTGGTCGATGCCGGTTCGGGCCCCGACGCTACCCGTCACGACGAGATCGCCGCCGCGGATGGCGGCGCCGGTGAGCGAGCCGGCGTTCTTCTCGATCACGACGACGCCGGACATCATGTTCTCGCACACCGACCAACCGACCCGCCCGGTGACCGTGATCTCGGGGCCGTCGATCAGCCCGAGGCCGAAGTAGCCGAGGCTTCCCTCGAAGCGCAGCGTGCAGCGCCTGAGGATCCCCACGCCGATCGAGTGCTTCGCCCCGGGGTTCATGACCGTGACGTCCCGCGAGCCCTGCTCGTACAGGAGCCAGCGAAGCTCGAGGTTGATCTGGCGCGTCGTGAGGTCCGCCGCGTCGAACGTCGCCTTCTCGCCTTCGATCGACGAGACCTTCGGCACGTCGGCCTGCGGCTCGGCCAGCCCTCGCGCGTCGTAGGTGATGCGCCGCTCGCCGGCGCTCAGCGTGTCCATACGAGGACCTGTCTCTCGTATGGGTCATAGGTGTCGATCTCGTGCGGGATGAGGGCGCGGATCGCCACCTCCTCGGACGCGAGCGCGACGAGGTTGTCGGATTCGTACAGGACGAGCGGTTTCGCGGCCATCTCGTCCTTCGCGACGCCGAGGCTGTCCTCGGTGACGACGAGGTACGTGAAGACCCCGTCAAGGTCGTCCAGGCTCTGCTTCATGGCCGTCTCCAGCGAGAGGCCCTCCTGGAGCTTCTCGGCGAGGTAGACCGCGATGATCTCCGAGTCGCACTCTGACTGGAACCGATGCCCGGATCGCTCTAGCCGGCGCTTCCAGTGGAAATAGTTGGTGAGCTGCCCGTTGTGGACGACGGCGACGTCGGAGAACGGGTAGGCCCAGTACGGGTGAGCGCCGGAGATGTCGACGTCGGACTCGGTGGCCATCCGGACGTGGCCGATGGCGTGGGTGCCGGTGAACCCGCCGAGGTTGTAGAGGTTCGCGACCTCCTCCGCGTCGCCCAGATCCTTCACGATCTCGAGCGAGTGCCCCAGCGAGAGCACCTCGCAGCCGGGCACGTCCTCGAGGTAGTCGGCCAGCGACTTCAGGTCGCCTTCGTACCGGACGCTGGCGCGGTAGGCGTACTCGGTCTCGGATTCGACCCGGTCGATCGACGCGCCGATCTTCCCCAGGCGCGACTCGACCTCGAGGCGGTGGCGCTCGAGGCGCTCGCGGAACTCGAAGTCGCGCCGGTCGTTGGCGTCGGCGAGCTTGAACCGGATGACGACCATCTCCGTGGGGGGTCCGTACAGCGCGAAGCCCGTGGAGTCGGGGCCCCGGTGCTTCATGGACTGGAGCATCCGGGTCATCTCCGACCCGATGTTGCCCGCTCCGTCACGATGGATGATGCCGGCGATCCCGCACATCGAATCTCTCCCCTTCGCTTCGGTCTTCTTTTTGCTCAGTCTACGGCAGGAGCTTCGAGGTGCCCGCCTGGTGGGTGCGCAGTCTCTTCCGAGCCGACGCCTCGCCGGCCGCCCGCCGTGAAGCGTTTACCGGGCCTGCCGGTTGCCGGCTGCCGATCAGGGGATGAATTTCAGGTACCGGTCCAGCTCCCAGTCCGACACGTGCGCGAGGTATCGCTCCCACTCGTCGGTCTTGTAATGCATGAAGACCTTGCCCATGCGGCCGGGAAGCGCCTCCTGGACCACCGGGTCGTTGCGAAGCGCCTCGAGTGATTGACCCAGGTGCATCGGGATCTGAGCGTATCCGGCCTCCTCGCCAAGATGCTTCTCTCGACCGACGATGTCGTACACGTTCTCCTGTTGAGGGGGTCCCGGATCCACCTTGTTCCGGACCCCATCGCGGGCAGCCACAAGGATCCCCGCAAGCGAGAGGTAAGGGTTCACCCCCGCGTCGACGGCTCGGTACTCGAAACGTCCGGGCGCCGCCACCCGGACGAGGCTGGTCCGGTTCTGCCAGCCCCAGTCCTTGTACAGGGGCGCCCAGTAGCCCGTGTCCCAGAAGCGCTTGTACGAATTCACCGTCGAGGCCGTCAGGGCGCACAGGGCGTCTGCGTGCTCGATGATGCCGCCGATGAAATGCCGGCCGAACTCTGAGACCTTCCCCGGGCCTTCGGCGTCGTAGAACATGCTGGTCCCGTCGTCGTCCTCCATGCTCATGTGGTGGTGATGGCCATTCGCGGACACGCCCTCGAAGGGCTTCGGCATGAAGCACGCGATCAGCCCGTGCTTCCTCGCTACCTCACTGCAGATATGCCTGTAGGTCGTGATGTTGTCGGCGGTAACGGGCGCTCGATCGTACTGCATGTTCAGCTCGAGCTGCCCGGGCGCATCCTCGTGGTCCCCCTGGATCATGTCGAGCCCCATGCCCCTTCCGTAGGTGATGACGTCGAGGAACACGGGCCGCAGCACTTCGAACTGGGCGATGTGGTAGCAGAATGGCTTTGTGGCCCCGGTCACCTCTCCGTTCGCGTCCTCCCGCAGCCACATCATCTCGGGCTCGATCCCGACCAGGAACTTGCCACCGAGCTCGGTCTCGATCTCGGCGACCAGACGCTTGAGGTTCCCGCGGCAATCGGCGTCGAAGTAGTCCCCGGTTTCAGTGTCGAAGCAATCGTTGTAGACGCGAGCGACGCGAGGCTCCCAGGGAAGGATCCGGAACGTATCGAGGTCCGGGATGCCGACCAGCTCCGACTCGTGGGCCCCGAACCCGATGTAGTTACCGTAGCGGTCCATGAAGAGGTCGGCGACGGACCCGTAGACCAGCTGATACCCGTTGTCGCAGATCTCCTCCCAGTGGGGTGAGGGAACCCCCTTCCCCACGATGCGCCCGGTCACGCTGATGTGCTCGTAGTAGATATACTCAACCCCAGCTTCGTCGATCAGCTTGCGGATCTCCGCTTTCTTCTTGTCTCGACCGGGCGCCGTAACCGCCTGCTCAAGAGCCGTCGCCACCGTGCCACCCCCCTTCCCGCCACGTTTCTTTGCGCAAGTCGGAGCCCCAGCTGGCCCGACTCCTCCCGCCCGGAACAGATGCGCTTCTGTACAGCAACCCAGCGCCCGGGCCATCCCAAGAACCTACGTGGCGGATCGTAGCCCGCTGGGCCAGCCTCGGTCCAGGGGCTTTCCTTCCGAAATTCTTTCTACCCCCACCGGAGCGAGTCGAGCAGCGCTCGGAACTTGGCCTCAGTCTCTTCGAGCTCCAGCCCCGGGATGGAGCCGGCGACGATGCCGGCGCCCGCGAACAGGCGGGCGACCGATCCGGCGAGCTCCGCGCATCGAAGCGCGATGGCCCACTCGCCGTCGCCCGCCGCGTCCACCCAGCCCACCGGCCCCGCGTAGCATCCGCGGTCGAACGGCTCGAGCTCGGCGATCACAGCCCGCGCCGACTTGCTCGGCGTTCCGCACACCGCCGGTGTCGGATGCAAGGCGGCGACGAGCTCCAGGACACTCGGCGCGGGCTCGCGCAGGCGTCCGCGGAACGGGGTGGCCAGGTGCCACACGTTCGCGGTCGGGAGCAGCTCCGGCTCCGGGGCGTACTCCAGCTCCAGGCAGAACGGATGCAGCCCCTCGGCTACGGCCTGGACCACGACGTCGTGCTCCTCGCGTTCCTTCGGCGATGCGCGTAGCAGCTCCGCGGACGCCCGGTCCGCCGCCCGGTCGCCGTGTCGGGGCGCCGACCCTGCGAGCGGGGTACAGCGGACGTGGCGGCCCGTCCTGGCGACCAGGAGCTCGGGGGTCGCGCCGACCAAAGCCCCCATCCGCAGCAGTTCGCCCCCCCGGCGGGTGAACGTCGGAGCGGCGAAGGCGAAGCACTCTGGATCCACCGCCCGGAGGCGCCAGAGCAGCTGCTTCGCATCGAGCTGCCTGCCGGCGCGAACGATGAGCGATCTGGCCAGCACGACCTTTCTGAGGTCGCCGGCTCGGATGCCGGCCCGCGCCCGATCGACGGCGGCCATGTACGCCTCCGGCGCCGGCTCCGGCTTGAGCTGAAACTCTTGGAACTCGTCGTGCGGCGCTGCCCTGCCGGTCCACCCTCCGCGGATCTCGTCCGCCGGCGCGAGCCCCTCGGCCCACACGTCGAGCTGCCAGGTCTCGCCGTCCTCCCCTCGGCCGACCGTCCGCTCCGGGATGACCAGCATCGCGGGCTGTAGGTCGTCGAACGGGATGGCTCCGACCGCTACGGGCGGCGGACCCTCCTCCCCTCGCCGGATCGCTTTCAGCGACTCCTCCGCTCGCGCGGCGAGCCGCGCGATGCGTCCCGGACCTCCGGAAGTTCCGATCCCCCCGGCCGCCCCCATGGCCGAGATGCCGAGCCCGCTTCGCTCGAAGAAGAAGTCCGCCCCGTCCCGGTAGTTCGCCAGAAGGTCGAAGGCGGGGCCGAGCCTCCGGCTCCGTGCGACGAGGGCGGCCTCGGTCATCCCCGCGTGCCCACGAGGAGCTGCGCGATCCCTCCGGAGAGCTGCAGCCGCTGGGCAGTCGGGAAGCCCGCCGCCCCTACCATCGCGACGAGCTCGTCGGGCGGCGGCAGGTAGGCCATCGATCGAGGCAGGTAGCGGTACGCGGTGCGATCCGAGAGCACGCCTCCGATGAACGGGACGACGTGGCGGAAGTAGACCCCATGGCCCGCCCGCATGAGGCCGCGCTCGGGTTCCGAGGCCTCCAACAGCGAGATGCGGCCGCCGGGGCGGACGACTCGGGCGATCTCGGCGAAGAGGGCTGCCAGATCGGTCACGTTCCGGAGGGCGAAGCCGCACGTAGCGCCGTCGGCGCTCCCGTCGGCCGCCGGCAACGCCAGGATGTCGGCTTGGACCAGGGGCGCCGCGGTGCGGGCGGCGGCGAGCATCCCGGAGGAGAAGTCGAATCCGACCGCCCGATAAGAGGCCCGCTCCAGCTCGCGGCAGATGTCTCCGGTCCCGCATGCCAGATCGAAGACCGTCGCGCCTCCCGGCAGGCGGAGCTCGCGGACGGCTCGCCGGCGCCATTCGACGTCCATCCCGAAGGTCATCACGCGGTTCACCAGGTCGTATCGGCCTGCGATCGTGTCGAAGAGCTGTCGGACACCGCGAGCCTTCTCCTCGCCCTCGGGCAGCGGGAGGTCACTCATGCGCTCGCGGCGCCGCTCATGCGCCGCGACTCGGCCCGGCTGGCTTCCAGCCCCGTCCGGTCGCCGACGGCCTCGATGTGCTCCTCGGCGACCGAGAGCAGCACCCGACGGAAGTGGTTAGCGACGAGCTCGGTCACCGCCGGAAGGAGCTTGCCGAACGCCTCCACGAGCTGTGCGGCCGCCTGCTCGTCGGAGGCGGCCGTGTCCCGGATCGGCTTGCGGACGTGCCGGTCGAATAGCTCGACGGAGCGCTCGGCCAGGCCGACCATGGCGGCGTGAGTGTCGCGGGCCAGCCCCAGGAGCTCGCCGAGCGGCAGCCCGAACTCGAGCAGCCGAAGCGCTGCGCGCACCAGCTCTATGTCGGCGGTCGTGTAGCGGTCCTCGCCGCCCTCGCGCCGGCCGAGGCTGATGCCCTCGCGCTCCACCGCCTGGATGAGCGAGGCGGGAACCCCGCTCGCCTTGGCGAAATGCTCGAGGGTAAGGAGCTCCTCGTCCTCTCCCATGGACCGGGCCGCCGCGACGGCGGCCGCGAGGTCGGCGTCGGCACGGCCCAGCTCGCCCTCGACGACCCGCTTGATCGCGGCCAGCGTGAGTCCCTTTCGCTGGAGGGATCGGATCTCTCTGATGCGGAGGACGTGCTCGGGCCCGTACCAGGCCACGCGGCCTTCGCGAGCGGGCGCCGGCATGAGGCCGCGGGATTGGTAGTAACGGACGGTGTCGACGGAGACGTCGCACTCGGCCGCGATCTGCTCCACCCGGTACCTCACGACCAACAACTCTACGAGTGTTCGCTCGAAGAATCCAAGCGAGGCGCGTTGGGGCTAGATGCCCTGCTGGATGAAGAAGATCGGCGAGCAGCCCCGCTTTGCCACGATCCACACCAGCACCGTGTCGGGCGGCTCGCCGGCCTTCGGGCTCGAGAGGAACACGGCGAGGTAGGCGGGCTCGCCCTCGTAGCGGGCCTCGATCAGCCTTACCAGCCGATCCCTGGGGGTGACGGAGGACCCCCGCGCGACGCATTCGAAGGCCGGGTCGTCGACGAAGGCCGCGGAGTCCTCGGCGCTCGGCGCGGCGCCCTCGGCGCTGCGATCGGCCGCGACGGCGGCGAGCTCCTGCACGCTCTCCGGGTCGTAGTCGATGGCCTGGCGCTCGAGTGGGGCGGCGGCCGACTGGGCGGCAGTCGCGCTCTCGGCCGGCGCCGGGCCTTCCGCGACGCCGCCGCCGCCGCCGGCGTCGCTCCCGACCCCGCCCAGGTTTCCGAGCGCGATCACCGCGACGAGCGCCGCCGCCGCCGCCAGGCCGGCGGCGGCGTACGCCCTGGCGCGCCAGCTCGTCGGGGTCGGCTTCGCCATCTGCCGGGCAACTTCCGCCACCACCGGACGTGTGACTCCGACGGGCATCGGGACCTCGGGGAGGCCGGCGAGGACCTGCCGCGCTCGTGATGCGAGTGCCACCTCCTCGCGACATGTCTCGCAGGTCGCCAGGTGCGCGTCGAGGACGACGCGCTCATGCTCTTCCAGCGCGCCGTCGACATAGCCCGCGAGCAGCTCCTCAGGATGGGTCATCTCGGCATCGCTTCGTCTGACGGCCCGGGCGCGTCCGGCCGTTCCCGGCCCGTCTGGCCGGAGAGAGCGCGCGCCAGCGCGATGCGGCCCCGGTGCACCCTCGATTTCACGGTTCCCACGGGCACCTCCAGTATGGCGGCGACCTCCTCGTACGCCAGGTCCTGCACGTCGTGGAGGATCAGCACCGCACGGAAGTTCTCCGGCACCTGCGCCAGGGCTCGCTGCACGTCGATCGCGCCGACGGTCGCATCCGCGTGGTCGGGGACCGGCGGCCCCGGCTCGACGTCCTCCGGGAGATCGAGGATCGGTGTGCGCTGCCGCTTACGGAGGAGGTCGTAGCACGCGTTCACCGTGACGCGATGCATCCAGGTGGTGAAAGCGGCGTCGCCGCGGAACGAGGCCAACTTTCGGAGCGCCGTGAGGAACGCCTCCTGGGTGGCATCGCGTGCGTCTTCCTCGCGCCCGGTCATCCGCAGGGCGAGGTTGTACACGCGCCGTTCGTGCCGTTCGACGAGGAGCGCGAACGCCGAGCCGTCTCCCCCGACGTAGCGCCGGACGAGGTCCTCGTCGCGCTCCTGGTTCACCGGCGAAGTCTAGCCTCGGACGAGGGGGATCGGTTGAGGGCAGGGCCTACTGCGGCGACGGAGCGGTGTTCGTGGACTCGGCCTTCTCGAAACCTTCGAGGAACCCGAAGAACTTCACCGCGATCGTCGACACCTTCTTCCTCACGGTCACGGTTACCGTCCCGGTAGCCGTGTCCACGGCGAAGTCCTTGACGCGAGCCCCGGGGTCGATGTCATGGACGGTCGCGATCGCGACCTGCAACGCCTGGTCCCGGTCGCGTGTGTTCTTGTAGACGAAGGCCGCCTCCGTGGAAGCCTCCTGGGCCGCGTCGGCCACCCTGAACTTGGCGAGGAGGATCGAGCCCGTGTCGGCGAGCGCCACCCCACCGAGCACGAGGACGACGAGCAGGATGATCAGGGTCTTCAGGATCAGGCCCCGCTCGTCTCCCAGCCGCTCTCGCACGTCGTTCACCGCCTGAACCTCGCCGCCACAGCCTTCCTCACTCCATCTACCTCGTCTATCCGCAAGATAAGCGCCGCGGCCACGAACACAAGCAGCCCAGCGCCCACCGCGCCGGCCACCTGCGCCGCTTGAGCTGTGAGGCTCGCTGTGCCGAGGGCGTCGCCGATCAGCCGGGCGGCGAGCCAGGCGACGCCGGCCGTGGCGCCGGCGGCCACGAGCGTGCGGCCGATCGCGCCGAGGATCCGGCGGCCGTCCATGCCGCCGAGCCGGCGCCGGAGCACCGTCACCGAGGCGATCGTTGCGAACGTGTATGCCGTCGCGCTCCCCAGCGCGAGACCCTTCACGCCGAGGTCGAAGGTGAAGAAGTAAAGGAAGTTGACCACCGTGTTGAGTCCGACGGCCGCGATGTTGATCAGCGCCGGCGTTCGTGTGTCCTGCATCGAGTAGAAGGCGCGCAGCAGCAGTTGGAACGCGGAGAACGAGAACAGCCCGACCGCGAAGAGCGTCAGCACTCCGGAGATGAGACGGGCGTCGTCGGCGCTCGTCTGGCCGTGCTGAAGGAGCAGCCGCACGATCGGTGTCGCCAGCACGATGTAGCCCAGGGCGGCCGGGATCACGATCACGGCTGTCGCCCGGATCCCTTGCGACAGAAGCGCCCGGAACCCGTCGGTGTCCTGGTCCGCCCATCGCGACGACATGGCCGGCACGAGGGCCGTGAAGATCGAGACCGCGAAGATGGCGTGGGGGAGCTGGAAGAGGATGAAGGCGGCCGTGTAGGCCGTGTAGCCGGCCGCGCCGGCCGCCAGGATGATGATCACGAACAACCCGAGCTGGTTCACGGCCACGTAGACGAAGGTCCACAGCGCGAGGCGCGCGATCCGCCGCACCGCTTCGTCTCGCCACCGCAGCCGCCAGCGGAACGTGAAGCCCAGTCTCCGCAGCGCGGGGAACAGAACAGCGGTCATCCCCAACACGCCCAGCGTCGTTCCGATGGCGAGGACGTAGCGCTGCGCCGTGGTGATGGTCTCCGGGGCCCGGACATCCGGACCCGGCAGTGCGGCGAAGGTCACGAAGGTCGCGGCGGCGATGAGGTTGTTGAGGACCGGGGCGAACATCGGGACGGCGAACCGCCGGTTCGCGTTCAGCAAGCCGGTCGCGACGGCCCCGACGCCGTAGAAGACGATCTGCGGCATGAACCACCTCAGGCAGAACGTGGCGAGCGCTCGCTCGCCCTCGGCCGCGGCGGCAGGGACTCGCAGCGTGTACAGGCGGACGATCCAGGGCGCGGCGAGGATCGTCACGACCGTGATGGCCGACAGCACTACGATCGCGATGGTCATGACCGATCGAGCAACCTCCCACGCCTGGTCGCGGCCTCGGACGTGCAGCCATTGCACGAACACGGGGACGAAGACCGAGGTGAGGATCCCGCCCAGCACGAGCTCGTAGACGATGTTCGGGGTGTTGTTGGCGACGTTGTACGCGTCGGCGAGTCGCGTCTGCGCCACGCCGAGGGCGTAGGTGAGGGCGGCGAGGCGCAGGAACCCGGTCACCCGCGAGAGGCCCGTGCCGATCGACATGACCGCGGTGTGGCGGGCGAACGAGGCGGCGGATTCCTCCGGCGGGAGCGCCGCCGGACCGGGAGTCAGGCCCTCGCTCGTGACAGGAACCTCCTCGCCCAGAGGGCCAGGAGCACGACGGCAGCGCCGATCGTGATGAAGAGCGCGATGACGTTGAAGTCGGTGGACCTCACGATGAGCGTGCCCTGGCTGATCACCCGCCCCGTGGGCGAGCGCACGAGCACTTGAACCGGGAAGCGCCCCGTCGTCTGGAGCTCCACGTCAAAGTTCAAGATCTCGTCGGTCCCGACCAGGTCAAGGGATCGGCTGCCCGATCCCCCCGTGAAGCGAAGATGCGGCGAGACCAACTCGACGGTCACCGTTACCGGGCGCCCCGTGTCGTTCGAGACGCGAACCGGGATCGTTCCGGTGCTCGATGTGAGCGTGATCGGCTGATCGGTGTCGGGACGGACCTTCGCGAACTCCGCGGCAAGGGTTTCGCGCACGGAGCCGATCATCTCGAGACCGAGCTCCGGTGCGTCGACGAACTCCCCGGACTCGGCCAGTAGAAGGCGCGTGCGTAGGTGCTCGATGCGGTCGAGCTCGTCAGTGGGGTCCACCAGGATCGAGAGGTAGGTATCGATCAGCCGGCGGGCCTGCTTCAGCGTCCCGACGTAGCCCTGGGGGAAGCTGCCCACGGCTTGAGGCAGGAGCTCGGCCGGCTGTTCGGGAGGCGGGAACTCCGCGGCGAGGGCGGTCGCGGCGACCGGCCGGAGCCACGGCGCGCCGCCGACCCCCCGAACCAGCGGGCCGAAGAACGCCCCCGGGAGCGTGAGACCCTCGGGGACCAGCATCGTGACACCGCGCTCTATGCCCGGCTGCTCGAGCCAGATGACCGCCAACTCTCCCAGGACGGCCTGGGCTCCGAGGACGGGGTCAAGGGTGGCGATCGGGGACGCCAGCAGGGCAGCGACGCCGCTGTCGGGGACGAGCACGGTGATCGGCGATCCGCCGACCTCCAGCCAGGCGGTCGGCGGCGCGGCGAACCCGAGCGGGTCGGGCGGCGGCGCGGCGACGGCTACCGGATCGAGGAGCAGGGTGCGCACCCCCTGGCCTGGGAGCGCCACGAGGCTGGTCC
>JBQTIP010000080.1:0-36827 GCA_052388025.1 Actinomycetota bacterium
CCCCGGCTCACAGTCGTCGGGGAGCTTCTGGCCGATGTGAGCCGCTCGGGCGACGTCCCTCATCGACAGCGTCCGATCCGGAGCCCCGGCCACCGAGAACGAGCCCTGCGAGTAGTCGAGGTCCTCCTCCGCGGCCTCGAGGAGGTGGGCGGCGATCCTCTTCGCCTTCGACAGCACCTTCTGCGCGGCCAGGTATGCGGCGACCCCACCGACGACGAGGCTTCGGGAGCCGAACGTGCCCGTTCCCATCGGCACGATCGCCGTATCCCCGTGGTGCACCGCCACGTCGTCCATCGCTACCCCGAGGACGTCTGCCACTATCTGAGCCCACACGGTGGCATGGCCCTGGCCGCTCGGCTGGGACCCCGTCAGGACCTCGACGTCGCCGCTCGCGAGGATCCGAACCTGTCCGGATTCCCACCCGCTGGACTCGTAGTTCACCATCTCGAGCACGGCGGAGGGCCCGATCCCCGCCGCGTCTACGTAGGAGGAGATGCCGACGCCCAGTCTGAGACCCTCTCCGGAGGAACGGCGGCGCGCCTGCTCGGCTCGGATCTCATCGTAGCCCACCAAGTCGAGGGCCCGGTCGAGGGCCTTTTCGTAGTCCGCGGAGTCGTACGGGATGCCGGCCGCGTTCGGCACTCCCTCGCCGCGGGGCAGGAAGTTCTGCCGACGGATCTCGGCCGGGTCCTTTCCGATCTCCGAGGCCAGGACGTCCATCATCCGCTCGATCGCATAAGCGGCCTCCGGCCTCCCGGCTCCGCGGTAGGCGCCGGTCGGAGTTTGATTGGTGAAGACCCCCGTGCACTCGTACCGGTATGCATCGGCTCCGTACGCGCCGCCGAAGAACAGCCTCCCGATGACCGGGATTCCAGGGGTCTCGAGCTGCAGGTACGCGCCCATCGAGGCCACGACCGAGACGCGGATCCCCGTAACCCTCCCGTCGGCGGTGGCGGCCAATTCGACCCGCTGTACCTGGCCCCGTCCGTGAGTCGTGGCCAAAGAGTGCTCCGACCGCCCCTCCACCCACTTGATTGGGCGGCCGAGCCGTCGCGCCAGCGTGACGGCGAGGGCCTCCTCCGCGTACACGTTCAGCTTGGCTCCGAAACCCCCGCCGACGTCCGGACCGATGACGCGCAGCTTGTGCTCCGGTACCCCTATGCAGGAGGCGAGCGTCCTCTTGACGACGTGCGGGATCTGGGTCGATGTCCAAAGCACGAACTCGTCGAGGCCGGGACGCGGCTCGACCACCACCGCTCTGGTCTCGATGGGGTTGGCAATGACCCGCTGCTGTCGGAACGTTCGGGCGACCCGAACATCGGCATCTCCGAAGACCTGGTCCACGCCGGCGCCGGACGAATAGGCGAGTGAGAAGCAGCGATTCGTTCCGAATTCAGGATGGACCAGGGGGGCGGCCGGATCGAGCGCCGTCTCGAGATCGATCACGGCGGGGAGGGGGTCGAACTCCACCTCCACAGCCTCGGCCGCGTCCTCTGCCGCGGCTTGAGACTCCGCTACAACGACGGCCACGCCGTCCCCGGCGTACTTGACCTCGTCCAGCGCGAGGGGCCAGTGCTCCGGGACATTGATGTCGTCGACGATCGGCCAGATCATGGGAAGGGGCGCCGGCCAGTCTCGCAGCAGGTCCTTCCCGGAGAACGCAGCGACGGCCCCACGTGTCGCCAATGCTCCTTGCACATCGACATTCACGATGCGCGCATGCGCGAACGGACTTCGCACGACGACCATGTGGGCGGCGTTCGGGATCGACAGATTGCCAACGTAGCGCCCGTTCCCCGTCACGAGCGCCAGATCCTCTCGCCTCGGAACAGCGCGCCCCCTGTATTCCCGGTTCACTCCCTCCCCCGGTTTCCCCGCGATCCGGAGAGCTTCCCCGTCACTGGAGTTGCCCCGGTTGCGCAAGATGATCGAACTCCACCGCCAGCCTCGGCACGACCTCCACCGCCAGCGTCTCCGCCTGCTCCTGCTGGTCGAAGACCGGGTTCAGCACGATGAGCCCGGCTCCCGCCCCGGCCACGGCGGCCAGGCCGGCGACGCAGACGTCCGGCGGGCCGAACACCGAGACGCGGTCGGCCAGGTCCGGGTCGCCGTAGATCAGGGTGAACCAGCGGCGCAGGCGCGAGCGGGCCCGGTCCCGGTCCGGGTCCACCGCCACGTACACCCGCTTGGCCACCGAGAACGCGGCGGGGTCCCGTCCCTCGGCCTCGAGGCCATCCCGCAGGACCGTGACAGCCCGCTCGAACTCCTGGGTGCTCGAGGACCCGGCCCCGATCCACCCGTCGGCCATCCGCGCCGCACGCCGTACCGCCGGGGGCCGGCCGCCGCCGAACCACACGGGGGGATGCGGCCGCTGGACCGGCTTCGGCTCGACCGCCACCTCGTCCAACTGCCAGAACTCCCCGTGGAACGTCACCGACGCTTCCGTCCACAGGAGCTTCAGCAGCCGGACCGCCTCCTCGAACCTCCGCACCCGGCCCTCGGGCGAAAGGCCGAACGCCGGGTAGCGCTCCCGCCCCCCGCCGAGCGCCAGGCCGGCGATCAAGCGCCCCCGCGAGAGCTGGTCGATCGTGGCCAGGTCTTTGGCGAGCGCCACCGGGATCCGCAGCGGTAGAAGGATCACCGCCGTCCCCAGTCGGATGCGGCGGGTTACGGCGGCCGCGTGGGCGAGGAGGGCAACCGGCTCCAGGGTCGGGCCGATCCCGATCGGCTGCTCCAGGACCCAGGCGCTCGAGAACCCCAGCTCCTCGGCCCGGGCCAGGAACAGGTGCAGTCCCTCGACGTCGGCCGTGGGTCCGGACTGCACCTGTGGGATGCCTATTCCGAATTCCACCTCTTCCACCCCGCTCCTCGAGCCCTCAAGCCGGTTCACACGTGTAGGTAGCAAGCGATCCTCGGGTTCCACTCTCAGTCTGCCCCAATCAGGCGCGGGGTGTACAATCCCGCCCTTCGAGAGGGCGTGGGGGGAGGCCGCGACGGTGGAGACGGTGGACCTGGTGGTTCGGAACGCGAGGATCTACCCGACGCCCGAGCGAGGGAGCGAGCTGTCCGATGTGAGCGTCGAGGACGGGCGGATCGGCGCCGTCGCCCCCGCCGGGACCCTCCGGAGCGTCGCAGGAGCGACGGAGCTCGACGCGGCGGGCGGCCTAGTGTCTCCCCCGTTCGCCGACACGCACATCCACCTGGACTCCGTCCTGACTGTCGGCGAGCCCAGGTACAACGAGTCCGGAACCCTGATCGAGGGCATCCTCACCTGGGCCGAGCGGAAGAAGAGCCTGACCCACGACGACGTGAAGCGCCGAGCCCGCCAGGCGGTCCTGTGGAAGGTCGCCCAGGGGACGGGTTTCATCCGGAGCCACGTCGACGTGTGCGACCCCGAGCTCGTCGCCCTCGTGGCCCTGCTGGAGCTGCGGGAGGAGCTCCGCGACCTGGTCGATCTGGAGCTGATCGCCTTCCCTCAGGACGGCGTCCTGAGCTTCCCGGGCGGGAAGGATCTCATGCGCAAGGCGATGGAGCTCGGGTGCCACGTGGTGGGGGGTATCCCGCACTACGAGTGGACGCGGGAAGACGGGATCGCCGAGATCGAATTCGTGTTCGACCTTGCCCGGGAGTTCGACGCCCCCCTGGACCTCCACTGCGACGAGACCGACGACGACCAGTCCCGCTTCCTCGAGCACGTCGCCGCCCACACCATGCGCGACGGCCTGCAGGGGCGCGTCGCGGCCAGCCACACCACCGCCATGGGGAGCTACAACGACGCCTACGCCTTCAAGCTGCTTCAGATCCTGAAGCGTGCCGGCGTGACCATCGTGGCCAACCCGCTCACGAACATCCTCCTACAGGGGCGCTTCGACACCTACCCGAAGCGAAGGGGCGTCACCCGCGTAAAGGAGCTCGACGCGGCCGGGGTCAACGTCGCATGCGGCTACGACTGCATCATGGACCCCTGGTACCCCCTGGGAACGGGCTCGATGCTCGACGCGCTCTTCATGCTGGTGCACGCCGGCCAGATGAGCGGGCGCTCGGAGCTGTTCCGCTCCTACGACATGGTGACGAGGAACCCGCTGGTGGGGGCCGGCCGCGACTGGAGCATCGATTCCGGGAAGCCGGCCAACTTCATCGTGCTGGACTGCAGCGACGAGGTCGAGGCCATCCGGCTGCGGCCGGCCGTCCGGTGGGTGGTTCGAGGCGGACGGGTCGTGGCCGAGACGGAGCCGGCGAGAACCCGCGTGATCGGCCTGGGGTGGGAACAGGAGATGGCTTTCGGCGTCACACGGCCGGAGGCGGTTCCCTAGCCGATGTGCATCCCTCCGGGCGGCCACAGTCTGTGGCACGGCGCGGCGCGGAATCTCATAGTCTGGTCCTTGCGTTGGCTCGGCTCCCTGACTTAGCTACCCCTTGGGATGGGGTTCCTGAGTTTCAACGTGGGCCAGGAAAGGTGGCCTATGACCGAGGTTGTCGGCGTGTACCCATCGTCGGCCTTCAGGCTCGAGGGTAAGACTTCCCTCCTCGGCCCGATCCGGCGGCAGTAGTACCTGGGAGAGGCAGAGCGGCGCGACCCTGGAGGGGGACATGGCGGAAACGATTGCGTCGGAAGTGCGGCTCGACACGCACAGCATCGAGCCGATACCGGAGCGCGACAAGGACTCAACCGGCCTGCAGCAGATGTGGATCTGGGCCGGGGCGAACATCGCGCCGATCAACTGGGCTCTGGGGGCGCTCGGCATCCTGCTCGGCCTCGGCCTCGTGGAGACCATCCTGATCGTCGTCATCGGCAACATCATCGGCTGCGCGATCTTCGCCGCATTCACGGTGATGGGGCATAAGACCGGGGTCAACCAGATGGTGCTGTCCCGCTCCGTGTTCGGGCGCCGGGGCGGCTACCTCTCGTCGTGGATGCAGTTCTTTTTCACGATGGGCTGGATCGGGGTGAACACGTACTTCCCGGTCCTTCTCGCCGTGGGCATCCTCGGCCACTTCGGGGTCGAGGACACCTTCTTCATCCGGTTCATCATCGTCACCATCATCATGATCGCCCAGGTTGGGATCGGCGTGTACGGCTTCTACCTGATCCAGACCTTCGAGAAGTACACCGTCCCGGTCACTTTGGCGATCATGGCGCTGATGAGCGTTCTGGCTTGGACCAGGCCGGGGGTGGTGGACTGGGGCCTCACGACGGAGCTGACCGGGGCCGCCCACTTCTCCAGCATCACCGCGCTCGTGACCGCCATCGGCGTCGGCTGGGGGATCTCCTGGGTGACATGGGCGTCGGACTACTCGCGTTTCGTGCCCAGGACCGTCTCCTCGAAGTCCGTCTTCTGGTACAGCTACGTCGGGATGTTCGTCCCGACTGTCTGGCTGGCCATCCTCGGGGCGTCGATCGCGAGCGTCAGCGTCAGCGCAGACCCGGCCAGGCTGGTGACGTCGGTGTTCGGGGGCATCGTCGCCGTGCTGGTCATGCTGATGGTGCTCCATGGGCCCATCGCCACGAACATCCTGAACGTGTACTCGTCGGCCCTGGCCGCCGCGAGCGCCGGAGTCCGGGCCTCACGGCTGGTGCTGGGGCTCATCGCCGGCGTCGTCGGCTACGTGGTGACCATCATCTTCCTGCGCTCGCCCGACTTCGCCCAAACCTTCGACTTCTGGATGGTCGGCCTCATCCTTTGGATGTCGCCGTGGGCGGGGGTGATCCTGGCCGACTTCTACCTGCTCCGGAAGCAGCGGATCGACGTGGATCAGCTCTACGCGGATCCCCGTCGGAGTGCCTATGGCGATTTCAACTGGGTGGGCATCGGGGCCTTCGTCGTGGGTTTGATCGCCGGCTGGAACTTCGAGTTCGGCCTGGTCGCACCCCTTCAGGGTTATGTCTCGAAGGAATTGCTGAACGGCGCCGACCTCAGCTGGCTGGTCGGAGGGGTGGTGGCGGGCGCCGTGTACCTGGTCGGGATGCGCGGGCGGGCCACGGCCCCGACCAAGGAGATGATGGCGTCCGCGGCCGGGTCCTAGCGATCCGGAGGCCGGCGGGGACGAGCCGGGAGGATGATCCGGGCGGCGGTGCTGACGGCGCCGGAGAAGCTCGAGATCAAGGGCTTCCCGGAGTCAGCACCGCCCAGCGACGGGGCGCTGCTCCGAGTGACCCACTGTGGCGTGTGCGGGACGGACCCGCACATGTACACCGGGCATCTAGCGGTCCCGATGCCGCTCGTGATGGGGCACGAGTTCGCCGGCGTGCTCGAGGGGTGGGGTCCCGACTTCCCCGCCCGCGACGTCTACGGGTTGGACCTCCGGGCGGGGGACCCGGTCGTGGTCGGGACCACCCTCTCCTGCGGCACCTGCTACTACTGCAGGTTCCTCCCCCAGCGGGAGAACCTCTGTCAGAACGTGAACATCTACGGGATCACGCTCGGCTGCGACGAGGAGCCCTTCGTGCGCGGGGGGTACGCCGACCTGACGTACCTCTTTCCGCAGACCTGGCTCTTCAAGCTTCCTTCCAACGTGACGCTCAAGATGGCGGCGCTGTCCGATCCCATCGCCTGCGGCACACGAGCGCTGGAGCGGGCCTTCGCCCCCGGGATGCCCTGGGCCGGCGAGGGCATGGGACTGGGAAGGTCGGTGGTCGTCCAGGGCCTGGGACCGATCGGCATCCTCACCGGCGCGGCGGCGCGGGCCATGGGAGGTAGCCCGGTCATCGGCATCGACCGCATCCCGATGCGTATGGAGATGGCCGGCCGCTTCGGGTTCGACGAGGTGCTCTCACTGGAGGAGCTGCCCGATGTCGAGGACCGGGTTCGGGCGGTGCGCTCGATGACGCGCGGACTGGGAGCCGACGTGGTAGTCGAAGTCGTGGGACTGCCGGCGGCGTTCGCCGAGTCCCTGCGCCTGGTGCGTAGAGGCGGTCGGATCGTCGAGTTCGGCCACTTCACGGACAACGGGACGATGCCGCTGAACCCCCAGCACATCGTCAACCTGGATGTGGACATCCTGGGGTCCTACGCCTACCCCAACTCCCAGATCGGCACCTCGCTGGCGTTCCTGTCCCGGTACTCGGACGCCTACCCGTTCGAGGACCTGGTTACCCACACATTCGGGGTGCACGCCACCGAACTGGCGATCCAAGCGAGCCGCGACAAGCTGTGCGTGAAGGCGATGGTGGTGTCCGAGAGCTGAGCGCGCCCGCTCAATCGAGGAGCTCGATCCCGACGGAGGTTGGGTTGTGGTGGTTGATCTCGTTCAGATCCTGCGGACAGGCCGACGCGACCACGATGCAGTCGAGCTCGGCCCGGAGGAACACGTGATCGCCGGGCTTAGTCGGCGCCGGCCCCCAGGTGAGGGATCCGTCGGGCTCGACCCGGACGTCCATGAACAGGTTGATCGGCTGCGGAGTCTGCACCCGCTCGTATCCCAGCTCGGCCATGGCGCGGTGGAGGTTCTCCTGGCATGACGCGTGCCACCCCTTCACGCCGAGCAACCGGTAGCGACTCGGGTCGCACGCCGCGCACAGCATGTCGTGGACGCCGGGAGAACGGTCGTCCTCGAGGCGCAATATCGGCCGGCGGCGGTTCGTGAGGAAGGCCTCCCCGACCCGCGGGAACAGCCGGTCGATCGCGACCCGGGTGTGTTCGGCGCTGGCGTACTCGTCGACGTCATCTGGGACGAAGGCAAACAGGTCGACGACCTGGCCTCCCTCGACGTCGACGACCTTCAAACGGCCTCCCCTCGCGGCCCTCACCGCGCGCGCCTCGCGCGCGGGTACCAGGACGAACGCTCCGGCCATCGCGACCCCCAACCCCCGCCGCGGCCGGACGCCGCGGCTCCTTCGAAGCATAGTCAAGGCCGACCGTCACGAGGAGAAGCGCCATGCCTGACACCCAGGACAACAGCGGTCGCCTGGACATGCCCTTCGTCGGGATTCCGTCGTTCCTCCGTTCGGCCATCTGCACCGACCTGGACGACCTGGACGCCGAGATCGCGGTGGTGGGCGCCCCGACCGACGAGGGCTCGCCGTTCATGCCGGGATCTCGGTTCGGCCCGCGATCCATACGAGAGCACTCGATCCGGTTCGTGACGGACCCCCCCGGGTACTACGATCCGCAGGCCCGGCGGCGGTTCCTGGAAAGGGAGATGGCCGAGGCACGCATCGCGGACGTCGGAGACGCCGAGATCCTCCCAACCAACGTGGTGGACTCCTTCCGCAACATCACGGACACGGTGCGGGCGGTCATCGACCGGGGAGCGATGCCCGTGGTGCTGGGAGGTGACCACGCCATCACGTTCCCGGTGGTACGGGCCTTCGAGGACGAAGGACCCCTGCACGTCGTCCACTTCGACGCCCATCTCGACTACATGCCGTTCGTCCACGGCCTGGCGTACACGAACCAGCACGCCTTCCGACACATCCGGCGGATGCAGAACATCCAGGGCATCACCCAGGTGGGCATCCGGAGCATCCGGGGCAGTGAGGTGATGCTGGAGGACTCCCTCCGGGATGGGAACCGGGTCGTCACGATGGAGGAGCTCCGCGACGCGTCGCCGGCAGGCGTGATCCAGGGCATCCCGCAGGGGGCCCGCTGCTACGTGAGCATCGACATCGACGCCCTGGACATGTCGCTCATCCCGGGGTGCGTCTCCGCCGAGCCCGACGGGATGAGCTATCGGGACCTGCGCGACGCCCTGTTCGTCGTGGCGGAGCATACCGAGGTGGTGGGGTTCGATCTGGTCGAGGTGAACCCGCAGCTCGACATCGGGACCGGCATCACGTCGTATCTCGCCGCCCACACGATCGTGGAGTTCCTGGGGCGGATCTGCGACCAGCCCCGGTGGGCCGCCGCCCGGGAGGAGAGGAGGCAAGCCTGATGGCCGAACCGGTGCTGGTCGACGTCCACATGCACCTCTACGAGACGAAGGCCGTCGGGGAGTGGTGGAAGGCCGGGTACGAGATCTGGGAGTACGGACCCAAGCCCGACGTGCACTTCAGCGGGTACAGCGGCGACGTCGAGGACGCCGTGACCGCGATGGCGGAGGCAGGGTTCAGCCACGGCATCGCGGTGAACCTGTTCAGCGTGGACCTGTTCCGGGAGGAGGCCACGGCCGCCCTCCCGGTGGAGCTCGAGCCCGAGGAGCGAGCGAAGGCCGTCGCCGAGATCGAGCGAACCATGCCCGACCGTCTTCGGGGATTCAACCGATGGCTGCTCGACGCACTCGAGCCGGTGCCGCGGATCACGCCCTACGTGGCGGTCGACCCCTGGGCCCTCTCCCCCGAGGAGAACGTGGAGCACCTGCGAGAGATGGCGGAGCGTGGGGCACGGGGCATCAAGCTCCACCCGGTGGTGCAGCGGTTCGCGCCGAACGATCCGCGCATGCGCTCGATCTACCGGGCCTGCGAGGAAATGGGCCTGGCCATGCTCTCACACACGGGATCCGCGAAGGGAGAAGAGCAGTTCGCCGAGCCCGGCGCGTTCGCCGAGGTACTTGGAGAGTTCCCACGCCTCACGGTGGTGCTGGCCCACCTGGGCGGCGGGAGCTGGCGGCAGACGATGGACCTGGCGATGGCCTTCCCCCGGGTGGCCTTCGACCTGTGCGAGATCATCGAGTGGACCGGAGCCCCGAACGCGCCGACCGCCGAGGATCTCGCCCGGATGATCGCGGACATCGGGCCCGACCGCGTGATGCTCGGTACCGACTTCCCCTGGTACGACCTCCACCACACGGCCCAGCGGGTCATGGACCTGCCCGTGCTCTCGACCGGTGAGAAGGAGGAGATCCTGGGGGCAAACGCGGCGAGGATCCTCGGACTGCCCCTCTAGGTCGATCCGGTGTCGCCGTGCTCCTTTGGAGAGGCGCCCCGGCGCAAGATCGCCAGCGCCTTCAGGGCGACGTGGAGGCGCGTGCAGGTGTCTATGTCCTGGAGGTCCCGGCCGAGGAGCGTGGCGATCTTGTCCAGCCGGTGGTAGAGGGACCGGCGCTCCAGATGGAGGGCCTTGGCGGCGGCTGATTTGTTCCTGCCGTGATCGAGGTAGGCCTGGAGCGTCGGCATCAGACGGAGGTTCCGCCTCGCATCGTGGTCGAGCAGCGCCCCCAGCTCGGACTCAACGAACCGAGACAGCTCGGGCGTATCTCGCAGGCGAAGGATGAGGGAATCCACGCCCAGGTTCTCGAAGTGGTAGACGCCGGGGTGGCGGCGGACGCTCTTGCCGTACAGCACCGCCTCGCGGGCCTCCTCGAAGGCATGGGCCAGCCGGAGGGCCGTCGGAGCCTCCCGGCTCACACCGACGGTCCCGGTGAGACCCCCGGTCCGATCGGGCAGGAGGTCGTAGATACGCCGGCCGACTCGATCCATCCACTCGTACGGGTCGCCGGCCTCCGGCGCAGCGACCACCGCCAGGATCTCGTCGCTGTCCACGGTGACGATGCCGATGCACTGTTCGTCCTCCAACGCCTGACGGGTCACCGACAGCATCGTTCGCTTCACCTGCTGGATCTCCGCCTCGTCCAGCTGCTGGCGTTCGATGTAGCCGGCGAAGTCGTCCGCGTCGACGGCCAGGGCGGCGAGCCGACGACCGCGGAGGTCGCATCCGAGGGCCCGAGCCCGCAGGAACAGGTCGCTCTCGGAGAAGACGCTGCCCCCGATGATGTCCGCGATCAGGTCGCCTCCTACCTGATCGACGACCTGTGCGCCGTCTCGTTGGGACAGCAGGAGGAGCGCGATGGCGATGGACGCCCGGTCGATGGCCAGGCGGTCGATCTCGTCCAGCTTCGAGCCGACGAGCAGAACGTGAAGGCGTCCCCACGCTTCCTCCCGGAGCGGGATCGTGGCCCAGGCGCAGCCGAGAGGATCCGCCTCCTCCTCGATCCGGAAGTGCGGCAGGCCCTCGCGGTGCCCCACCCGAGCGTGCTCCTCCCAGGTCGGGACCACGTGGAGGTCGGGCCCGGGCTGCTCCCAGAAGGCCACCACCTGGTGAGTCATGTTCTCCAGGATCACCGGCTTGTTCACGACGTGACCCAGGCCCTCCACCACCGACCGGATGCCCGAGCCGTGCAACACCAACTCCGTGAAGGACCGGCCGATCTCCTCTGCCTTTCGCAGGAGGACGAACTGACGATTGATGATCTCGGCGTGGACTTGCTCGGTGACCTCCACGAACGGGATCGGCTTCTGCAAGGTCACCAGGGGCAGCCCTCGGCGCTCGGCCTCGTCGACCAGGGCCGGCGGGGCCTCGGCGTAGCGCCAGCCGAGCGTCATGATCACGCCGGCGACGCCGGCCTGAGCGAGCTGCGAGATGTACCGTCGTTGCTGCTCGTCGTCTGCGGAGAGTCCAAGGCCCGAGGTGAGCAGGAGCTCGGAGCCCTTCAGGAGCGGCGCGACATCGGGGATGTCCGCGATGTGTACCCAGCGGATGGGGTGGTCCAGCGCCGACGCCCCGGCCACGACCTCCGGCTTCCCGCGCTGTATGGTCTCGAGCTGGACGACGTCTCGCACGGAAAGCGTCATGCGTACCTCGCTCTGTGTCGCATCCTTTGACAAAGTGTGTCACGTGCGACGTCTCCGTGCCGGTTCGTGGAGTGCCGACGCAGGCGGTTACGGCCCGGCGGAGACCGCTGGAGCGGTGCGAAGGGCGTCGAGGATGCGCTCAGGACCGATGGGGAGCTCGGTGATCCGAACGCCGACGGCGTCCGCCACGGCGCTCGCGATCGCTGCGGCGCAGGGAGCTATCGACGGCTCCCCGATCCCACGAGCCCCGAACGGGCCCTTGCCCTCCCCGAGCTCGAGGACGATCGGACGGATGTCGGGAAGGTCCGTCGACGCTGGAATGAGGTAGTCGGCGAACAGCGCCGGAACCGTCGTCCCGTCCACCACCCTTACCTCCTCGCTCAACGCGTAGCCGATCCCCTGGGCGACCCCTCCCTGGATCTGACCCTCGACGCGAAGGGGGTTTATGGCCCGCCCGACGTCGTGGCACGCGACATACCTCAGGACCTCCACACTCCCGGTCTCCGGGTCGACGGCGACCTCTACCGCGTGGGTTCCATACGTGTAATCGGGAAACGTCTTACCCTGGCCGGTGCGTGGATCGAAGTCCCCGGTCTCGGCCCTGAACGTACCCAGATGCTCGCAGCTCACGCCGCGCTCGCCACAGGCCCTCACGACCTCCCCCAGCGAGACGAAGCGATCGCTCCCCGCCAGGGCGACCGTTCCGTCGCCGAACATCAACACGTCTCGGTCATCTGCCCCCAGGAGGTCGGCCGCAACCGGGATCAGCCGCTCCTTCAGCTCGGCGGCCGTCTTCAGAACGGCGTTCCCGGACATGTAGAGCTGCCGTGTGGCGAACGTGCCGCCGGCGAGGGGGGTCAGCGCGCTGTCCGCGATGTGGATGCTGATCTTCTCGAGCGGCACGCCGAGCACCTCGGAAGCCACCTGGCACAGAGACGCCGCCTGGCCGCCCCCCAGGTCCGTCACGCCGATGCGGATGAGCAGGCTCCCGTTGGGCTCCAGGGTCATCCAGCAGGAGGCAGAGTCCGAGAAGTACCGCGCCCTCCCGTACGGCTGCATGTTGCATGCGAAACCTCGCCCCACCCTCAGGCCCTCCGTCCCCCGTCCGGGCGGTCCCAGATCGTCCAGGGCGGCGCGCATCGTTTCGGCGATCCCCACGTATGTCTCCAGGGCCTCCCCGGTGGGAAGCGTGTCGCCCCGCCGCACGAAGTTCCGTTCCCTGATCTCCTCCGGTGTGACTCCGACGCTCTCGGCCAATCGATCCATCTGCGCCTCGTATGCGAGTACGACCTGCATCGCTCCGAACCCTCGCATGGCGCTCGACGGCACGGTGTTGGTGAAGACGGCGGTGCTCACGATGTCCGCCTCGGGAGTTCGGTAGGGACCCGCAGCGGTCACCGCGGCGGCGAACAGAACCCGCGGGCTCAGGAGCGGGTACGCCCCACCGTCCGCGAGGATCCTGATGCTTTGAGCGAGGATCCGCCCGTCCCGCGTCGCGCCCGTTCGGTAGTGCATGACGAATGGATGACGCTTCCAGCGGCCGAGCAGCGACTCCTGCCGCGACCACACCATCTTCACGGGACGCCGTGTCCTCCAGACGAGGAGGGCGAGGTGAGGCTCGATCGTCATGTCCTCCTTGCCGCCGAACCCTCCCCCCATGTAGGTCCCGATGACTCGTACGCTGTTCCGGGGCACGTCCAGGATGCGAGCGACTTCGCGCCAATGCTCGATCACCTGCGTCGCTACCCGCAACGTGATCACGCCGTCGCCGTCCACCCAACCGACGCCGGCCTCGGGCTCGAGATACGCATGGTCGACGCGCTGCGACTTGTAGGTCCCCTCCACCACGACCGGGGCGTTCCGCAATGTCTGCTGCGCGTCGCCGCGATGGATCCTCCACTCGACCAGCGTGTTTCCGCCCGCGTGGACGAGTGGGGCGTCCGGTTCAAGGGCTCGCTCGGCGCTGAACACGCTCGGAATCTCCTCGTACTCGACGACGAGGAGCTCGGCCGCCTCTTCCGCGACCTCGGGGGACTCGGCGGCGATCAGCGCGACCGGCTCTCCCGCATACCGGACGCGGTCGGCTGCGAGGACCGGCATCGCGACCGGGGTCATGCCGAGACCGCTCGCCTCCTCTGCGATCAGGTTGTTCGGCACATCGTCGGCGGTGAGGACCGCGACGACGCCGGGGAGACCGGCCGCCTCGCTCAGGTCGAGGGAGACGATCCTGGCGCATGGGACCTGCGCTCGAACCACCTTGCCGTAGAGCATTCCCGGCATGTGCCAGTCATCCGCGTACGGCAGCGAGCCACGAACCTTCTCGAGGAACTCGCCGTGGATGGCGCGTTTCCCGACCGTCCGGAAGTCATGTGTGGTAGCGGCCGACGACAGAGTGGGGCCGGGGGTGACCGACATCACGCGTCACTGCCTCCGCGAGGGTGTCGCCCGGACTCAACCGTCCCTCTCGCAGCGGCGTACCCCTCGATCGCGTCGATGATCTTCGTGTAGCCGGTGCACCTGCAGAGGTTCCCCGCGATCGCCTCGCGGATCTCTTCGCGGCTCGGTTCAGGGTTCTCGCCCAGAAACTCATGGGCGATCAGGAGCATCCCGGGTGTGCAGTAGCCGCACTGAGACGCGCCGAGCCGGAGGAAGCTCTCCTGTAGCGCGTGCAACCCTCCCCCCCCATCCGCAAGGCCACGCACCGTCGTGATTCGCCGCCCGTCGGCCTGGACGGCGAAGAGCAGGCACGAGTTGAGCGATTCCCCGTCCACGAGCACCGCGCAGGTGCCGCAGACCCCCTCCCCGCATCCGTACTTGACCTCGGTCGCGCCGAGCTCGTCGCGGAGAGCGTGCAGGAGCGTCTGGTGGGGCCAGACCCATGATCGGCGCTCCACACCGTTCAGCTCGAACCGGACCGGGATCCTTTCCACGGTTATCCGCTCCCGTAGTCGCCTCGAGCCCGGTCCCGGGACTGGAGGAGGGCCCGCCCGGCGAGAACCGCGATCAGCTCCCTCCGGTAGCCGGCGGTTGCCCTGTCGTCCTCACGGGGATGGACCGAGTCAGCAGCGTGCCGGACGGCGGCCGCGATCGCGGAGTCGTCGAGCTCCCCTCCCACGAGCTGCGAGGCGGGATCCGAGAGATCCACCGGACGGTCCGCGATCGCCCCGACGACCAGGCGTAGGTCCTTGCAGATCCTCGTCCTCGGATCCAGGTCCACGACGGCGGCCACTTCCACGATCGCGAAGTCCCCGGCCCGACGGACGATCTCCAGGAACGCCGACCCTCGCCCCGAGGCAGGCACCGGAATCTCGACGGCCACGATGACCTCATCGGGCTCGAGGGTGGTCGTGAAGTAGCCGACGAAGAACGCAGCGGCCGGTATCCGCCGCTCGCCGGAGGGGCCGAGGACGCAGATGCGGGCTCCCAAGGCCACGGCGGCGCATGGAAGCTCCGCCGCCGGATCCGCGTGCGCCAGGCTCCCTCCGATCGTCCCCCTGTGCCGGACCCTGACGTTGCCGATCAGCCGGGCCGCATCCTTCATCAGTGGGCAGGTCCTGGCCAGGAGGGGTGAGCGCTCCAGGTCGGCGTGCCGGGTCACCGCTGAGATCCGGACCTGCCCGTCGGCCTCAATGATGTCCGGCGTGTCGGCGCCGTTGACGTCCACGAGATAGCCCGGCTTGGCCAGTCGAAGACTCATCATGGGCACCAGGCTCTGTCCTCCGGCGAGCACTTTGGCCTCGTCACCGTGGGCACGGAGGAATTCCACCGCCTCGTGCCACGAGCCGGCCTGCAGGTATTCGAAGGGAGCCGGGTACATCCGGCCTCCTACCTCGCCCTCACGCGCCGGGCGCGGTCGCCGATCGGGTGAGGGTCGACGGAGCGCCCAAACCCGCCCCCGACCCTCTTCCGATTGCGTGAAGCGTGGCCTCGAGAGCGGTCTGATTGCTGGTGAGAACGGGAATCCCCAGACGCTGCTCCATCAAGGCGATCGCGTCCATCGCTCTGAAATTGGTGCACGACACGAAGACGAGCTCGAGATCGACGTTGTCGAAGGTTTCGGCGGCAACGGCGGCGATGTGTTCGGGTTCGACTTCGGCGATCGCGAAGTTCTCCGTGATGCCCAGCCCCCGCATCGCGACGACCTCCACGCCATCCGCCTCCAGGCTCGCTCTTATCTTCGCGTTCAGCGAGTCCACGTAGGGCGTTAGCACGCCGACCCTCGCTACCGATCTCTCCTGGATCGCTCGTCTCACCGAGGAGATCACGCTGATCACCGGTGCGCCGGCCTCCTCCTCGATGCGGCGGCACAACTCGCCCTCGTAGTCATTCCCCCGGAGAGCACCGGCGCTCGTGCAGCCGAAGACGACCACGTCCGGCTTCGCCGTCCCCACGTCGCGCGCCGCGGGGAGGGTGTGCCGGTCGAGCATGATCGCCTCCGCTTCGGGGGTGGTGCTCTCCATGTACATCCTCGACGTGTGTAGCGTCACGCCGCTCGGCAGCCCGCGGTAGAAGTCGACCTCCATCACGGTGTTGGACGAAGGGATGAGAAGCCCCACGCGGATCCATGGATCCCGTGGGTCAGGCACGTACGCCCCTTTCATGACCTAGATGCCGAGGAGCTCAGAGGGATTCTTCTGGATCATCGTGTAGACGTCGCCCTCCGGTACCCCCGATTCGAAGAGCCCCTGAGCGAACAGGCGGAGGGCCTCGGACGGCATGGGATTGTGACGCTGCCCGGCATCGCTCACGAGCACGCATCGCTCGGCACCGATTGCCTGGATGGCCTCGGCAACCTTGCGAAGGGTGGCGTAGTTCCACATGGGTGACACCGTGCAGTAGCCGAACTCGGGCATGGCCCCGAGAGTCACGAGGTGCTGCAGCGTGGCCAGATCGAGGTTCGGCACCTTGAAGAACGGATGCGTCACGAGGATCTTCTGGACCCCGCGGCGGCGGGCCTCCTCCACGAGCGTCGTGATCTCGCGAGGAGCGAGGTGACACGTGCCTAGGATCGCGTCGTGCCGCCCGATGAGGTCCAGGACCTCCAAGGTCTCGGGCCTGAGGTTCCCGTCCGCGTCGGTGACCGAGATCCCGGCGCGAGCGCTCTGGCCGCTCGCCTGGACATCGTAGGCACCGGTCCCACCGTGAACTTCGGCATGGTGCGCCGCGTCCACGGTCGGCATCCACACCTCCTTCCCTCCCAGCCGGAGCGCCGCCTCGGCAGCCACCGGGTTGATCCCGCCCACGGCGTAGTTCAGAACGATCCCGCCGAACACCCGAAGGTCGGGGAACTGCTTCTGCACGAGGTACGCACGGCTCACCGAGCTCTCGTGATGACACTTGATCATCACCGCCCGGAATCCACTGTCGCTGGCGGACTGCACCACGGCGACGTCGTCGGCCAGCCGAGGGAACAGGTCGGGAAACGGGTGACAGTGAAGATCGACCGCTCCTGAGACATCGATCAAGGTTCCGTTCATACGCTCGCCACTTCCTCTTGCTCTTCGTCGGCCGGGGGCGCCGATCCGTGCTCCAGTATGTGGAGCGTCGTCAACTCCTCCTCGGTCGGAGGCGGGATCTGCTCGACCGTCTCGGGAACGAGCAGCTCGAAACCGGTGTTCCCAAGTACGTCATCGACCGTGACGTTCGGCTGAAGCGCGTCCAGCTTCATGCGTCTGGTCTCCGGGTGAAACCCCATGACGGCGAGATCGGTTACGACCAGAGCGGGTCGCCCGCTGATGAGGCCGGCTCGCTCGCGGCTGTCGCCACCGCTCAGGTGCCCCGGGCTCGTGATGAAGTCGACCTCTTCGACGAATCGCCTTCGCTCGTGCTTGGTCAGGACGAAGACCTCCCTGCAGCTCGACACGATGTCGTTGGCTCCACCCCCCCCGGACAGACGGACCTTCGGCTCTCTGACCGGGCCGATGATGCTCGTATTGACGTTGCCGTACTTGTCGATCTGAGCCGCACCGATGAATCCGTAGTCGAAGAAGCCGCGCTGGGCATAGAGGAAGACGTCGACGATCCCCGTGTGCATGATCGCTCCATGAGCGGCGCGCATCTCGTTCGTCGAGATGGGGAGCTTGCCCGGCTTCATCTGGGGGCCGACGAACCCGCCCTCCAGGATGATCGTGAGGTGCGGGGCGTGCAGCTTCTGCGCGAGCACGCTCGCGACGAGAGGTGCGCCCACGCCGGCGAACACGACCTTGTGATCGAGCAGCAGCCTGCTGCCCATGACGATCATGGTCTGTTCCGGGGTGGCGTTCATGGGGCGACGAGCTCTCGAGCGCGCTGCTGCTGCCTCACCAACACCTTCACCCCGAAGCGTTCGAGGAATCCCTCGAACGACCCGGCTCGATCAACATGCTCTAGCAGGTACTCTTCGACGCCGGCGACGCCCCTCTCGTCGACCGCCGTAACGTACTCCTCGAAATGGTCGAACGCCGCCTCGTACAACCCGTAGCACTCATGCGGGAACGATCCGAACGGGACCTCCACGACGGCGTCCACGACGAAATGCGGCAGCACCGTTCGATCCGCATGGTCCGCGATCGCCTCCGAGGGCACGATCTCCTCTGTGGTGACGATGACCGTCTGCGCGGCAGCGGCGATGTCGGCGTCCATGTACGGGGGGCCGTCGATCTGGGCGTTGCCGAACCGATCCGCTCGATGGACGTGGATAAGCGCCACATCCGGGTGGTAGGCGGGGATCAGACATAGCTTCCGGCCTGTGAAGGGACACTCCATCTCCTTCGCCCCCGAGAGGGCGAGCAGGTCCGATCCGAGCATCGAGACCGAAGGGAGAAACGGAACCCCCATGGCGGCCGCCTTGTACCGAAGCCCGAGCGCGAGATGGCTCCACTCCTCGTAGGTGACGAGACCGCGCTCGACGAAGTGACGGAAGACCTTGGGGATGCCCCACGGGAGCCCGATGCCGACCCAGCTCGTGATGATCTGATTCGAAGCGCCCCGCACGAAGAACAGCTCGGCCTCGTAGCAGGTCAGGCTTCGAGAGAGGGTCAGGCCGGTTCTGCCGGCACGCAGGATCTCCAGCAATGCGGCCATCGGCGTCCTCGAGTATAGGCACCCACCTATCGCGAGCCCATCGCCGTCGTTCACCAGGCCGACGGCTTCACCCAGCGTCATTCGCTTGTCCCGGAGCGACCGATCCTTCGCGCCTAGTCTCGATCGCGCATCCACGAAGTCGAATTCCATCAACCGCCCGTCCGCTCCACCGTCGCGAACCGCGACAGGACCTCGTGGGCGATCCGCTCCATCTGCTCCTGTTCGTAGTCGCATGGGACGAACACGATGTGCTGAACGCCCGCCTCCATGTGCTCGGCGATCTGCTCCGCGCACTGCTCCGGGGTGCCTCGAATCGCGCTCTCGGGCGTCGACAGGCTCCACGGAGCGACGTCGAAGTAGTCTCTGATGAAGCCCCGGACACGCTCGTCCGCTTCCGCGAACGAGTCCGCCACGCAGATGGGGAGCTGAGCGACACTCGTGAGCGATCCGGGATCACGGCCCCCTTCTTCGGCGAAGGCGAGGACCTTGTTCCATGCGAGCCTGAAGCTCTCGGGCGTGTAGAAGTACGTGAGCCAGCCGTCCGCCTTGAGGGCCACGCGTCGAAGGACCCGGTCCACATACCCGCCGAACAGGAGCGCCGGTCGGGGCCGCTGGATCGGTCGCGGAAGCATGACCGCTCCCTTGAAGACCATCCCGTCCTCGGCCCCGTCCACCCTGTCCTGGGTCCAGAATCGATCCAGGATGTCGACATTTCGAACGAAGATCTCCCCCCGGCGCGCGAACGGCACGCCGCAGGCCTCGAACTCCCGCTCGTACCACCCCGCGGCCACCCCAAGGGAGAGGCGCCCTCGCGATATCTGGTCGATCGAGGACGTCACCTTGGCGAGAACGACCGGATTCCGGAGAGGGAGGACGAGAACCCCCGTCCCGAGACCGATCTCCCGCGTCGCCACCGCGAGCGCAGTGAGAACGGAGAGCGACTCCAGGAAGGCGAAGGGACGTTTCGAACCGAGCAAGATGTGGTCCCACGCCCAGACCGAGCTGAACCCCAGTTGCTCCGCGATCTGCGAGTACAAGATGACCTCGTCGATGTCGAGAGTCTCCGGGTGGGGGGCGAAGTTCCTGACGGCCACTCCGTACTTCATCGGCACATCCCTCATGCACGTCCGAACGCTCTACACGAGCGACGATATTTTCGGTCCGGTTATGGGTCAACCGACGGAGTGCGCAATACCTTCACGGAAATGAGACAGATTGTTCAGTCGAACGCTAGAGGGCGATGCGTTCTGGGTGCGAGTAGACGTTGAACCTCCCCTCGCGGACAAATCCGATGACCGTTATGCCCAGGCGGTCGGCCGCCTCGACCGCGAGGCTCGACGGCGCCGACACCGCCGACACGATCGGCAGGCCGGCGACCGCCGCCTTCTGCACGATCTCGAAGCTCACGCGGCCGGAGACCTGAAGGATCCGGTCCGACAGGGGAAGGTTGCCGGCCAGCAGCGCCTCTCCGACAAGCTTGTCGACGGCGTTGTGCCGCCCAACGTCCTCGCGTAGCGAGAGCAGCTTCCCCTCCACGTCGAACAGGCCCGCGGCGTGGAGCCCTCCGGTTTGCTCGAACACCCGCTGTGCCTTCCGCAACCGGTCGGGGAGCCCGGCGATCACATCCCGGCCGACGACCGGCCCGGGGCCAACCGGCGCGCAGCGCACCTCCACATCCTCGAGCGAAGCCTTCCCACAGATGCCGCAGCTCGACGTGGCGTAGAAGTTGCGCTTGAGCGCCTCCGCGTCAAACGGCATGGTGAGGTCGACCGTGACGACGTTGTACTGCTGCTCCTCGGGCGAAAGGTCCTCGCAGTAGCTCACCCTCGCGACGTCCTCGCGGCCGCTGATCAACCCCTCCGTGAAGAGGAACCCGACCGCGAGCTCGAAGTCGCCCCCCGGCGTGCGCATCGTGACGGCGACGGACGCCGGCTCCTTGCCCGGCCCGCCCGCGCGGATCTCCATCGGCTCCTCGGTCGCGAGCCGGTCCGGCCGCTCGCTTGCGGTCTCCACCTGGACGGCGAGCACCCGCACGGGCGTGGAGTTCCGACGGATCGGGGTGGCGGGATCGGCCATCCCCTCCATTATCGGCCGGATCGAAGGTGGGGACGACCCCGGACTCACGTCCGGGCCCGCCGACCTCCCGTCGTAGCTCGCTTCAATGCGAGACGGCTGCGGCCGCGATCTCCGAGACGAGCGTCCGGTCCCAGAACCGCGACAAGGCGAACGGCTGGATGAGCTCCGGCGTGCGACCCGTGTCGATCAGCTCCGCCATCGTAAGGCCCGAGATCGGCGCCGACTTGAACCCGTAGGTCCCCCAGCCGGCGTCGACGTAGAAACCCTCGACCGGCGTCACCCCCATGATCGGGCTGTAGTCGGGCGTGACGTCGCAGAGCCCGCCCCAGGCGCGCATGATCCGAACCTTCCCGAGGATCGGGAGGAGCTCGATCGAGTGCCGGGCCGTTACCTCCAGGAAGTTGAGCGTCGAGGCCTGGCTGTACGACGAGTACGGCTCGATCTCGGAGCCGATCAGCACCTCGCCCCGGTCGGTCTGGCTGATGTAGACGTGCAGCGTCGCCGAGACCAGGATCACGTGCAGGAACGGCTTCAGCGGCTCCGTGACGAAGGCCTGGAGCGGGTGCGTCACGATCGGCATCTCGACGCCGGCCAGCCGCGCGACCTCCGACGTCCAGCCGGCCACGGCCGAAAGCACCGATCCCGTCGCGATGTCGCCCCGGTTCGTCTTGACGCCGACGACGCGCCCATCCTGGACGTCGATCCCGGTGACCTCGGTGCCCGGGTGGATCTCGACGCCCAGCTTGTCGGCCTGGCGCGCGTAGGCCCATACCACCGCGTCGTGCCGGATCACGCCGCCCGGCGGGTGGTACAGGGCGGCCATGATGGGGAACGGCGGACGGTCGGAAAGGTCGAGCGCCGGGCAGAGCTTGGCGATCTCGTGCGGGTAGATCACGCGGCTGTCTACGTCGAGCAGCCGGTTCACCTCGGCCCGCTCGTTCGCCGTGTTCACGGCCCGCTCGGCGTGCGCGAGCGTCAGGTGGCCCTGCTGCGAGAAGAGGAGGTTGTAGTCGAGCTCTTGGGCGAGGTGCTCGTACATCCGGACGCTCTCCTTGTAGAAGGCCACCCCCTCCGGCGTGCGGTAGTTCGACCGGATGATCGTGGTGTTTCGGCCGCTGCCGCCGGCACCGATGTAGGACTTCTCGAGCACCGCCACGTTCTTCACGCCGCGCTTGGCCAGGTGATAGGCGGCCGCCAGCCCGTGCACGCCGCCGCCGATGATCACGACGTCGTAGCTCTTCTTCATCTCGTGCTTCCGCCACATCTTCCACGGCTCGAAGTAGCGCCAGATCGCCACGGTCAGCTCCAACCCTCCGTGCGGAGCGCGTTCCATCCCGTGGGAGCGCCGCCGAGCTTGCGGACCTTCCGCAGCAGCGTCTCCCAGAGATAGCGACCGAGCTCCGACGCGCAATAGACCTCGACCAGCGGCACTGGGAGATCGCGCCGTACCATGACCGCGCGAACCTCGGCGAGCGTCGTTCCGGCCGCCGAGCCGGGCGCGAGCGAGTCCGCATCGAAGCTCGTGAGCCTGGCCAGGAGGTCGGGCAGCCCCGGCCCGGCGAGCGCGTATCCGGCGTAGAGGTGGCTCACGTCGGTCACCATCGCGGAGCCGCCGGCCGCGGTCTTCAGGTTGCGCAGCCTCTCCTCGACGCCCTCGGGTGCATCAAGCACCAACACCCAGTCGTCGGAGATCCGCGCGACGACCGCTCCGTCTACCGACTCCGGCACGACCTTCGCGATGTCCCCGCGCAAGTCGATCTTCGCCCGCGCCGTGATGTCCCCCACCGCAACGCGCTCGCGGATCGCCGCCGCCTCGTCGCCGTCCTTGTAGGCCGCCGGGATCAGCCAACCACCCTCCTCGAAGAACGTCGCCCCGAGCGCCTCGTGGATCCGGTGCGCCGGAGAGCGTTTGACCGGGTGGTCGTCGCGGGCCGGGGGCGGCGCCATCGTCGCGGTCGCGGGCGCCTGCTCGTCGGTCACGATCGGAGCCTCGCTCCCTCGGGGTCGTAGAACGGCCGCATCGTGACCCGCGCGTGGACGGTCACCCCGCCGTTCTGGATGTCGAACGGCCATCCCTCCTCGGCCCACCGCGCCGGCACCCACGCCAGGCCGATCACGTCGCCGGTGACTCCGCTCCGGCGGGCCGAGGTGACGCGCCCGACCCACCGTCCGTCATCGACCACCGAGGAGCCCTCCGGCGGGATGAAGGTCGGCTCGGCGAGGAACCCGACCAGCCGCTCCTTGGGCGCGTCGCCTCCGAGGTCCACGAGGGCGCGCTTCCCGAGGAAGTCGGGCTTATCCATCTTGACCATCCAGGCGAGGCCGGACTCGTGGGGATCGGACTCCGCGTCGGTGTCCTGACCGACCAGGATGTGCTGCTTCTCGAGCCGGAGGATCCGCTGGGCCTCGAGCCCGAACGGGACGATCCGGAGATCGGCCCCGGCTTCCAGGATGCGGTCCCAGACATAGACGCCGTACGCGCTCGGGAAGTGGATCTCGTAGCCGAGCTCTCCGACGAACCCGATTCGAAGCACCAGCGAAGGCACGCCGGCGACCCGGCCTTGAGCCGCTCGCAGGTACGGCATCCCCTCCGCGGAGACATCCATATCGGTGAGCCGTCGCATGACCTCACGCGACCGGGGCCCTGCCAGGTTCACGGCCGCGTACGCCCCGGTCACGTTCAGCACCTGGACGTCCATGCCCCAGTCGGCGAGCCACCATGTCATCCATCGTTCGATCGCGGCGGTGTTGCCGGTCGTGACCGTCACGAAGAACTCGTCGTCGCCGAGCCGGCAGACCGTCCCGTCGTCGAGGATCACGCCCTCGTCGTTCAGCATCGCCCCGTAGCGGATCCGCCCGACCTGGAGGTCCTCGAACCGGTTGGGGTACAGGCGCTCCAGGAGGGCAACCGCGTCGGGCCCCTTCACCCGGAACTTCCCGAGGGTGCTCACGTCGATCACCGCCACGCCTTCGTGGACGGCCTCGCACTCCTCGGCCGGGTCCGTGTAGTGGTGCGGCCGGCGCCAGTCCGCAGCCCACATGAACTCCGCCCCCACATCGGCGTGGCGGTCGTGGATCGAGGTCTCCTTCGTGGGAACGAGCTTGTCGGTCGCGAGCACGCCCATCGCCACCGGCGTCCATGGGGGCCGCGCCGTCGTCGGCCCGGTCTCGGCGAGGCTCCGCCCGGTGACCTTCCCGCACAGGCGCTCCGAGGAGAGCATGCAGGCTTTCCCCTGGCAGGGACCCATCGTGATGGTGGTGTACCTCTTCAGGAGCTCCATCGAGTCGAAGCCCTCGTCGACCGCGTACTCGAGCTCCTTGTCGGTCACGTCCATGCACAGACAGGCGAACTGCTTGCCCTTTCCGGCGCCGGTCACCGGAGGGAGGACGACGGCGGCTCCGGACGCCCCGGCCCGCCGGCGAAGGTCGCCGATCTTCGCGGCCGCGCCGCTCCGGCCGAGCCCGACGGCCTGGGCGGCTTCGATCCCGGCCAGGCGCCCCTGGGCGATGGCGGCGTCGAGCGTCCGCGCCCCGGCGATGGCCCCGGCGGCGTGGATCGTCTCGGGCAGCTCGACCGGCAGGAACGACTGAGTGCGCTCGTCGAAGTCGATCGTGCCGCCGGCGAGCGCCAGCAGGTTCGTCGAAGAAGCGTGGATGCCGGCCAGAACCAGCAGGTCGCACCGCAGACGCTGCTCGCCGGGGCCGTCCGCCGGGCCGATGACGACGCCACGCACCCTCCGGCGCCCGAGCGCTCGTCGGATCACGTGCCCGCCGGTGATCCCGAGCCATCCTCGATCACCGCCCTGGATCGTCGGCATGCCGGCCTCGGGTCGCAGGAACACGACCGTAACCGACGCCCCCGCCCCGTGGAGCGCCAACGCGGTCGCTACGCCGGAGTCGTCGGCCGTGAACACGACGGCACGTTTCCCAGGCCGCACGCGATATCGGTTTACCAGCAGGTCGACGGCACCCGCAAGCATGATCCCCGGGAGGTCGTTGTTCGGGAACACGGCCGCCTGTTCCACCGCCCCCGTCGCGAACACATAGTGCCGCGCTCGGATCCGGTACAGCTCCTCGTCGTTCGCCGCGGCGAGCAGCGGCCCGTCGAACACGCCGAACGCCGGGGTCCCGGCGACGACCCGGACGCCGGCGTCGCGCGCGTCAGCCTCGAGCCGGGCCGCGAGCTCCGGCCCCACCAGGCCCCCGAGGCCCTCCTCACCGACCTCCGCGGGCTCGGCGGACCCGAGCAGATGACCGCCGAGCTCGCGGGCCTCCTCCACTAGCACGACCCGCGCCCCGGCCCGGGCGGCCTCCGCCGCGGCGGCGAGGCCCGCAGGCCCACCGCCCACCACCGCGACGTCCGGGTGCAGGTTGATGCGTTCGTACGTCTCGTGGTCCTCGTGCTCCGGGACGACGCCGATGCCCGCCTGCTTCCGAATGAACGGCTCGACGAGCGGCCACGCCCAGCGCGGACGGTGGAAGATCTTGTAGTAGAACCCCGCCGGCAGCGCCCACGAGAAGGTGTCTATGATGCCGTGGATATCGCGGCCGACCGTCGGCCAAGCGTTCTGGCGCCCAATCGTCATGTCCTGCCGCACGGGCGTCGTGCAGGCACGGACGTTCGGGACGCCGTCGACGTCGACCAGGCAATTCGGGCAGGAGCCGGTCATGCAGAGCAGTCCTCGCGGGCGGTGGTACTTGAACGAGCGCGCGGTGATCGTCACGCCGTTCGCGGCCAGGGCCGAGCCCACGGTGTCTCCCTCGAAGGCCGAGAGCTCCCGCCCGTCTAGCCTGAACGTGACCGGACGGCCGCGATCGATCGCCTCCAGGGGTCCTTCCGGCAGTCTGCGGCTCACTCCCTCGCGCGCTCCCGCTCGGAGGGCCAGTAAGTCTTCTGGATCTCGTTCGTCACCGTGTGGCGAACCGCGATGAACCACTTCCGGCAGCCGTCGCGGTGGTACCACCACTCCGTCTGCCACCCCAGCGCGTTCGTGCGGAAGTAGAGGTACCGGGCCAGGTCCTCGCCGTCGCTGTCCGGCCCCGCTCGCTTCGTCGATTCTCCGCCGTAGCTGAACTCGAGCGCCTCGCGCGGACCGCAGTTGGGACAGGGGATCAGATAAGTCACTCCGCCGGCTCCCACCCGCGTAGGAGCGCCGCCACCTTCGCAGCGATGGCCCCCGCGCTGGAGGCCGTGTCGGTGCCGGCGAGCGGTATCCCCGCGATGGCGGAGGCTTCCAGGGTTAGCGCCCTCATGTCCTCGCCCTCGAGATCGTGAACGTTGTTCTTGCCGCAGGCGCGGGCCATCATCTGCAGCTCCATCGTCATGGACTGGATGAAGTTGAACACGCGGTCCGCGGCCTCGTCCAACACGAGCCGCTTCTCGAGCTCCGGGTCCTGAGTCGTGATCCCGACCGGGCAGCGGCCGGTGTGGCAGTGGTGGCAGTACCCGGGCTCGACGCCGAGGGCGCGGTAGTCCTCGACGAAGAGCGGGGCGTTGCAGTTCAGCGCTATCAGTCCTGCCGTCCCGATCGAGTCGTCCGCCGCGGCCCCGACGTCTGGCCGGTCGAGGTCGACCCGGACCACCATCGCGCCGTCCGCCGACGGTCTCCTTGGTTCGCGCATCCTCCTCGACCACTCCGAACCTACGCTCCGGGACGCCCGGCCGCCACTTTGTGGTAGCGTCCGTCTTCGCCTGATTTGGCTCGCCGTCTATGGAGAGTATGGACATATGCGAAGACGGTCCTGGCGAGGAATTCCACTGCTTCGAACTGTAGCCATCCTACACATACCATGAAGTCCGGCCTGGAGATCGCGCAGGAGGCGACCCTCCGCCCGATCGCCGACGTCGGGGCCGATGCTGGGATCTCGCCAGACGAGCTCGAGCCCTTCGGCCGGTACCGCGCGAAGGTCGACCTCTCGGTCCTCGACCGTCTCGCCGGCAGCCCGGACGGGAAGGTCGTGATCGTCACTGCCATCACGCCCACCAAGGCCGGCGAGGGGAAGACCACGACCTCGCTCAGCTTGACCCAGGGCCTCGGGAAGATCGGCCAGCGGGTCATGCTCTGCCTCCGCGAGCCGTCGATGGGCCCGGTGTTCGGGATCAAGGGCGGCGGGACCGGCGGCGGCTACGCGCAGGTCGTCCCCATGGAGGACATCAACCTGCACTTCAACGGCGACTTCCACGCGGTGACGGCGGCGCACAACCTCCTCGCGGCGGCGATAGATGCCTCCCTGTTCCATGGCAACCCGCTCGGGATCGACCCGTCCTCGATCACCTGGCCGCGCGCGATGGACGTCAACGAGCGAGCCCTCCGCTACTCGGTGATCGGGCTCGGCGGCAAGCCACACGGCGTCCCCCGCGAGTCGAGCTTCGTCATCACGGCAGCCTCCGAGGTCATGGCGATCCTCGCCCTGGCCTCCGACCTTGCCGACCTGCGCGTGCGCCTCGGCCGGATCGTCGTAGCCGAGAACCGCGACGGCCGGCCGGTAACGGCCGAGGATCTTCGGGTGGCCGGCGCCATGACGGTCATCATGAAAGACGCGATCAGGCCGAACCTCGTGCAGACGCTCGAGGGCCAGCCGGTGCTGATCCACGCCGGGCCGTTCGGCAACATCGCTCACGCCAACAACTCGATCATCGAGGACCGGATGGCCATGAAGCTCGCCGACATCGTGGTGACGGAGGCCGGCTTCGGATCGGACCTGGGACTCGAGAAGTTCTGCCACATCGTCTGCCGGTTCGCGGGCATCACGCCGTCGGCCGCGGTGCTCGTAACCACGGTCCGGGCACTGAAGGCTCACGGCGGCATGCCCGACGACGCCAAGGTGCTGACGGGGGAGAACCGCGAGGCGCTCCTCGCCGGCATGGAGAACCTCGCAGCACACGTGGACATCGTCAAGGCGTTCGGGCTTCGCTGCGTCGTCTCCGTCAACCGGTTCCCAACGGACACCGAGGCGGAGCTCGCGCTGCTCCGAGAGTTCGCGGAGGGCATGGGCGCGTACCGAGTGGTCCAGAACGAGGGGTTCGGCCGCGGCGGGGAAGGCGCCGGCGAGCTGGCGAACGCGGTAGTCGAGGCCGTCGACGGCCCCAGTGGATTCCAGCCGCTCAACTCGCCCGGCACGCCGCTGAAGCAGCAGATCGAGACGATCGCCACTCGCGTGTACGGCGCCGACGGAGTCGACTACCTGCCCCAGGCCAAGAAGGACATCGCCCGCATGGAGACCCTCGGGTTCGGCGAGTACCCGGTGTGCATGGCGAAGACCCACCTCTCCCTCTCGCACGACCCACTGCTCAGGGGCAGGCCCCGGGGGTTCAACCTCCCGATCCGCCAGGTCGTGCCGTCGGCCGGCGCCGGGTTCGTGGTGGCGCTCTGCGGGGACATGCAGCGCATGCCGGGGCTCGGCCACGAGCCGGCGTTCACCAAGGTCGACATCGACGAGACCGGTAGGACCGTCGGGCTCTTCTAGGGAAAGCGGCCGTTACTCGGGCAGCCAAACGAGGCACGACGCCTCGCGGCGGAGGGCACGGGCGGCCCTGCGGTAGCGACGGGAAGACAGCTTCTTGCGATCGGGGCCGAAGACGAGCAGTCCGGCCGCCCGTTCCGCAACGAGCTGGAGCAGCGCCTGCACCGGCCGTGGGCTTCGCACTCGCAGACGCTCCACGCGTACGCCGAGCGATCGAGCAAGCTCGGCCGGCGCTCGGACCGCGACCGATACGTCCGGCGTGAACTCCTCCAGCGCGTCGTAGCCGAGCATCACGGACATCGGCAGAGGCTCCAGCCGGGTGATGTTGGCCACGATGAGCGCCTGCCCCGACTCCACGGCGCTGTCCACCGCGAAGGCGGCCGCCGCCTGGTCGAACGGGACGCCGAGCGTCGCGAGGAGGACCGGGCGACTCCCGGCCGCGGCGCCTGTCGCAGTGTCGGATCGGGCGGATCTGGTCCTCGTGCTCACTCCGGCTTCAACTTCCACGTGGGAAGGCCCCGGGCACGCGCCCGCACCTTCCTCCGCCAGACGGGCATGTAGAAGAGGTACCACCCCGCGAGCACGAGGAGGGCGAGGACGAAGAATCGCTCGCCGACGAAGATGCCCAGCGGGACGAAGACGCCGGCGACAACGAGCGCGGCGACGATGACGTTTACCCGCATCCGCCGCATCTCCCGCATGATCCCCCAGTACTGGTCGGCCGGGATCTGCGCCGTGTTCCAGCGCCTTCCGCAGGTCGGGCACTCCCACGCCTCGCCGTACGGGACGTACTGGATCTCGCCGCAGTCGCAGCTAACGGTGATCAGCGCCCCACGCACCAAACCATTGTAGCCACCTCACACGTTCGATCGGCCCGCCCATTGTGCGCACCGCGCGGCGCGGTACATTGCACGGACCCAGGCACAGTGCTACCGTCGCGCCGACCTTTGAGTAGGGGGTGCTCGGTGGCTGAAGCAAGGGTAGAGGAACGCCAGCTCCTCAAGTCGCTCCACTGGTACGACGGGTTCGTGATCGCGCTCTGCAACCCGGGTTTCCTGATCGGCTCGCTGGGGTTCTCACTGGCCACCATCGGCGCGCTCGGTTCGGTGATCCTGTGGGGCATCTCGGCGACCTTGGGACTGCTGCAGAACTGGATCTACTCGGAGAGCGCTGCGATGTTCCCCGACAAGCCGGGCGGGATCTCCCTGTACGCGCACGAGGGCTGGCGGAAGTACTTCTCGCTGTTCGGCCCGATCGCCGCGTTCGGGTACTGGATCGGCTGGTCCGTGGTCCTCGCGATCTTCGGCAACCTGATCGGCTCGCTCGTGGTAGCGGAGTGGTTCGAAGGCCAGGCAGACGACGTCTACTACACGATCGGCTCGGCTGCCTTCGGGCTGGCGCAGGTCATCGGGATCGGCATCATCGTCGCCGTCTGGCTCTTCAACGTGTTCGGCGTCAAGCCGTCCCTGGCGGTCGGCTACGTGACGGGCGTGCTGCTGATGATCCCGCTCGTGATCCTCATCATCGTCCCGTACCTCTCGGGCGACTGGGAGAGCTCCAACATCACATACGAGAGCATCCCCGGCTTCAGCGATTTCTCGGTCGCGCTGATATGGCTCTTCATCATGTGCTGGTCGGCGTACGGGATCGAGGTGTGTGCGAGCTTCGCGCCCGAGTACCACGACACTAAGCGCGACACCGCGCTCGCGCTGCGCAGCGCCGCGACCTTCTCGCTGGTCGTCTACGTGCTGCTCCCGCTCGGGTTAGGTGGCGTCGTGGGGATCGCAGGCGACTCTGGCGCGTACTACGTCGCGGCCTTCAAGAGCGTGGTCGGCTCGGGGATCGGGGGGATCGCCATCATCTCACTGATCGCGAGCCTAGTCCTGTCCATGAACTCTGCGACGGCTGACGGCGGCCGGGCACTGTACGGCATCGCTCGAGACGACATGACGATCAAGTGGCTGTACCACCTGAACCGATTCTACGTGCCCGCGCGGGCGATGACCGTCGACATGGTCGTCAACACGGGTCTGATCGTCCTGCTCGGAGCTAACAACTTCGCGATTCTTTACATGTCCAACATCGGGTACGTGTCCGCGCACGTGCTGGCGCTCACGGGCTTCCTGCTGCTGCGAAGGGATCGTCCGAACTGGCCGCGCCCGATCAAGGTGGGGCCCGCCTGGGTCACGGTCGCAGCGATCCTTGCCGCCTTCAACCTCCTCCTCGTGATATGGGGCGTCACCCAACAGGAGCTCGCCGCCTACATCGGCTTCTACGAGTTCACGGGCCTCCCCTTCTACATCGGGGTGGGGGTGCTGGTCCTGTCCGTCCTGCTGTTCTTCTACCGGCGAGCGGTGGAGGACAAAGCGAAGATCACCTTCCGCGACAAGGACGTGCCCACGATGCCCAACGAGGCGCAGATGGCACTGCTTCGGGAGGAGGCCAAGCCCGGCTGAGCTTCCAAGCGTAATCGCGGCAACCGACCGCACGGCAGGAGGGCGATCGCTCGCCCTCCTGCCCGTCTCATCGGGGGCGCGAGCAGGGATGATCGAGCGGTTCACCGACGAGCAGGTGGAGGGCTTCCACCGCGACGGGTTCTTGATCGTCGAGGAGGGCCTCGTCTCCGAGGCGGCCCTCGATCGCCTCCGGGACCGGTTCGGGAAGCTCTTCGAGGGCGAGTACCAGACCGGGATCAAGCCCGACGAGGTGAACTGGGTCCTGGGCCGCGACCCCGAGGACCGCACCCGCCAGATCTGCAACGGCTGGCGTGCCGATGACGTGATCGCCGCCCAAGTGCTCTCCGAGCGGACCGGACGGCTCGCGTCACAGCTCATGGGCTACCGGGGTGTCCGGATCCTGCAGGACAACTGCCTGTGGAAGCCGCCGGGAACGAAGTCGATCGGGCTGCACCAGGACGGCTCCTACGCCGGCTACCTGGTCCCGCCCGAGATGATCACCTGCTGGATCGCGCTGGACGACACGCAGGCAGGCGCGGGCCCGATCGAGTACGTCCGGGGTTCGCACACATGGCCCAAAGCGCCTCCCTCTCGCGGCGAGTTCCACGCGCCCGACGACTGGCTGGAGCCGGCTCGCGGGGCGGTGCCGGAGGGCTCCGGGCTCGACCTCGCGCCCGTTGTGGTCAAGGCCGGCGGCTGCTCGTTCCACCACCCCTGGACCTTCCATGGCTCAGGGCCGAACACGAACGCCACGGTCGAGCGCCGCGCCCTCGTCTCGCACATGGTCGCCGTTGAGACGCGCTTCCACCCAACCAACGTCGACCTCATCTACTCGCGGTACCGTCGCCGGGGCGACCTCGCGATGGACGAGTCGTTCTTCCCGGTCATCTGGGACGAGACCGGCGGTCGCACTACTTGGCTCCAGGAGCTGCCCGCGCTCGACGCGTAGCTCCGCGCGGACGGCGCCGACCTTGCCGGGACGGAACCCCGGCTCTACCATGGCCTCGACAGGCACGTATCCGCGCTCGACTAGGGGGTCACGGAATGTCGGAGAAGATGTGGGGTTCGGAGCCGTTCTGGGGCCTCGGGGACGAATGGGACCCCGACTGGGTCCTGACCGACCGCCAGAAGGAGCTTCGCGAGACGCTCATCCGGCTGTGCGAGAAAGAGCTTCGGGCGAACGCCAAGCGCTTCGACGACGAGATCGAGTTCCCCCGTCGCAACCTCGAGTTGCTGGGCGAGCACGGGTTCCTGGCCCTCACGGTGCCGGAGGAGTACGGCGGGCTTGGCGAGGGCCACGTGGCGTACTCCATGGTTTGCGAGACGATCGCGCGATACGGGTGCGCGTCGACCGCCATGTGCTACGTCATGCACATCGGCGCCGTGAACGCGATCATGCTGCGCCCCACCGAAGCGCTCATCGACACGTACATCCGGCCGCTCAACAGCGGTCTGATCGGGACGCTCTCGTATTCCGACCCCGAGACGGGCAGCCACTTCTGGTACCCGATCTCCTCGGGGGCCGAACGCTCCGACGGCGGCTACAAGGTTCGCAAGAAGGCCTCCTGGACCACGTCCGCGGGGTTCGCCGACTTCTACGTCGTACAGACGACGAGCCCCGACTTCAAGGGGTACGACGATCTCTCGGTCTTCGTGATCGACAAGAAGGACGTGCAATCCCAGCCCTCGACGTGGGACGCGCTCGGCTTGCGAGGCAACCAGTCCGGGCCGCTCGAGGTCCCCGGCGTGCAGGTCCCCGAGGACCACATCGTGGGTCCGATCGGGGACGGCGCCGCCTCCAACGACGAGTCGGTCGACCCCTGGTTCCTGATCGGGTCGTCCTCCGTGTGGAACGGCCTCGCCCTGGGGGCGATCGACATCGCCAGACGCCACACGACGCGGAAGAAGCACGTCGACGTGGGGCTGCGGGTCGCCGACTACCCGACGATCCAGGACTACGTCGGGGAAGCCGTGATCGACACGAACGCAAGCCGGCTGTTCGTGCTGTCGGTGGCACGAGCGATGGACACGGAGACCGACGACAACACGAAGATCCTCCGGCCGGGTGAGACCGCCCGGGCCAACTACCTCCACTGGGCGTGGCAGATCAAGTTCGAGGCGGCGAAGAACGTCGCGCACGTAGTCGACAAGATGCTGCACGCATGCGGAGGCTCCGGCTACAAGCGGGACATGGAGCTGGAGCGCTACCTGCGTGACGCGAAGGCCGGCTGGGTGATGGGCCCCACGAACGAGGTGCTGCGACAATTCGTCGGCAAGGCCGTACTACTGGGATTCGAGTCGCTCGACTACTGGAACCAAACCTACAACCGCCGGGCCGTCGAGAACGAGACCAAGAAGCTCGACATCGCGGCCAAGCGCGAGCTGGCCGAGCAGCTGCTGGCCGAGGCCCTCGAGCAGGAGGCGAAGGAGCCGGCCGCGAGGAGCTGACATGGCCATCTCTACCGGCCGGCCGCGACTGCTCCTCCCCGGCCTCGTGCCGCCCGATCCCACGCTCGAGCGCTACCGGGTACGGCCGGGGGGTGCGACCATCGTCGCTCTGGCGCCGGACGACCGTATCACGGTCGTCGACCGGGACGGCGGACAGGTCGCGGAGGTCACGGCGCTCTCGCCCGACGGGCGGGAGGACACCGCGGCGCTCGGCGCGCGGGCCGACGCGCCGGCCACCGTCCTGCGCGCGCTGATCACCTCGACCGCCGACGGCGCCCGCGAGGTGGTGGACGCCCTAGCGGCCAGAGGCCTGAACCCGACCGAGGCGTCGGCCGTCCGCCTGTTCGGCGAGTGGTCACCGCCGGGGACTTCCTCTTCGTTCCTCGCGGAGCGACCGGTGGTCTGCGTGATCGCCGCGCCCTCGGGCCCGACCGTCGTGGAGGGAGGCGTCCCATCCTCCGAGCTCGTCGTCGAGATCCGCCGAACGGCCCCGCGTACCCACGAGGAGGTCGAGCTGCCCTCGCCCCTGGCCGAGCCGCGCCTGGACTTCCGGGTCGACCGCACGACGGCCCTGAGCTACGAGGTCGCCGCCGGCGAGTTCATCCAGGTGATCGACGTCGAAGGCCGTCAGTGCTCCGACTTCCTGGCCTTCAACCGCCGCCGCCTCGACGACGGCGTGGAGCGCGGCCTGGACGCAACCACCACCCGCACACTGATGGGCAACGCGTATCCGCGGCCCGGCCTGTACGGGAAGTTCTACGACCAGGACATGGTCCCGCTCGTGGAGGTCGTCCGCGACACCGTAGGGCGGCACGACACGTTCGCCCTGGCCTGTAACTCCAGGTACTACGAGGACATGGGCTACTTCGGCCACACGAACTGCACCGACAACTTCAACGCGCAGCTCGAGTCGTACGCGATCGCCGCGCGGAAGGGCTGGCCGGCGCTCAACTTCTTCTTCAACACGATGTTCACCCACGACAACATCCTGGTCGCCGACGAGCCCTGGTCACGGCCGAGCGACTACGTGCTGCTGCGGGCGATGACCGACCTCCTGTGCGCCTCGTCCGCGTGTCCGGACGACATCGACCCGGCGAACGCCTGGGATCCGACCGACATCCACGTCCGCGTGTACCCGGCCGAGAACCGCTTCTCGGCCGCGATCGCCCACCGAGTCACGCCCGACGCGGAGCCGAAGCTCACGAAGAAGACCGGGTTCCACCCGCGCATCGAGGAGCTGACGAGCCGGTTCACCGAATACCGCGGCTACTGGCTACCGACCGCATTCAATAACGAGGGCGCCGTCGCCGAGTACTGGGCGTGCCGCGAGGACGCGGTCGTGATGGACCTATCGCCGCTCCGCAAGTTCGAAGTCCTCGGGCCCGACGCGGAGGCGCTCGTGCAGGCGACGGTCACGCGAGACGTCCGCCGCCTCTCCGACGGCCAGGTCGTCTACACGGCCATGTGCAACGAGACCGGCGGCATGATCGACGACGCAACGGTGTTCCGGCTCGGCCGGGACAACTTCCGGTTCGTCGGAGGCGACGACTACGACGGCGTCTGGCTGCGGGAGCAGGCCGGGCGCCTCGGCCTCGACCGGGTCTTCGTGAAGGAGTCGACCGACCAGCTCCACAACATCGCCGTCCAGGGGCCGAAGAGCCGCGACCTGCTGGAGCAGATCGTCTGGACCTCGCCCTCGCAGACCCAGTTCGACGAGCTCACCTGGTTCCGGTTCTCGGTCGCGCGGATCGGCGACTTCCAGGGAATCCCGATCGTCGTGTCGCGGACGGGCTACACCGGCGAGCTGGGCTACGAGCTGTGGTGCCATCCGAAGGATGCGCCGGCTCTGTGGGATGCGGTCTGGGAGGCCGGGCAGCCGCTCGGCCTGAAGCCGCTGGGCCTCGATGCGCTCGACATCATCCGGATCGAGGCCGGGCTGATCTTCGCCGGCTACGAGTTCGACGACCAGATCGACCCGTTCGAGGCCGGCATCGGCTTCACGGTGAACCTGAAGACCGACGAGGACTTCGTCGGGAAGGCCGCGCTCACCGAGCGGAGGGAGCACCCGCAGCGCGTTCTCGTCGGCCTAGAGCTCGAGGGGAACGAGCCGGCGGCCCACGGCGACCCCGTCCACGTCGGGCGCCAGCAGGTCGGCGTGGTCACGAGCGGCACACGCTCACCGATCCTGAAAGAGAACATCGCGCTCTGTCGGATGGCGGTGCAGCACAGCGAGCTTGGGACGGAGGTCGAGGTAGGCAAGCTCGACGGCCACCAGAAGCGCATCCCGGCAACCGTCGTCCGTTTCCCGTTCTACGACCCGGACAAGACCCGGCCGCGATCCTGAGGTACGGTCACTCCTCCCGGAAACGTCCCGCGAGGATCTCGAGCATGTCCCACGCCGCACGGGGCTCGGTCAGCAGCGCCCGGCGCAGAGCGGCTCGAGGCACGACGAGGCAACGGACAGACGACTCGGCGACGACGTCCGCGATCCGGGGCCGCCCGTCCAGCACCGCGAGCTCACCGAAGAACTCGCCCTCCGACAGCCGGCCGAGAACCTGAGCACCGCGCTCCACGCGCACCCGCCCTTCGACGATCACGAACAGCTCGTCGCCCTCCTCCCCCTGCCGCACGAGGAGCTCGTCCTGCGCGTAGGCCCGCTCCTCGCCGGCCGCGAGGATCCGCTCGCGTAGGTCCGCGGAGAGCGACGAGAACAGGGGAACGTTCGCGAGCGGTAGCTGCTCGTACCTCCCGCCGTGGAACAGCAGGGGCCGGCCCTCGCCCCACCGCGCGTACTCGACCTGCCCGAGGAACAGGGAGTGGTCCCCGCCCCAATACGTCTTCACCACGCGCGCGACCAAGTGGGCGATCGCTCCCTCCACGAGCGGGGTCTCTCGGATTACCTCGAAGCGAGGCTCGAACGAACGGTCGCCCGGCCGGCCCGCGAAGTGATCCGAGAGCTCGTGCTGGTGCTCGGCCAGCACGTTCACCCCGTAGCTCCTCCCCACGTACAGCAGGCGATGCATCCTCGCCCGCCGGTCCACCGCGACGAGCACGAGCGGCGGCCGCAGCGATACCGACATGAAGGCGTTCGCCGTCATTCCGTGGACCTGCTCCCCGGCCTGGATCGTGACGATGGTCACGCCCGTGGCGAACTTCCCGAGCGTGCGCCGGAACTCCATGGCCGGATCGATGTCGGGACCCGAGCCGGTGTCGAACGGCTCATCCTCGGGGACGTCCTCGAAGGGGTTCTCGGCCACGAGGGGCGTTCCGGGGACGAACGTCCCCGAAGGCGCGGGAAGCTGGAACTCCGGCGGCGCCGCCTCGAAGTCGTCCGGCGTCCTGCCCATAGGGACTCCCCGGCTCGGCTCTTGTATGCGACCTTGGCTAGCTCCTCGGCCGCGTCTTGTCGGGATCGTACAGCGGCAGGTGCGCCACCGTTGCCGGCGTCCGGCCCTCGCCCAGGGCCACGTCGACCGTGCTGCCCTCCTCCGCCGCCTCGGTTCGCAGCACGGCCATCCCGATGAAGCCGAACAGCGGGCTGTTGCAAGGGCTCGTGAGGGTTCCGACGACCTCGCCGTCCCTCGTCGCCTCGGCGCCGTACTCGGGCAACTCGCTTCCTTCGAGGCGGAGCGTCTTGAAGCGGTTGCGGGGGCTCTTCGCCACCTCCGCCAGCCGGGCCTTGCCGAGAAACTCCCCTGGGCCGTCCAGGGCGACGAAGCGATCCAGGCCGACGTCGAAGGGGGTCACGCGATGCGCCTCGTAATCGTAGTCCAGCACGATCATGCCGCACTCGATCCGAAGGGGTTCGATGACCT
>JBQTIP010000081.1:0-5114 GCA_052388025.1 Actinomycetota bacterium
CCGCGTGTCCACGGGTCCGCCGGTCGTGGGACTGCATGGCGACCACAAGTGCGAGGATGGTTGCCGCGCTCTCGGACTCCTCTTGCGCGCGAGGGTCGTCCTTGAGCTTCTCGAGGCGCTCCTCGAGCCGACGAACACTCCCTGCTTCTCTGGCGACGGCGAATCGGGAGGGCGCTCGGTCCGGAAAGATCATCCCGAGCTTGAGCAGCGCGACCAGCGGCAGGAGACGGCGCCCCAGACGCTCGACGACCGCCGCCACCGAGACCGCCATGAGGAGCAGGCCCCCCCACCACGCCACGTGGCCGGACAAGCCCTGTGGTTCGGGCACGAGGGGACGCACGATGAGGGTGGCCGCGATCGACGCGGCGATCGGTACGAGGAAGATCAACAGACGAAGCTCCGTGGCGAGCACGAGGCGAGCGCGCCAGCGGTCCTCGGCGGATCCCAGCGACCGCCCGGCTACCCTAGGTATTTCCACGTATCAAGGATCGGCCGGTGGAGGACACGGTGAATCCAACCAACGGGCAAATCCTCCGCCGGCGTGGCCTAGGGCCTAAGGCCCGGCCGGCCTCACCCGCCGACCGAGCATGCCGAGTGGACGGTATCGACTGATCCGAACCTTCCAGTTTCGTTCGGTATGATAGCTGCGTTCATAACGTACGAGAGGAGGGCCCATGCCTCGCCGCACTATCAACCTGCCGGACAGCGTGGATTCCCTCGTGAGGGCATTGGCGCATGAGGGTGAATCGTTCTCCGCGGCTGTGACTCGACTCATCGAGGCCGGGGCCTCGTCTCTTGGGGGCCGGAGGCGACCGAGCTATGTCGGCTCGGGTGACGGTCCGCGGGATCTCGGCAGGAGGGCTGAGGCTTACCTTGAGAAGCTCGTGTCCAGCCGATCATGAAGGTCCTGGCCGATACCGGACCTCTGGTCGCGGCGGCGAATCGCCGAGACAGGGCAAACCAGATCGCGGCCTCGCTCGTCACCGCCCTTGGACGCGACCTGATCGTGTTGGAGCCGGTCCTTGTGGAGACGGACCAGCTGCTGAGGGCGAGGGTCGGTGCGGAATCGGCCCGCTTGTTCCTCTCATCGATAGTCAGCGGCGAGCACGAAGCGGCGTTCCTAACCCCGGGCTTACTGAGGAGGGCTGTCGAGATCGACGCTCGCTTCTCCGATCTCAACCTCGGGCTGGCTGACGCGTCGATCATGGCGTATGGGGATCGACACGATCTGCCCATACTGACGTTCGACTTCGAAGACTTCAGGGCGGCTCCGCCTCCTAGGGGGTTCTGGCGCTTGATCGTCGACGAGGCGAGGTACCGGGAGGCGACTGAGTAGCCAGGCGACGTACCCTGGTTTGGTGCGAATCCGCTATTCGCAGTGGGACGGCACCCAGGAGCCCTTTGGCCCCGAGATCGCGGCGGGGGATCTACTTGAGGAGATGTCCGAGGACCTCCTGTCGGGTGCCGGGGCGCAGGGCGCACTCTCGCGACTGCTGCGGCGGGGTATGCAGGGGCGCTTCTCCGGGCTCGACGCGCTACGCGCCCGCCTGCGCGAAGCCCGCCTCTCCGAGCAAGCGAACCTGAACCTCCAAGGGCCTCTTCAAGAGGTCCGGGAGCGGCTCGACGAGATCATCGACCGAGAGCGCTCGACGCTCTCGTTCAAGGCCGAGGACAACGCGCGGATGCGGGAGGCGTTCCTCGACGCACTGCCGCCAGACGCTCCGGGGAAGATCCGGGAGCTGACCGAGTACCGGTTCGTCGACCAGCAGGCGCAGCGCGAGTTCGACGAGCTGATGGAATCGCTGCGGGAGCAGGTGATGGGCGCCTATTTCCGGAACATGGCCCAGGGGCTCCGGAACCTCTCGCCCGAAGAGCTTCAGCGGTTCAAGGACATGCTCGCCGAGCTGAACCACATGATCGAGCAGCGCGACCGCGGCGAGCCGTACGACTTCGAGGGGTTCATGCAGCGGCACGGCGACCTCTTTCCCGACAACCCCAGGACGCTGGAGGAGCTGCTCGAGGGGATGGCCCGCCGCATGGCCGCGCTGAGCCGGCTGATGGCGTCGCTCTCGCCGGAGCAGCGCGCGGAGCTGCAGGCATTGGCCGAGCAGGTGATGTCCGACATGGATCTGGCGTTCGAGGTCGACCGGCTGGGATCGAATCTCGCCGGGATGTTCCCCGACATGCCATGGGGGGAGCCGTCGCTTGCCGCGGGCGACGACGCCATGCCGCTTTCTGCCACCGTCGACGCGATGGAGCGGCTCCACGACTACGAGGATCTGGACCGCTCGATGCGCGGCGACTACGCAGGAGCGTCTCTCGAGGATGTCGACGAGGATGCGCTTCGGCGGACGCTCGGTGAGACCGCAGCCCGCGACCTCCGGCGTCTGAAGGAGGTGGAGCGAGCCCTCGAGCAGGCCGGGCTGGTCTCGAGGCGCGGCGGCCGCCTGGAGGTCACCCCGAAGGGCGCGAGGCGACTCGGGGAGCGCGCGCTCGTGAAGGTGTTCGAGAAGCTCCGGCAGGATCGCGAGGGCACGCACGAGGCGCGCGAGGCTGGGGGTCTGGCGGAGCCGACCGGTGCGACCCGTCCCTGGCAGTTCGGGGACAGCGGCCAGATCGCGGTGCAGCGCACGGTGTTCAACGCGATCGCGCGTCGGGGCGTTGGAGAGACCGTTCGCCTCGAGCCCGACGACTTCGAGATGGTGGAAGCGGAGCAGCGCACCGAGGCCGCGACCGCGCTGTTGCTAGACCTGTCGTTCTCGATGCCGCTTCGCGGGCACTTCGTTCACGCGAAGAAGATGGCGCTCGCACTCCACGCGCTCATCGAGGGACGATACCCGCACGACAGGCTGTACCTGATCGGCTTCTCGGACTACGCGAGGAGGATGGAGCCACAGGACCTGACGGCCGCGGGGTGGGAGCGAGTGTACGGCACCAACATGCAGCACGCGTTCAACCTCGCCGGCCGGCTGCTCGCGCAGCACCCGCGAGCCACGCGCCAGGTCATCATGGTGACGGACGGTGAGCCGACCGCGCACCTGGAGGGTGAGGAGGTCTTCTTCTCCTGGCCGCCGGTCCCGGAGACGATCCGGCTGACGCTTTCGGAGGCCCTGCGCCTCGCCAGGGCCGGCGTGACGCTGAACGTGTTCATGCTTGAGGACTCACCCGGACTGATCCGCTTCATGGAACGGCTCGCCCGTCTGACGTCCGGCCGCGTGTTCCTCATGGACGACCGAGACCTCGGCGACTTCGTCGTCCGCGACTACGTCGCCCGGCGCGAGCGGTAGCACGCGCTCCAGGTTGTCGATTTGTCCGCTGACCCCTCACCGGCCATAATCCGCGGACAGTGAGGGGGATCATATCCAGACGCCATCGAGGTGCGGCCATCGGCTTCGCCGTCGTCCTCGGCGGAGCGTTGCTCGGCCCTCTTCCCGCTGCGCTGGCTCTCCAGAGCTGCGACGGCCAAGGGGTGACGATCCAAGGCACCCCCGGAGACGACCTGCTGCGCGGGACGAACAGGAGAGATGTCATCCACGGAGGGCGCGGTCGCGACACCATCTTCGGGCTCGGCGGGAACGACGTCATCTGCACCGGACCCGGCGGAGGTACCGTCGACGGGGGACCCGGGAACGACCGCATCCTGGGCGGATCCGAGTTCGACACCCTGAACGGGGGCACGGGCGACGACGTGCTCTTCGGGGCCGGGCAGAACGACGTCCTCGCCGGCCAGGGCGGCGACGACCGGATCTTCGCGGGCGAGGGGCACGACGTCATCGAAGGCAACGCCGGCGACGACTTCGAACTCCGCGGCGAGGGAGGTATCGACGACATCTTCGGCGGCCGGGGTTCGGACAAGCTGTACGGCGGTGCCGACAACGACCCTCTCTTCGGCGGTAGCGGGAACGATGAGCTCCACGGAGATGCAGGCGACGACGTCCTGGCTGCCGGCCCGGGCGAGGATTCCGCGTTCGGCGGGGACGGGAACGACGCCCTCGACGGTCAGGCGGGCGCCGATCATCTCGTCGGAGAGGCGGGGAACGACATCATCGACGGGAACGACGCTGACATCACCGCTGCTGAGGACGACTACTTGGACGGGGGCCCAGGGCTCGATACGCTCGAGGGGAGAGGCGGGAACGACTCCATCTTGGGTGGTGAGGATCGGGACCTCATGTCCGGCGGTGACGGCGACGACACGCTTGAAGGAGAGGCCGGCGACGACGACATCAACGGCAACGCGGGCAACGATACCCTGAGGGGCGCGGAAGGGGACGACTCCCTCGACGGCGGCGACGGCAATGACTTTCTCGACGGCGGAGACGGGACGGACGGGCTTTCCGGCGGTGACGGCGACGACACATGCATCAATGGAGAGACGGTCATCTTCTGTGAGCACCCGCCGTAAGCCGGTCTCCCGACAGTTGTGCAAGCGAGGAAGCGTTACGGTTCTTGGTCCCGACAGGCGTCAGCTCGGGCCCGTATCCCACCACAGGGTGACGGCGGTCTGCTCGGCAGGCCCGGCCGACCATAGGCCACGGCGCTCGGCCGGGCGGTCGCCGAGCGCCTCGACGATCTCGTCTTCACGGTCGGGCCAAAGGCACAGGCGCCTGCGGATAAGCGCCACCGCGTCCTCGCGCCGCTCGAACCCTGAGCCACGCGAATCGCGAATCTGGTCCTCGCGCTGGACGTCGAGCGCCAGCTCTCGCAGCGCCGCCTCGGCGTCGTTCGCGGTCGGGTCCTCGGGTCGCTCGAGCCCGTGGAACCGCAGCCAAAGGTCGTCCATCCAGGATCAGGGGTGCCGGCCGGTGATCTCGATGACCACGCGCCGTCGGGCGTGTTCGTCGAGTGCCTGGGCGAAAGGCCCGAGGCGGGGAACGTTGTAGAGGACGTGGTGGCAGACGACCACGTCCACCGTCGGAGCGAGAGGCGCGATCTCGGGCCAGTTGCCGCGGAGCGCCTCCGCCCGGACCCCGCGGGCCCGGGCCGCACCCCGGAACTCGTCGAGCATCCCCTCGGACTGGTCCACCCCGACGATGAGCGACGCCAGGTCGGCGAGCGGAAGCGACGCGGCGCCCCCGCCGACGCCGACATCCAGCACGGTCCCGCCCGCTGGT
>JBQTIP010000082.1:0-2835 GCA_052388025.1 Actinomycetota bacterium
ATGAGCGTCACCTACCCTCGCGGATTCCGCGCCTCCGGCATGACCGCCGGCCTGAAACCCCGCGGTCGTCCCGACCTTGGTCTGCTGGTCGCCGATCGCCCGTGCTCCTCGGCCGGCCTGTTCACGACGAACACGTTCGCCGCCGCGCTGGTGAGGCTGTCCCAAAGGCGCCTGGCCGGCGGAGTCGTCCAGGCGTGTCCTCGTCAACAGCGGGCAAGCCAGCGCCGCGACCGGGACCGCTGGGGAGAGGGACGCGGAGGCGGCCACGGCGGCCGTGGCGCAGGAGCTACCTCGCCTAGCGGGCCGTGTAGGGGCCCCACAGGACGCCCATGAGCGCTCGGAGCGCGGCGTTGGTCAGGGCCCCGCCCACCACGTGGGTGAAGCTGACCAGGGCGGCGAGGAGGGCCATCACCCGAGGGTCTCCGAACCGAAGTCCCGGTGCTCGGAGGCCGTCCACGTCGAACGGCAGGACCACCCGCTGAAGGGTGGTCGCGTCCGGGACGCTCCCTTCTCCCTCGCCGAGGGCGGCGAGGAACCGGGCGTTGGTGTTCGTGCCAACGGCCCGGAGGGCTCGCCAGTTCTCAGCGGTGAGGCGACGCCGGACGCCGAAGTCGTCGGGGTTGTTGATGGTCGTCTCCACCCGCAAGGCCCGCTGCTCCTTGAAGTAGGCCTTGACCTTGGAGGACTTGTAGCGGATGCGGATCACGGGATCGATGTCTGGTCTCACGACCCTGGTCTCGAACCGCCCGGGGGTGGGGTGCCTGCCCCGGGTGCGGACGGTGCTGTTGACCACCAGGGAGACCTCCTCGGGGCGGCCGAGGTCGAGGTGCTCCCGGATGGCCGCCTCGAACCAGGCCCGCCCCGAGGCGGGACGGTCGAAGACCGCTGTGTCGGAGATCTCGATCTGGCGGGGAGAGAACTCGTAGCGGAACCCCGCCGGCGGTCCTCCGGGATGAGGGGACTCGGGAGCCGGCTCATCCACCGACCGACGGCGGAGCGCAGGTGCCCGGCCGACAGGCGTGCGCAGAGCCTGTGGGCGAGCTTCGGATCCTCGACCGAGCGGAGCCCGTTGTCGAGCTCTTCGTAGGAGACGCCAGCCCGCTCCAGTTGGCGCTTGCACCACTCGTGGCCGTTGGCATTCACCCACACCGGGTAGGGGGCATAGGTCCCGAGTTTCACCAGGGCGGGTCCCCACTCCTCGTCCCACAGGTAGAACGGAACCGTAGCCGACGATCCGGCCGTCTGCGGCCGATACGATCCACGCGTCCTGCGTTAGGTCGAACCGCGGCCGGACCCAGTCCTCGCGGAGGAACGCGGCGTCGAAGTCGGGTCGCCCGAACTCGGCAACGTCGTAGGCGTTCACGAAGGCGATCGCATCGAGCTCCTCCGGCCTGGCGGAGCGGAGGCGGTATCCGTCGGCGGGGCTCACTGCGAACACGGTAGCCGATCGTTTCCGTCGGGGCGCTTCCCAAACCGGTACGTTCCGGAGATCATGCGGGCATGGTGACGCGGGCCGACATCGAACGACCGCCGGGCCCGAACCTGTCGACGCTGGCCGCCCTCCGTGCCTTCCGGAGCGACCGCATCGGGCTCCTCGAGCGGACGGCGCGCGACTACGGCGACATCGCGTACGTGAGGCTTGGACGCTTCCAGGTGTACTTCCTCGGCCACCCCGACTACGTGAAGGACGTGCTCGTCACTCATAGCCACCGCTTCATGAAGGGCCAGACCATGCAGGAGGCCAAGCGGATGCTGGGCGAGAGCCTGCTGACGAGCGAGGGGGAGGTCCACAAGCGCCGGCGCAGGCTGATCCAGCCGATCTTCCACCACGAGCGCATCACCGGCTACGGCGAGGTGATGGTTGCGCACGCCACGCGGACCGCGGATCGATGGGTCGATGGGGCGCGGGTGGACATGCACCGGGAGATGACCGGCCTCACCCTCTCGATCGTCGGCGAGGCCCTCTTCGGCACCGATGTCGAGGATGCGGACGCTCGAGCGGTCGGAGATGCAATGACGGTCATGCTGTCGATGTTCGGCAGGCTCTTCTCGCCGTTCGCCGCCGTCCTGGAACGGCTCCCCCTGCCCAGCAACCGGCGTTTCCTGCGGGCGCAGGAGCTCCTCGATCGCACGATCTACAGGATGATCGAGGAGCGCCGGGCTCGGGGCGCCACCGGCGACGACCTGCTCTCGATGCTGCTTCGAGCCCAAGACGCCGAAGGTGCCGGCGGCCGCATGAACGACGGGCAGGTCCGCGACGAGGCCATGACGCTCTTCCTGGCAGGCCACGAGACCACGGCCAGCGCTCTGGCCTGGACTTGGCAGTCGTTGTCGGAGAACCGGGAGGCGGAGGCAGGGCTGCACGCGGAGCTCGACCGCGTTCTCGACGGGCGCACGCCGACGGCGGCCGACATCCCGAACCTCCCCTTCACAGAGATGGTCCTTCTGGAGTCGATGCGGGTGCGTCCGCCGGCGTGGGCGATCGGCCGGCGAACGCTCGTCGACCACGAGGTCGGCGGGTACCTGATCCCGGATGGATCGATCGTCGTGGTGTCGCCGTATGTGATGCACCACGACGCCCGTTGGTACTCGGAGCCGGCGGCGTTCCGGCCCGAGCGATGGACGGCCGAGGAGCGGGCCGCCCGTCCCCGGTACTCGTACTTCCCGTTCGGGGCGGGGCCGCGCCAGTGCATCGGGGAGTCGTTCGCGCGGATGGAGGCGGTCCTGCTGATCGCTACCCTCGCGCAGCGGTGGCGGATGCGGCCGGTGCCGGGTCACCGGGTTGGGCTGGACCCGGTAATCACCCTGCGGCCGAAGAACGGGATGCCGATGACC
>JBQTIP010000083.1:0-1619 GCA_052388025.1 Actinomycetota bacterium
GACTCGCGAACGAGCTGCTCGGGAACCCCCCGCAGGTACAACGCGCTGAGCCTCCTCCCGGTCGCCATGAGCTGCTCACCTCCGCCAGCAAGATAACACAGACTACATATGTGGCCGACCGACGCCCAGCCCCTCGCGTACCTGTGCAACCCTCTTCCCAGCCGGTCCGCCCTGCCGTGTCGCGGTGATCACCCGAACGTCCCAGCCCCTCTCGCTCAGGTACTTCGCGAGGAGCCCAGCCCGCCGCGCCCCGCTCCTGTCGGAGGGCGGGAAAAGCATCGTGACAAGCAGGAGTCGGCGGCGCCTCGAGTCAAGTGCTCGGCTGAGCCTCGACGGGGATCCGAGAAAGGATCCCTTGTACCAGCGCGGAAGCCAGGTCCAGCGACTCCTCGACCTCCTCGCGGGCAGGGACCTCTGACTCGCCCGGGTAGCGGAAGATCCATGCGTAGACGGTCATGGATTCAGCTCGTCGGCAAACTTCCTCCAGCGAAGGGTCAACCTCGATGCACTGCTGGCCGAGCTCCGCAAGGTCGTGCGTCTTCCGGAAAGGCCGATCGTGCCAGACGAGGAACGCCTTCAAGGCTTTCTCGGCCGACTGTTGCGCATGGAACAGGGCCAGGCCGGTCAGCGAATGACCCGGGTCGAGCAGCGCGTCGGCCGCCTGCAGGTCCTCCTCTGCCCGACGCAGCCAGGCCCGCGTGTCGGCCACGCGGACGTGGTCAGGCTGCATAGAGCAAGCGTCCTTCGCGGATCACCGCGGAGGGCAGGGACGCCTTGAGGTGGAGCCTGCTGTCGAAGTCACGTCTGGTCCAGACCAGGATGTCGGCGGCAGCCCGGAGGCCCCAGACCAGGCGGTGAGCCCGCTGGGCGAGGCGGTACCCCGCCTCCTCCGTTTCCCGGACCACGACCATCAGGTCGTAGTCGCTCTCCGACGTGGACTCCCCCCTTGCCCGCGACCCGAACAGGTAGATGTGCTCCGGCTGGAACTCCTTCACCAAGCGCCGGACGATCTCGGCGAGGGTCGGATCATCGACCATGTCGATGGGGCCGCCTGTGGACGGGCCCCCACCCGGCCGGAGCTGCCGTTCGGGACTTACGTGGTCGTGGGCAGTCATCAGACGCAAGTGATACCACGTCTGTCCGCCACGTCCAGCAGATCGCATCCCATCGTCCACTTGCTCCGGCCGAATCGGTCGACGTAGACCTTGGACTCGACCCATCTAGCCTGGAGCCGCAGGCGGGAATCGGGCTCGCGTCCGCCACTTCCTACTCGCCGTCCCCGCCGGCCGCGTCGATCTCGCGGTACTCCGATGGTCACAGGCCGGCACCCGCCATCAACCATGGCATACTCGGGCCACGACCTGCGGATGATCGATGCGGGCTCGGGACCGTGCGCACCCGCGCCCCAACCCGCGCGGGCAGGAGGAGCGGGGTGAGCGGCACGAGGGATGCGAGCGCGCGCACAGGGCGACAGCCGACGGCGGCCACGCCGGGGCCCGGCGCCGGCGGGCCGGACACCCTCTCCGGGAAGTGGGCCGCCCACGCCCGCCGGCTTGAGGAGTCCGTTCACGATCTCACGCGAAAGCTCGCGGCTTTGCCGGGGGTCCGGCGGGTCAGCC
>JBQTIP010000084.1:0-5955 GCA_052388025.1 Actinomycetota bacterium
CCACGGGTCCCGCGGAGACGAGCGGCCGGGCGGCGTCGCGGATGGCCTCCGCGAGGGCCTCCGGCATCGGCGCGTGGAGGAAGGCCTGGTCGACGGCGAGCGTCTCGGCCTCGATGGCGTCGGGCGAGGGGAGCTCGCCGCGCCTGAGGGTCTCGAGGAAGGGACCCAGGCCACTGCCGCTCACGAAGGCCCGGAAGGCATCCGCGGTCAGGACGACCGCCGGGGGAACGGGGAAGTTCAGGGCCACGAGCCGGTCGAGGGAGGCGGCCTTGCCCCCAACCTCTCCTACGTGAGCCCCGGTCCCATCGAGCCTGCGAACGAAGTGTTGCTTCATGCAGCGAACCCCCTCTGTAGGGGAAACGTCCGGAGGGGCGCCGTCTGTTCCTCGGCCACCCTCGCCTGGCTGCGGGCAGCCCACTACCCCGCTCGTCATCGGATGGTAGGGCAGGGTAGCATCGACTGCATGCTCATAGGCGAACTCGCCGAGAGGCGAGCGTGCCTCCGAAGACGATTCGGTATTACGAGGAGATCGGCCGTCTTCCCGAGCCCGAGCGCACTTCGAGCGGGTACCGCGATTTCGACCGGGAAGCCGTCTCGAGGCTGAGGTTCAGCAAGGCGGCACAATCCGTGGGGTTCAGTATCGGGGAGATCAAAGAGATCCTGGCCTTCCGGGAGCGCGGCCAGGCTCCTTGTGAGCACGTCACCGGTCTCATCGAGCGTCACGAGAGAATCGAGGCGCTCCTGGGCATCAGCCGGCGACGCGGGCCGGTGATGTCCTCGAGAGGAGGACCGACGGGCCACGGCCGGCGGCTAGCGCGCCGGAAAGCTCTCCACCGATCCCGTCACGCGCGAAGGAGCGATGCCATGGGCGAAGAATCGAGTGAGACCTACTCCAAGCTCGCCGAGGCGATCGAGTCGCACCCGGCTGCGAGATCACGAGCGACACGCCGGTGGAGAACGTGAAGGCCTTCGTTAACGCGGCGACGACGTACGCGTCTAGGCGACCGTGAGGGCCGTTCGCATCCCCGCCTGGTAGTGACCGGGGATGTTGCAGATCAGCACGTACTTGCCGGGACCGAGGTCGATCGTCGTCGTCTCGGTCTTCCCCACGGCCACCACGACGTCGGCTAGAGCCGTGACGCCCGACCCGTTCTCGATGACCATGTCGCCGGCGAGGGGCAGTCCGCCCGGCGGCAGGTCGGTCCTCAGGACCGCCAGGTAGTGATCGATGGCCCCCGCGTTCTTCGCCACGAAGGTCACGGCGCCCGCCCTTAGTGATGAGACGTCGGAGGTGATGCTGAACTCCTTGAGGCTGAGGGTGACGCTCCCGGCGCCGCCCGCCGTCCCGCCTCCGCCAGCCTTCCCGCCTCCACCGCACGCCGCGGCCGCGAGCGCGAGCGCGACGGCCAGGGGGACGAGGGACCTTCCGCGCCTCATCCCGCCCGCTCGCTCATGGAGACATCCGCCGTTGGGTCGCGCACCAGTCGCCACGCGAGTTCTACGAGCCGGACCGGGGCACGCAGGCGGCAGGACTTCTCCCTGACTAGGCGCAGGACCTCGCGCTCGGCCTCCTCGACATCGCGGCAGTGGAGGCAGCGCTCGAGGTGCGCCTCGACGAACGCGCTCTGCGCCGAGGACGTCTCCCCGCGGCAGTAGGCGGCGATCAGCGAGCCCGCCTCCCGGCAAACGACATCCGACTGGATCCCGTCGGACGCCGCCGCCTGCCAGAGCATCCGTCGGAGCGCCACGCGCCCGCGCTGAAGACGGCTCGTCACCGTTCCGATGGGAGCCCCGAGCTGCGCGGCGACCTCTTCGTAGGAGAACCCGTCGATGTCGACGAGCATGACCGGGAGCCGGTAGTGCTCGGGTAGCGAGTCGATCGCCGTCCGGACCTCCGCGTTGGTCAGTCGTCGAAGGGCCGCCACGTCGGAAGAGGGGGACAGCTCGACCTCAGGAAGCTCCGCGGGATCGGTCGGGCGGAGCTGGAGCACGCCGTCGCGGCGGCGCCGGTCCAGCACGATGTTGACGAGGATCCGGTATACCCACGCCAGCACCTCCCGCTCGCTCCGCTCGGGGTCGAGGTGAGCCCAGGCTCGCGTGAGCGTCTCCTGGACCAGGTCTTCGGCCTCGGCCTTGTTCCTGGTGAACCGATAGGCGCTCGAGTAGATGCGATCGAGGTGGGCCTCGACCAACCGGCCGAAGACCACGGCACGCCCGTTCGCGGTGCGGGTCACCCCCATGGCTTCTTGGAACGCGGCGGCGGAGCCGGCGATTCCCTCGAACGCCGGCCTGCCGCCTCGCGCTGCTGGGCGGGGCTACCGGCCGGCAGCTGCGGCCGCGTTCAGGGCGGCGACGACCTCGTGGGTGACCGCGACCTCGGTCGCGATGAAGCCGTAGTTCACGTAGGCCGCCTGCGTGGCGGCCTCCCCGGGTCCCGCGGTGGCGTCCTTGACCACGATGACGTCGAAGCCGTTCTCGGCAGCGTCTCGCAGGTGCGACTCCACGCACAGGTTGGCCGACATCCCGGCCAGGACGATCGTCTGGACGTCCCGCTGGCGGAGCTGGAGCTGGATGTCGTTCGCCCAGAAGCCCGACAGCGCCTTGTGCGGCGAGAGCACGATCGTGTCGGAGGAGGGCGCGAGCACGGGGAGGAACTCCGCGCCCTTGCCCTCGACGTCGAACATGCGCCGGCCGAACATGACCTTGTCGATGGGGTTCAGGTGTCGCCAGTCCCGGTACTCCTTCTGGCTGAAGTAGTGCGGGGAGTAGAGCACCGGGATGCCTGCCCCCTCGGCCGCTTCCTTCAGGGCCACCAGGTGCTCCACCACGTCGTTCTTCCGGACTTCCTCCCCCACGAGGTCCCACACGACGCCGTCCTCCGACAGGAAGTCGTTCTGCGGGTCGACGATGATGAGGGCGGTGCGGTCGGGATCGATCTTCGTCTCCATTGGCCTCTCCTTCGTCCGGGCCGGCCCTTCCGGCCCTCATCTCTTCGTACGGGCGAGGCGCGGAATCCGTCCAGCGACCCGGGCCATCGTTGGGTGCCCTCGCTCTGGACGGCGCCGCGCAGGCACGAGGACCCATCAGCCATGCTCTAATGGACGTCCAACCCGACACGCAAGCCTGGAGGTGAAATCTGGATGGCCGACATCACCGTTTACGGCGCGCCCTGGTGCCCGGACTGCCGGCGTTCGAAGCAGTTCCTGGGAGAGCAGCGGATCCCGTATGACTGGATAGATATCCAGCAGGACCAGGGAGCCGAGGCGTTCGTCCGGGAGAAGAACGACGGCAAGCAGATCATCCCCACCATCGTTTTCCCCGATGGCTCTTTCCTGGTCGAACCCTCCAACGCGGAGCTCGCTCAGAAGCTCGGCCTGAGGCTCAAGGCCACTCGCAGCTACTATGACGTCCTCATCGTCGGGGGCGGCCCGGCCGGACTCACCGCAGCGATCTACGGCGCGCGAGAGGGCCTCGACGCCTTGGTGATCGAGCGAAGCGCGCTCGGTGGACAGGCCGGGGTTACCGAGCGGATCGAGAACTACCCGGGGTTCCCTGACGGTGTCGCTGGCGGCGAGCTCGCCGAGAAGTTCATCACCCACGCCCGCCGCTACGGAGTTGAGATGCTCCAGGCGGTGGGCGCGACGGAGCTACGACGGATGGAGGACTACATCCTGGTTGCCACGGATCAAGGCGACGAGTACTGCGCGAAAGCGGCGATCATCGCCACGGGTTCCTCCTACCGCAGGCTCGGGGTCCCGGGTGAAGACGATCTCATCGGGGCCGGCATCCACTTCTGCGCCACATGCGACGGCCCCTTCTACAAGGGGGCGAAGGAGCTGATGGTGATCGGCGGGGGGAACTCCGGAGTGGAGGAGGGACTCTTCCTCACCCAGTTCGCCGACAAGATCCGCCTGGTCGAGTTCATGCCCGAACTCAAGGCCTCCGCCCTCCTCCAGGAAGAGCTCAGGCGTCATTCACAGTTCGAGGTCCACACAAACACCGAGGTCATCGAGTTCCAGAAGGCCAAGGGCGGAAAGCTCGGTGCGGTGGTTGCCCGGGACCGCGCCACGGGGCAGGTGCAGAAGTTCACGCCAGCCGCCGTGTTCGTGTTCATCGGGCTCGACCCCAACACGGGCTTCCTCGAGGGGAAGATCGAGCTTGACCGGTGGGGTTTCGTCACAACCGACGACACCTTCCAGACATCCATCCCTGGTGTCTACGCTGCCGGGGACGTCCGGGCCGGGAGCACCAAGCAGCTGGGTTCCGCGGTGGGGGAAGGGGTGACAGCGCTCCTCATGGTTCGCCAGCATCTGCAGAAGGCGGGAGAGGTCGCGGCAAAGATGGCAGGGTGATGGATGGCCAACGAGCCGTACCCGCCGGTCGACGACTACGCGCTGCTCTCCGACTACCACTCGTCGGGCCTGGTGTCACGGCGGGGTTCCATCGACTGGGCGTGCTTCCGGCGGTTCGACGCCCTCTCCACCTTCGCCCGGATCCTTGACTGGGAGCGGGGCGGGTTCTGCTGCCTCGCTCCGCTCGGATCCGAGCACGCCGGCCGCGCCTACCTCGACGGGACGATGATCCTGCTGTCCGACCACCGCGCCGGCCAACTTGCACCGGTGGCTGGAGCGACGCGAGACGGCCTTGCACCGCTCGGGCCCGTTGGCCTGATGGGAGAGCTGGGGCATCGTCTACGCGGGCAACTTGGCCGGCGCGCTCTCCATGGTGGCGATGGTCTACCTCGCGCGAGGTGGACGCAGGGCGACGATCAGGTCGGCGCGACGGCAGTGTCGATCGCAGCTGGGAAGGCCAATCTGCCCTTTGGGGTCGTGTTCGTGCGTGGCATCCTCGCGAACGCCCTCGTCTGCCTCGCGGTCTAGCTCGCATCGGGCGGTCGGAGCGTGATCGACAAGGTCTTCGCCGTGCTCTTCCCGATCACGGCCCTCGTCGCGGCGAGCCTCGGCAACATCATCGGAGGCGAGCTCCTGGTAAGGCCTCGTGTACTGGTTCGTGTACCTGCGACCCACGGAGGGCGACGCTTGAGCCCCCGGGGACGAAGGGTCCCTACCCGGCCGGGAAAGTCCTAGCCGAGAACGGGTCGTCCGGCACATGGAAGCCTCCCTCCCGTGCCGCATGCTGCGGGTATGGAAAAGGAGGTTGCCATGGATGTCAAGACGGTGATGGAGCCCGAGGTCGTGGCCATGGGCAACGGGCACCCGCAAGTGGAGACGCCCCGCAAGACGAAGGTGAAGGCGGGGCGCATCTGGGGAGCCCTCCGGATCTCCATCGGATGGGTGTTCCTCTGGTCGTTCCTCGACAAGGCCTTCGCGCTGGGGTTCAGCACCGGCCGGAACCCCGAGACCGGTGCGATCGACTTCTTCGGCCCCGACGCCTGGGTGGACGGCGCATCTCCGACCTCGGGGTTCCTCGAGTTCGGAGCCCGCGGACCCTTCGCGGACTTCTTCCACGGACTGGCTGGAGCCGCATGGGTGGACTGGGTGTACATGCTGTCGATGCTGCTGATCGGCGGGGCGCTGATCCTCGGGATCGGTGCTCGGCTGGCGGCCGTGGGCGGGATCATCTGGATGGGCCTGTTCTACGCAGCCAGCGCGATCTGGCCCGAGCAGAACCCGTTCCTCGACCACCACGTGGTCTACGCGATCGTCCTGGCAGGGGTTGCCTACGTCGGAGCCGGGCGCTACCTGGGCCTCGGCAAGTGGTGGGAGAGCACCGTTCTGGTCAAGAGGTACCCGGTTCTCAAGTAATCCGGGTCCAGCGCAAGGCCGCAAGGGCGGGGGCGACAGCCTCCGCCCTTGCGGGTCTGGGATCTGTCTGGTGGAGACAGGCGCGGACGGATTGGTGCTGTTCAACCGCTTCCTCCAGCCGGACATCGACCTGGAGACCCTCAGGGTCGATCCCACGCTGCACCTCAGCACGTCGGAGGAGCTGCGGCTT
>JBQTIP010000085.1:0-1568 GCA_052388025.1 Actinomycetota bacterium
GCGATAACGCTCACGGCGACGCTCCCCTGGCGCTCGGCGGGGATCAGCCGGCGCATCAGCTCGATGATCTCCGGCGTTAACAGTGGATACAGAGCCGCCTGGTCGATGCCGTAGGGGATTCGCTCACCGATCCAGACCCCTTCGAATCCCGCTTTCTCGAGCTTCCGGGCGAAGACACGCTCCGCCATGGCGCCGGACACTCACCCGGCCCACGCGGAATCGCTCGTCAGGATCTCGGGCGGCAGGTCCTCCTCGACCGTCAGGTCGGCGACGCAGAGCCGGCCCCCGGGGCGAAGGACCCGGTGGATCTCCGCGAGGACCCGGGCCTTCCGCGGCGAGAGGTTGATGACCCCGTTGGAGATCACCACGTCGACGGAGGCGTCGGGCAGCGGGATCTCCTCCATCTCTCCCTGGAGGAAGGTGGTCCACGCCTCCACGCCGGCGACCCGGGCGTTGTCCGTGGCTCGCCGGCCCATCTCCTCGAGCAGGTCGAGGCCGAAAACCTTGCCGGTCGGTCCGACCGCCCTGGCGGCGAGGATCGTGTCGATCCCTCCCCCGGCGCCGACGTCCAGCACAGTCTCGCCGGTCGCAAGCTCGGCGTGGCGAACGGGGTTCCCCACCCCGAGCGCCCACGCCACGGCGCCCTCCGGCACGGCCGCGAGCTCCTCGTCCGAGTAGAGTTCGTGTGCCACCGGCTCGCCCCCACCGGTCGGGATCCGCTCGTACGCGCCGCGGACCGCTTTCTTGATCTCCTGCTGGAACAACAGGTCCTGTGCCATCCGACCTCCTACATATCCTCGACGAACCGCTCGAGACGGGCTTTCACCTCGGGCGGGATATCGTCGGCGGCGTTCGTTGCCAAGAATGCCCGGAGCTCCTTGGCGAACTCCATCTCTCCGCAGCACCTGCGGCAGAACGCGAGGTGGCCCTCTACCTTGACGGTGTCCTCCGGAGAGAGCGTCCGGTCGAGATATTCCCACAGCTGCCGAACGGCCTCGGAGCACGGGATCATCCTGGACCTGGTCACGGCGCCGAATCCGCCTCGAGCAGCCCGGCTTCCCCGGCGTAGGTCCACATCTCCCGCTCGAACAGCTTCCGCCCTCGGTGGAGGCGCGCGAGGATCGTCCCGAGCGGCGCACCGAGGAGGCGTGCGATCTCCTTCGTAGAGAACCCCTGCATGTACCTGAGCACAAGCGGGGCGCGGTAGATGTCGGGGAGGCGCAGGAGCACGGCGTGCACGTCCTCCCGGCCGAACGCGTGCAGGAAGTCCAGGTGCAGCGTGTCCGAGTAGGGGAAGGGATCCTCCTCCGCGATCGTGCGGTAGAGGGAGAAGTCGTCGACCTCCTCGACGGCTACCTCCCGAACCGTCCGGGCCTGTTTCCGGAGTTGATCCCGGAACGCGTTCACGAGGATCGACTGGAGCCAGCGAGCGCCGGCCTCGGGGTCCGACAGCGTGTCGAAGGAGCGGTAGGCCCTCAACAGGCACTCCTGCACGAGGTCCTCGGCGCCGTCCGCGGTGAGGCGGCGGGCGAGCGAGTAGAGACGGGGCATTTGCTCGCGCGCCAGCC
>JBQTIP010000086.1:0-12992 GCA_052388025.1 Actinomycetota bacterium
TGGGATCAAGTTTGCGATCACCAAGATGTCCTTGCGGCCTCGACGCCCGGCATTCCCAGAGCTCGGATACACCCGGACGCCGTTGTAGATCACCGTGGCCTTCTCCGCCGGAACTCTTTCCTTCTGAACTGAGTCCGCGAGCACTGCACGTGAGTTGCACACGATCGCGTCGGACCAGCGGTTCGAAATCCACTCCCACGGGCGCAGCAAGCCCACCGGATTGACTGCATTCCTGAGACTACGGCGCGAGCTGATCACCACCTTGGCCCCCGCGAGCCGTCCGAAGACAACCCCGACCAGGTTCCCCCAGTAGAGGAATGCATGGACAACATCCGGCCGACGCTCACGCAAGCTCATGAAGACTGAACGGAAAACGCGGAAGAGAGGAAACGGATTGAGCAACGGTCTCATTCCCCGAAAATGCCCCTCGACGATTTCCACACCAACCGACTGAAGACCCTCAGCCAACGGTCCCCTCTCCGACAGACACAGCACGGCCACTTCGCATCCCTTGGCGCGTAGTCCTCTCGCGAGCGCCACTACCTGGCCCTCGGTTCCTCCCCTATCCAGGGTTCCGATGACCATTACCACCCGTAGGGGCCCAGGGGCGCGTCTTCCGCCGCGTCCAGTTCTCATCGTCAGCGCGCTCGACAGCCGCCGCACATCCGCCCACCTGGGGCGGAGTTCACGCCATCCCGCAACACCGGGCCGCCGGGTCGTCATCACGTATGCGGCGGCGAGCGCTAGGTACGCGACCGTCGAGGCAACGCTCGCTCCGGCGACCCCGATGACTGGGAGCAGTAGCAGGTTCAAGATCACGTTGAGTGTGAGGGCCAAGAGCCCCAGCGTGCTCACCAGCCAGGGCCGACCTTCCTTGATCAGGACGGCTCCAAGCGGCCTCTGCGTCGCGAGCGCTACCACCCCGGGGAGCAGCAGACGGAACGGCCAGACAGAGCCATCGAAGCTCACTCCATAGATCAAGCGGATGGCGAGCGGCGCAGTAATCCAGGCGACGATCCCCATCGAGGTCGCAACGACGAGGCTCATACGTGCGGTCGCATATCCCAGCCGGCGTTCGTCCCCTTTTGTGGCCCACACCTGATGCGGGAGCAGGGACGCCGCGAAGGGATCCGTCATCAACCACATCACCTCGGCGAGAGTGACTGCCAGGGAGTACAAGCCAAGTTCGTTGAACCCCAAGATCCGCTGAACCAGCAGCTGATCGACCCGAAAGAGCAAGAAGACGAAGATGAGCCCCGCGTGGACTTTTAGCCCGAAGAGGACGCCGCGCCGCAGGCTTGACCAGTCAGGACCGGCACCGATCAGCCCACTGCGAGCACTCAGCACGAGCAGCAGCAGCCACGTGGTGCCGTTCACAGCCCATCCAAGGAGCAGAACCCGAAAGGGAGTCAGCCGGTGTGTCGCAAACAGCAGTGTGCAGGTCACTAGGTGGACGGCGACACCGGCCAGGGCTGCTCGCACGGCGGGGCGGATTCGGCCTTCCAGCTGCATCAAGTTAGACCAGTAGAGGGTCTGTAGCAGGAACGGCACCTGCGCGATCGAAACCGCAAGCCAGACACCGGGGACTCGACTGAAGAGTCCACTGCCCCCGACGGCGTATAGCGTACCGACGAGACCCCAAGCCACTACACCGATGAGCAGGGCAGCCACCGTGGCGTTCGCCCAGAGCTGTCGCAGACTGACGCCTTGGGCGGCAAGGAACACGTTTGCCTGCTCGAGGCCCACGTGGCTCAGCGCTATGACAAGCCCCAGGATGGCAACTGGGAAGGCGTAGAGACCCCGCCCCTCGGGCCCTAATGATCTAGCGATGAGAACACTCGCGATAAGGCCGATCAAGTAGCCGGACAGCCTTAGGCCGATAATCCTGACACCGGTCCTAGCCGTGTCCTCCAACGCCGGAGAGAGTCGCACCTCTTCTTCGATGAAAGGACCGGTCTCCAACTCAATCCCTCGCAGTCCGAATCAGATCCTCTGCCCCGACGAGGAGGTCCCGTTTGGGGAAGTCATGAAGCGGTTCCTCTTGTGCCGGAGTTCGGGAGATCGGATTCGGCGCCGTTCGTCTCGCGGGAGCGACCGGAGGCCAGGAACATGATGACAACGACAGGGAACGACACGGCCATGTTCTCGAGACCGTTGAAGAAGAGGCTGGCAGTGCCGTAACTGACGATAGTGGGAAGGGCCAGGGTCAACACAGACGGACTCCGCGACCGTATGCGAGCCATCACCATCCAGATGAAGGCTGCGAGCAGGGCGAGCGAGGGCAAACCGGCCTCCGCCGCGATCCGAACCGGTTCGCTGTGGGTGTTGATGTAGATGCCAAGTCGACTATCCCGCTGCGCCATGACCCCGAAGCGGTCAAGGCCGATGCCCGTCCAGGGGAATTCGACCGCGTAGCTGACTCCGAGCCGAGCGGCCAAGAAGCGGGCCCGCAAACTCTCGGCTTCTGCTTCGGCCGCTGCGGTGGAACGAGTGCTGGGCTGGAGGGTGGGGTAGTCGGCGGTCACCCGCTCGGACCCGATCTGTCGCCATACCGACGGTCCAAACGCTACAGCCACGACTAGGGTCGCGACCCAGACCCATTTGCGTCTGCTTCGCGGTAACGATTGCGCCCAGAGCACGACCAGCCCTACCAGCTCCGCGATGATCGCGCCCCGCGATAGAGTCAGCAGAACGCCTGCGGTGCACGACAGGCCAGCAAGAGCGACAAGACCGGAACGCTTGCCCACCAGCTTCCTCGTGCGGACGAGGCCGAAGGCCAGAACGGCAATCACCGCCAGTACGACGCCGAAGTAGTTCGGATTACCGATGGGTCCCACTGCCCGGCGCGCGCCGGACACGAGGGGGTACGCAAATCCGCGGTGCAGGACGAACTCGCCGATGGCCCATAGCCCGAGAAAGAAACCAGGCACACAAAGAATCGAGGCGAACTCATCTATCTCCCGGTCGGTGGTTGAACGACAGGAGCCCGCAGCCACAAGAAGGACCTGGGCAGCAACACTGGCGAAGCCCAGCATCGGGTTGACGGATGCATCACCGGCACCCAGTGCCCGCTCGGCCGCAAGTGCCACAAATGCGATAAAGGCCGCGGCCGACCAGAGGGTCCACCGGTCGAGCTCGCCGTCCCTGTGTCCAACGATGATCGCGGACGCAAGCAAGACCTCCCCGGCGATCAGGAGGATCTGGGGGGAGAGGAAAGGCACCGCCTGCGCCGGAAGCAGCAGTAGAAACCCCGTCAGCCCCAGGATTCTCGGCAACCGAAGTCCCGACATCACCAGCAAGAGGACGCTGACCGCGAACGTGGCCACCAAGAGGCCGTCGCCCCTCGCGATGAGGAGCCCCGCGAGCGCCGCCAGCGGGACCATCGCGAGCACCAGGCCCGGGCTCTGCCCCACGAAGCGGGCGCGGAAGGGCAGTGGGCCAGCGAATGTCCATTCCTTCAGAAGAGATCCCCCTTCAGCTCACACGGTCGCGCGCCCAGCCGGCGAGGGCAAGGAGGTTCCACACCTTTTGCCGGCCGGCGTCCTCCCCGTCCAGGAACCGACGTGTCATCGTGGTCACCACATCCCTCCGAAGCCAGGACCAGAGAGGACCGTCCTCAGAAAGCAGAAGCTCGTCGACGAACGGCCGCAGCTCGTTCCGCATCCAAGCGCCGATCGGCACGCCGAAGCCCATCTTTCCGCGCGTCAGGATCTCGGGCGGGAGCACCTCCGCGTAGGCAGCTCGCAGGATCGCCTTTCCCCGCTCCCCGTCGAACAGCCGGCCTTCCGGAAGCTCCGCACAGAACTCCGCCAACACATGGTCCAACATCGGCGATCTGGCCTCGAGGCTGTAGGCCATGGTCGCCCTGTCCATCTTCGTGAGGAGGTCGTCCGGGAGATACGTCTGCTCGTCGATCCACAGGAGCGTCGACGCGGGGCCGGCGGAGTGCTCCCACAGTCCGTCCAGCCTCTCGACGGGGGCCGACGGGGCGATGCTGTCCAGCACGTCGCCACGGATGAGAGTCGCCAGCTCCCGGGGATGAAAATGGAAGAGCGCGTCCCGGTACCCCTCCCAAGGAGCCCGCGCGAACCGCCCCGCGGTCGACAGGTGGGAGTTCCGCAGGCCCCGGCCGGCTGCCTCCAGCAGGAGCCCACCAACCGTGGCCAGTGGCCCGAGCGTCGAATTGAGCTTCCGGGCCCTCCGGAACAGGACGTATCGCTGGTAGCCCCCGAACATCTCATCTCCGCCGTCACCTGTGAGCACGACGGTGACGTGCTGGGACGCCGCTTTGGCGACGGCCAGTGTCGCGAGCGCGGACGAGTCGGCGAACGGCTCGTCGTAGTGGGCCATGAGATCATGGAAGAGCCCCGGCACGTCCTCATCGGCGATCAGCTCGAGGTGGTTCGTGCCGAACCGATCGGCGACCGCGCGCGCGTATCGCGTCTCGTCGAACGAGCCGTGTCGGAATCCGACGGAGTACGTGGACGGAACAGCGCCCGAGCGTGCGATCTCGGCAGTGACGGTGGACGAGTCGAGCCCCCCGCTCAGGAACACACCCAACGGAACCTCGCTCTCCAGCCGGATCGTCACCGCCTCCGCGATGGCTTCTCGGAGCCGGGACGAGAGCTCCAACCGGTCGAGCCCCGGGCGCTCAGGTGCGACCCTCCGAGGTGGCTCCCAGTAATGGTGCACGCTCAGGCTGCCCCCAGACCAGACGCCCGTGCAGCCCGGCGCGAGCTTGCGGACACCTCGATATGGCGACAGGGGCGAGGGGACGTACTGGAGCACGAGGTACTGTGCGATGGCTCCGAAATCCATATCCGGAGTGGCCGGCAGGAGGGCTCGTAGCGCATCAAGCGTCGAGGCGAAGTACAAGGCGCCGCCGATCTCAGCGTAGTAGAGCGGCTTCTTGCCGAAGCGGTCGCGCCCGAGGAGAGCGACCCTCCGTTCCCGATCGAGGATGACAAAGGCGAACATGCCCCGAAGTCGCTCCACCATCCCAGGCCCGAGCCAGTCGAAGAGGTAGAGGAGCACCTCCGTATCGCAACGTGTCTTGAGCGCGTACCCTCGCGCCTCGAGCTCCGCCCGTAGCTGATGGTGGTTGTAGATCTCGCCGTTGAACACGACCACGAGTCGGCCGTCGGCCGAGAACATGGGCTGCTCGCCCCGTCGTCGGTCGATGATGGCCAAACGCGTATGAGCGAGTCCTGCGCCCGGCTCAAACCAGGTCCTGGCTCCGTCGGGGCCACGATGATGAAGCCTCGCCGCTGCGTCCGCGAGCGCACCCTCGTCGATAACCAACGAGGCCGAGCCGCCGATGATCCCGGCTATCCCGCACATGGTTCGAACCTCGCGTCTCGGTATCTCGGGGAGTCCGGCTGGAAGATTCCCGTGAGCGTCTCGACGGCGCCGCAAGAAGTGCCGCGGGCCTCGATCCGCAGCTTTGGATCGCCTGCCCCGCCCCCGAGGTCGAGCGCGCGTCCGCGCCCGGCGGAGATCTTGTTCAAGACTCGCGGGTTATGTGCCGACATGGACAGGGAGGGGCACGGCCAACTTCAAAGGATTCTGACAGATGCAACGAGGCGAAGCCGGAAAGTGGGAAAAGATCCCAGGAAATCGGGTCAGATGATTGCCCAGGAGTACAACCGCCCAGACCATGAATCGGGTATCCGACCGTTTGGGACTCGGGGCGTGAAGTATCTGATCACCGGGGGATCGGGCTTCATCGGATCGCACCTGGCCGACGCATTCGTCGGCCGAGGCGACTCCGTGGTCTTGCTCGACAACCTCTCCACGGGAAGGATCGAGAACGTCCGCCACCTGCTCGGCGATCCGCGCGTGGCGCTCCACCAGATCTCCGTCCTCGACGAGGGCATGGTGAGGAAGCTCGTGGCCGAGGCGGACGTCGTGGTCCACCTGGCTGCCTCCGTCGGCGTGGAGCTGATCGTCAGTCATCCCCTCGAGTCCCTTACCAACAACATTCGGGGCACGGAGGTCGTACTTGAGGCCTGTGCCGATTTCGGCAAGAAGGTGCTGGTCGCCTCAACGTCGGAGATCTACGGGAAGAACGCTAACGGCCCGCTGCGTGAGGACGCCGACCGCATCCTCGGCTCGCCGCTCAAAGCCCGCTGGTCCTACAGCACCGCCAAGGCCGTGGACGAGATCCTGGCCTACACCTTCTTCCGTGAGCGCGGGACGCCTTCCATCGTGGTTCGCCTGTTCAACACGGTCGGTCCGCGCCAGACCGGCGCGTACGGGATGGTCGTCCCGAGGTTCGTGCGACAGGCCATCGGCGGCGATCCCATCACGATCTACGGCGACGGCGAGCAGAGGCGCTGCTTCTGCCACGTCCACGACGTGGTCGCGGCACTGGTCGGCCTCCTCGACCACCCGGACAGCATCGGCGACGTCTTCAACGTCGGCTCGCAGCACGAGCTCTCGATCAACCAACTCGCGGGCCTGGTGATCAAGAGGACCGGCTCGTCCTCCCCCATCATCCACATCCCGTACGACGTCGCGTACGAGGAGGGCTTCGAGGACATGGAGCGGCGCGTGCCGGATACCTCGAAGGTGAACTCGCTGACCGGCTGGCAGCCCACCCGATCCCTCGACGACATCCTCGACGACGTGATCGATCACGAGCGAGCTGGACTTGCCGCGGTGTAGGGGTCGATGCAGATGAGCGACCCAGCCCGCTACGCCCTGGCGTTCCTCGTGCCGCTGGTCGCGACCCTCTGGATCACGCCGCAGGCGGCGCGGCTCGCGCGGAGGTTCGGGATCCTCGACCACCCGTCCGAGCACAAGGCGCACCGGGAGCCGACCCCCTACCTGGGCGGGCTCGCGCTGGCCGCCGGCCTGGTGCTCGTCGGAGGCATAGCTGCCGGCGCCTCCGGACAGCTCCTCACCATCCTGCTCGGGGGCCTCGTCCTGGGCCTGTGGGGCCTGGTGGACGACTGGGTGACCTTGCGTCCCTCCGTGAAGCTGCTGGTGGAAGGGGGGGCGGGGCTCGCCCTCTGGCTCGCCGGGGTCCGGGCGGGCCTCTTCGACATCTACGCGCTGGACCTAGCTCTCACTCTTCTCTGGGTCATTACCATGACGAACGCCGTCAACCTCCTCGACAACATGGATGGGCTGTCGCCGGGCGTGGCCGCCCTCTCGGCGCTCACGTTCTTCGCGATCGCCGGCGAGCGCGGCGACTACCTCGTGGGGTCGTTCGCCCTCGCGGTGGCCGGCGCGAGCATGGGGTTCCTCCGCCACAACTTCCCTCCGGCGAGGATCTTCCTCGGGGATGCCGGATCCCTGATGCTCGGCTTCCTCCTCGCGGCGATCGGGCTGAAGCTGGATCTCGTCGGTGAGAACGGCCTCGCCCGTTCTGCGATTCCGGTCCTCATCCTCGGCGTGCCGATCTTCGACACGGCGCTCGTGATCATCTCCCGGGCCCGGAGCGGGCGTCCCGTCTACCTGGGCGGGACCGACCACTCGTCTCACCGACTCGCCCGGCTGGGTCTCACCCATCGATCCGTTGCCCTCGCCACCTACTCCGCGCAGGCGATCTGCTGCGTCGTGGCCTTCTGGCTGCTCCATGCGCCCCCGGGCTTCGCGCTTCCCATCGTGCTCGCCGCCTGCGCGACGTCCGGCGTGATCGTCGCAGCCCTCCTCGAGCTGGATGAAGGGCGAACTGCGCACTCGGTCCAAGGGGAGGCGGCCTTGCCGGGTTCGGCAGCCTGAGGCCGTTAGAATCGCTGATCGAAGAAAGGAGCCGACTCTTGCAGGAATCGGGCCCGCCTCAAGCGGTTGACTTGCGCGAGTACCTGGGAATCCTCCGCCACCGCAAGTGGACCGTCGTCCTCGCCACGGCGCTGGTGGTGGGGTCCGCCCTCGCCTTCTCCCTCCGGCAGACTCCGATCTACGTCAGCGAGACCCGGGTGCTGGTTCGGCCGAGCACTTCGAGCCCCGGCTTCGCTCCACCTTTGGTCAACCTCGAGACCGAGCGCGCGCTCGTCGACTCGGCGATCGTTGCGACGATCGCCCGAGATGACCTGAACCTGCAACAGTCGCCCGGGTCGCTGCTGGATGACTTGGACGTCTCGGTCGAGGCAAACACTGAGATCCTGGCCATCCGCTACTCCGACCCCGACCCGCTCCGCGCGCAGTCCCTCGCATCGGCGTTCGCGCAGGCCTACATCAGTTTCCGCCTGGAACAGGCCCAGGAGCAGTTCGAGGCACAGTCGGCGGGGATCCAGAAGCGCATCGACGACAGCGAGGATCGCCTTGCGGCCCTGGAGGGCCAGATCGATGCCGCCACGTCACCAGCGCGGCAGAACGAGCTCGCGGCCGAGCGCGATTCCCTGATCGCGCGGCTGGGAGTGCTCCAGCAGGAGCTCGAGAACCTCCGCACGGCGGCCGAGGTTCAAGGCGGGGGCGGCGAGATCGTGCAACCCGCCGACCTCCCGAGCGCTCCCTCGAGCCCCAATCACGTCCGTAGCGGAGCGCTCGCGCTCGCCGTAGGCGTCGCCCTCGGGGTCGGCGTGGCGTTCCTCAGGGAGCGACTTGATCAGCGGCTGCGAGGGCGCCCGGATCTGGAGGAACAGCTCGCTGCCCCGGTGCTGGCGACGGTTCCCAAGGTCAAGGGCTGGAGCAAGAGTAGCCGGACCGAGCTCGTTTCCGCGAGCGACCCGCGGAGCGGCCCGGCCGAGGCCTATCGCACGCTTCGCACGAACCTGCAGTTCATCGCGCGAGGCGGCGACTTCCGCATCCTGTCGGTGACGAGCCCCTCACTGGGAGAGGGAAAGACCACCAGCGTGGCCAACCTCGCAGTCGCCCTGGCTCAGACGGGAAAGAAGGTCATCGCCGTCTCCTGCGACCTCCGGAAGCCTCGGCTGCACCGATTCTTCGATCTCGAGAACACCAAGGGCGTGACGACCACGTTGGTGGGCGAGACGTCGCTGCATCTAGCGATCCAGCGTCCTGGACTCGACAGCCTCCGGGTCCTGGCGAGCGGCCCGGTGCCACCGAACCCCGCGGAGTTGCTCGCGTCCGAGGAGATGGACGAGCTGCTCGAATCACTGCGAGCGTCCGCGGACTTCGTCATCATCGACACCCCTCCGCTCCTCGCCGTCGCCGACGCCCTTGTCCTCGCGCCCAAGAGCGACGGCGTCATCATCATCGCCGATTCAGGGACCACCACCCGAGGCGCGGTCGCCCACACCCGAGAGCAGCTACAGCAGGTGGGCGCGAAGATCGTAGGCGGTGTCCTCAACAACTTCGACCCACAGCGAGGGAAGTACTACGCGAACTACTACGGCTACGACAATTCGTACCGCTACAAGGACGACCGGCCGGTCGAGCCGCCGAGCGGGAACGGTAGCCAGAGAGTCGCCAGTCCGATCGACATGTGGCAGTAGGCAGTGGTTCGCACGAACCCGATCCGCGAAGGGGTCTGGGTTCGGAACCCGGCCACCTACCGTCGCCGGCCCCGCCGAAGGTGGCCCCGATACGTCGTGGGCGTCCTGGTCCTCCTAGTGGCGCTGTCGGCCCTCTCCTTGATCCCGGCCCTGGGCGCCCGCGACGAGCTGGAGGCCGGGCAGGCCGAGCTGGTTCGCGCCCGCGACCTGCTGCTTGCGGACGACGCCGCGGGAGCCGCGCAAGCGTTCGAGGAAGCGAGGCTCACGTTCGAGCGGGCAGCCGGTGATGCCGGGCACCCGCTCCTTCGACTGGAGGGGCTACTCCCCTTCGTCGGGCGGACGCCCGATGCAGTCAGGGCCCTCGCCGGCATCGGCGTGCGAGGCGCGACGGCTGGACGGGACCTGGCACGGGCCATCGCCGATCTCCCTGGAGGACTCTCGTCGCTGGCCCCCCGGGACGGCCGGCTTCCGATCGAGGCCCTTGCGGCGCTGGGTCCGGCCGTGAGCCATGTGAGTGCACTGCTCGAGGAGGCGTGGGCGGAAGCCCTCGAGCTACCGGGCTCATTCGTGCTGGGGCCCGTCGCGGACGCGGCCGCCACGGTGCGCGCCGAGCTGGACGATGTCGTGAGCGCGGCCCGGTCGGCGGAGGCCCTGCTCGAGGCGCTCCCGTCCTTCGCCGGAGCCGAAGGGGCTCGCCGGTACTTCGTCGCCGCGCAGAGCCCGGCGGAGCTACGGGGGACGGGAGGCCTGGTCGGCGCCTACGCGATCCTCGTGGCCCGCGACGGAAGGCTGACGTTCGGTCCGTTCCGGGACATCGCCACCCTGCGAGACGTCCCGGTCTCCGAGGCGCCCGCCCCGACGCCGGAGTTCGGCGAGATCTACGACCGCTTCGGCGGGGCCGGGTTCTGGAGGAACCTGAACATGACGCCCGACGCCCCGGCCGCCGCCTCGCTCATCGAGTCGCTGTACCTGCGCGTGAACGGCGTGCGGCTGGACGGCACGATCTTCGTGAACCCCCAGACCCTCGCCGAGCTGCTGGAGGCGACGGGGCCCGTGGAGGCGCCGGTCCTCAGCCGGACGCTCACGGCCGGCAACGCGGTTCGCTTCCTGGCGAACCGGGCCTACTTCGCGTTCGACGACGCGGCGCTCCGCAAGCAGATCCTCGGCATCGCGGTCGCCGGCGTCCTAGACCGGTTCCTGGCCGGCGGGACCGACCCCGGGGCCGCCATCCGCGCCCTCGTCGATGCGGCCGCCGGTGGACACCTCGTCCTGCACTCCGCGGATCCCGATGTACAAGCCGCCTTCGAGACGGCCGACGTCGCCGGCGAGCTGGGCGCGCCGAGCGGCGATTACTTGGGTGTCTTCGCCTCGAACGCCACCGGCACCAAGGTCGACTACTACGTGAGCCGGGAGGTGCGCTACGAGGTATCGCTGGGACCGGACGGCACGGCCGCCTCGGTGGCCACGGTCGCCTTCACGAACGACGCCCCGGCCGGCGCCCCGCCCGGCTACGCGCTCGGCCCGTACCCGGGAACGGGGCTCGGCGTCGGGGACGACCTGTCGTTCGTTTCGGTCTACTGCGGCGCCTTCTGCGAGCTGGTGGGTGTCACCCAGGACGGCCGGACCGCCGGCGTCGAGGCCCACGAGGAGGGCGGGTACCCGATGTTCGCCACGTACCTGCGGGTGGATGCCCAGAGCTCGCGGACCCTCGGCTACTCGCTCCAGACCCATGGGGCGTGGAAGGGGGACGACCTGGACGGAACCTACGGCATCCGCATCCAGGGCCAGCCCACGGCGCCGCCGACCACGACCACCCTCGTTGTGCGCGTACCCGAGGGGATGGAGATCGTCGAGGCGAGCGACGGCATGGAGTTCGACGGGCGCGAGGCGACTTGGCGGGGTGAGACCGGGCGCTCCAGGGACTTCGTCGTCGTCTTCCGCAAGCCGTTCCCCGACCGCACGTGGTCGGAGATCTGGGACTTCCTGTCGAAGCCGGTGATCCGGCTCTAGAGAGGGCCGACGCTGGGAGAGAGGACCGACCTCTGCTGCCTCCGGTTGCTGGAAGACCTCATCGAGCAGGGTCGAGCCTAGCCGTCGCGATCAGGTTCCAGGTATCGTCCGGCGAACGCCTGGTCCGTGACGTAGTCGTCCACCGGGAGCTCGCGAAGGTTCGCCAGGTGGTCGCGATAGAAGGCGAGCGCCTCGAGGAGACGCCGAATCCTCGCGGGGTCCACCACTGAGGCCCCGCTCGGCCACCCGGCGGATGTACCGACGCGTGTGTGCCTCGAGGACCGGAAGGAAGTCGAGGTACTCGGACCTGGTGCGGACCTCGAAGGCCACCCGGCGGACCTCGTCGGCCGAGAAGATCAGCCGTCCTTCCTGCACCACGCGGCCCCGGAGCTCGAGTGGTGCTTCACCCAGCACCACGAGGTCGACCTCGGGCGCGCCCAGGGCCTCGGCGAGCCCGTCGGCGAGACGGCCGAGCAGGCCCAGGGGTCGGTCGAGGAGGACGCCGACGTCAGCGTCGCTCGTGGCCGTGTGTCCGCCGGGGGCCCTGGAGCCGAAGACGTAGGCCACCAGCACGCCGGCCTCTCGTAGCAGTGCTCCCGCCCGTTCCTCGTTTCCCCTCACGCCGGCCCAGAGTCTACCGGCGGCTCGGCTTCCCACCAGCGCAAGCCGTTCAGGCCGGGTCGGGGCGCGCCGAGAGGCACGAGACGATAGCCTGCGCGGGTCGAGCCGGGTGAAGACTACGGCCGAGCGATCTCCAGGGATCGCCTCGGCCCGTCGAAGGTCGCGACCAAGCGGTTCAAGAGGTCGCGTCCGACAAGGGTCTGATCGCCCAGAGCAACCACCTCAAGCACCTCGGCCGCGCCCTCGGCTCCGACCTGAGCGGCGTAGAGGGCGGCCCGGCGGGTAACCCCGTCCACGCCCCGCACGCCGACCTCCCCCACTACGGGCAGGGCCACCTGGTGAGCGATGACCTGGGGGACGACGGTGACGTCGGCGCCGGTATCTACCAGAGCGGGCAGCAGGACGGAGACCTCCCGCCCTGGAGGACCGACCCGGATCGGAAGCACGGGCGCGGGCGGATCGAACCCCGCATCGTAGTCGTACCGGGCCGTCACCCTCGGAGGACCCTGGGGGACGGGACCGAGACCACCCGCTCTCCGGGGACGCACCTCGGCATCAAGATCGGCCGGGGGCCCAGCCGCTGGAAGACCCGCTTGGCCAGCGTCCCGAACTCCCGGTCGTGGTCCACGACCTCGCCGTTCACGATGGCCAGGTACTGGCCCGAGTACCCTGCCAGGAGCCGGTCCCTATTCGCCTCGTACCACGCCATGTCCGCCTCGAGGCCTTGGGGGGGCGTCCTCCCCACCTCGGGCTCCGCCCCGAGCGCCCGGGACAGCGCCTCCGCGACGAACGCGGCCAGCGTGATCCCGCGGCGCGCTGCCTGTGCCTTGGACTCGCGAACGAGCTGCTCGGGAACCCCCCGCAGGTACAACGCGCTGAGCCTCCTCCCGGTCGCCATGAGCTGCTCACCTCCGCCAGCAAGATAACACAGACTACATATGTGGCCGACCGACGCCC
>JBQTIP010000087.1:0-5722 GCA_052388025.1 Actinomycetota bacterium
CCCGTGGCGGAATCACCTTCCACCATCCCGCCGCCTTCTGGTTCGGCGTCGTCACCATGGGGGTCGTCCTCGCTCTGCCCATGTTCATCTGGGCGGAGGACATTGGCTACAGGCTCGGGGGCACGCCGATCGGCGGCGAGATGTGGCTGGGCATGCTGCTAATCATGGTCGGCCTCGCCGCGACGGCCTACGGGGTGTTCCCAAAAGCTCTCAGAGGTGAGCCGGGGGCACGTCGCACACCTTCGGGTGAAGGCGCTCGACGACGCGTCCATTAGACCCGCCCACGTCGGACTGCTGGTGGTGATGGCCGCAGCCGTGACGATCGACGTGATGAAGCCCGTGACGCTCGCCTTCGTCGTGCCCGGCATGGGGGCAGAGTACGGGCTGAAGTCGGCCCTCAACCCTGAGGGGACCGTGCCGGTCGCGCTCCTTCCCCTCGCCGGCATCACGGGGACGGTGATCGGCTCGTTCCTGTGGGGGTGGATGGGTGACAAGATCGGGCGACGGGCCTCGATCCTGCTGGCCGGCGTGGTCTTCATCGCTACGGCCATCTGCGGCTCGATGCCCGCCGCCTGGATGAACTTCCTCATGTGCTTCATCATGGGCCTGGGCGTCGGCGGCATGCTCCCCATCACGTTCGCCCTCATGGCCGAGACCATCCCGGCCCGGCACCGCAGCTGGCTGATGGTGCTGATCGGCGGAGACGTCGCCGGCGCCTACGTCCTGACGAGCTGGCTCGCCTCCGCGCTCGTGCCCGAGTACGGCTGGCGGATCCTGTGGTTGTTCGGGCTGCCCACCGGAGTGTTGCTCATCTTTCTGAACCGGTGGATCCCCGAGTCGCCTCGCTTCCTGCTCGCCAAGGGCCGGGAGGCCGAGGCCAAGGCGGTGATGGAGCGTTACGGTGCCGCGACGGTCGAGGAGGAGCACTCGGACCTGGAGATCGAGGCTGGGGTACGCAGCCGCTGGACCCAGCTGTTCGAGGGACCCTTCCTGGGGTTGTCGGTCGTCGTCGTGCTGTTCGGCCTCGGGGTGGGACTCGTGACCTTCGGCTTTCAGTTGTGGATCCCGTCGAACCTCCAGAGGCTCGGTTTCACGGAGGTTACCTCCGACCGAATACTTCGGGACTCGGCCCTGATCGGGTTGCCGGCGACGTTCCTGATCGCCTGGAGGTACGGATTCTGGAGCAGCAAGAAGACGATGATCCTGCTCGCAGTGGTCACGGCGGCCGCGTTGATCGGCTTCGTGCTTGCGGGGGACGAGGTGGCAGGGCATCGGGCGCTTCTGTACGCGCTCCTGGTCATCCCGATCACCGGCATCAGCTCGATACTCGCCGTGCTCGTCGCCTACAGCTCCGAGGTCTATCCGACGAGGATCCGGTCGCGTGGAACCGGCCTCGCCGCCGGGGCGAGCAAGGCCGGAGGCGTCCTGATCATCGCCCTTGTCGTGGCCGCGGTCGCACCGCCTTCCATCGCGGTCACAGCCATGATCGGGGCGGTCCCGATGATCCTGGCCGCGATCGCGGTCGGCTTCTTCGGTGTGGAGACCAGCAAGCGGCGGCTCGAGGAGATCACGGCGGAGGAGCTCAAGGAGCCGGCGCTCCCGGGCTAGGCCGATGAGCGAGATCTCTCCGGACTTCGACGCGGTCATCATCGGCGGGGGGCCCGCCGGGGCGACGCTGGGCTCGCTCCTGGCCCTGGAGGGTCGTCGGGCCCTCATCCTCGAGAAGGACATCCACCCCAGGGATCATGTGGGGGAGTCGATCACCCCCTCCACGAACCCGATCTTCAAACGCATCGGCTTCCTGGAGAAGATGGAAGACGTCGGCTTCGTCCACAAGCCGGGGGCGTGCTGGACCTCTCCCCGGGGAAAGGTCGGGAAGTTCGTGGCGATCCGGCTGGGCGAGTTCCCACCCCCGGGCGCCACGCAGCTCTATACGTACAACGTCGAGAGGGACGTGTTCGACACGATGCTCCTGCGGCATGCCAACGAGCTGGGGGCGAAAGTGCTACAGGGCGTGAACGCCAAGAGCGTGCTGTTCGACGGCGACCGCGCCGTTGGCGTCCGGGTGAGCGTCGCCGACGGCTGGGAGCGCGACGTGACCGGACGCGTGATCGTCGACGCCTCCGGCCGCCGATGCATGATCGCGAACCAGCTGGGGCTCCGGCGGAAGGACCCCGACTTCAATCAGTACGCCATCTCCTGGTTCCGCGGCGTCGAGCCGAACCCGCCCGGCTACGAGGGCTTCCTGTTCCTGCATTTCCTCGGCCTGGAGCGGGCGTGGGCCTGGCAGATCCCGATGCGGAACGGGGTGTGCTCCGTCGGCGTTGTGACGGACAAGGCGGACTTCCAGATGTCCGGGCGGAGCCACGAGGAGTTCTTCGATTCGCTGATGGAGCGGAACCTGACCCTACGTTTCAACATGCGGAGCGCCGAGCGAATCCGGCCCTGGTGGATCGAGGGGGACTACTCCTACAAGATCGACCGGCTCTCGGGAGACGGCTGGATGCTCGTCGGGGACGCGCTACGGTTCGTCGACCCGATCTTCTCGACGGGCGTGGATGTGGCAGCCTACTCCGCCCTCTACGCGTTCGAGGCCATCGAGGCCGCGTTGACGGGCGAGGACGAGCAGATCGCATTCAAGGAGTACGCCCGCCGGGTGGGCGATGGTGTCGACGCCTGGTACGACTTGATCGCGCTGTTCTACAAGCTGCAAAACCTGTTCACGATCTTCGCTGTGCGAAAACGGTTCCGCGATCAAGTGGTGCGGATCCTCCAGGGGAACCTCTACCTCCCCGAATCGCTTGAGCGCGCCCGCGAGATGATCCGCGTCATGCAGGCGTCACACGACAAGGTCATGGGGGACCCCTCGAACCTGCTGCGTCCAGGCGCGATGGCCCGGCCGACGACGCCTCCGATGGCGACCCGCAGCTAGCTCCTCGTGCAGAGGCGGGCCTGACGGCGCGAGGATTGCCTGGTCGACATCACCAACCTGCGAGACGCGCCTCCAGCGGTCTCCCCAAATCCGGAACCGGGCCACCATTAGGGAAACCTCAGCGACGCATCCCCGCGCGGGACAGGGCGTGAGGCCCCGGAAGGCCGGGGATACACTTTCGCTCGATGCCCCCAGATCTGCTGCTCCTCGTCTGCGACACGGCGAGGGCCGACGCGTTCCGCCCCTGGGGCGGCCCGCACCCGAGCCCAACGATGGAACGGCTTTGCCAGGAGGGGATCGTGTACGCACGGGCCGGGTCGACCGCGCCCTGGACGCTTCCCGCCACGGCCTCCCTCTTCTCGGGCCGGCTTCCCACCGAGCACGGAATCACCGGCGACTGCTTCCGGTGGGACGAGGGGCGGCCGACGTCGCCGGCGGCGGCGGTTCGGGCGTATCCCGGACCTTGGCTCCCGGAGGCGCTGGCCGCGCGCGGCTACCGGACCTGGGCGGCGAGCTGCAACACCTGGATCAGCATCTGGGGCGGGTTCGATCGCGGGTTCGAGCGGTTCCTCGACCTCCGGGATCGGGCCCGCCTGCCGAAGGGCCGCGTGGGCAAGTACCGGCGGCGCGCGGCCCGCCTGCTCGGCACGATCGACCGCGGCGGGCGGCACGCCGCGCAGGAGCTCCGCCGGCGGCTCTCGGAGGCCGGCCCCGAGCCGCTTTTCGCCTTCGTGAACCTCATGGAGACACACGCGCCGTACGACCCGCCCCGGCCGTACTACCCCTACTCGCCCTGGAAGCGCATGAAGACGCGGCAGCTCTCCGGAGGGAACGACCGCTCGCGCAGATTCCTCGCCATGAACGCCGGGGTGAACGAGCCGTCTCCGGACTACGTGCGATCGATCAGGTCTCTCTACTACAACTGCGCCAGGTACGAGGACGACATCCTTGGCCGGTTCATCTCGGCCGTCGAGGACGGCGGCCGCCCGACCGTCGTCGTCGTGGTGGCCGACCACGGCGAGAACCTCGGCGACCACGGGCTGTTCAACCACAACTCGTCGCTCCACGAGACGCTGCTGCACGTGCCCCTCGTCGTCTGGGGCCATCGGGTCGACGTCGGACCGGGCGCCGTCGACGATCCCGTGTCATTCCTCGGACTGCCCGGCTGGCTGCTGGGGATCGCCGACGGGAACGGAGTCGCGATCTCGGGCGGAGAGCCGATCGTTGCCGAGTACGAGTCCACGATGAAGCACAACGGGATCCCGGCCGACATCCAGGCGCGGATCGAGACCGGAGACCCCTCGCGCGTGCCGGCCCTCGTTGACCACGCCGGGGTGGCGATCCGCTCCGGGAGCTTGAATGACGTGGCGGTCTCGTACGGCGACCAAGCACTCTACGACCTCGAGGCCGACCCCGCGGAGGAGCACGACCTGATCGACTCCCGGCCGGATGCGGCGCGCGAGTTCCTTCCGCTCCGCGAGGCCTGGGAGCGCCGGCGGGCTGCCCGCCCCGAGTACGAGATCGGCGACGTGGCCGAGGGAGAGATCGCCGATCACCTCCGGACGCTCGGCTACATCGACTGAGGGAATGGGCGCGCCGTCACCAGCCGGCGACCGCCGGAGAGGGCCCAGCGGGCTGCTCCTGCGCTACGCGGCGAGATCGAAGCGGAAGCGCCGGGCGCTCGCGACCGCCTTGCGCGTGGCCACCCCCGCGCTGCCGAGGCGGCCGCCCCCGCGCGAGCCGATCTTCATCCTGGGCAGCCCGAGGTCCGGCACCACCAGCCTCTTTCAATTGCTCAATCGCTCGCCTCGGCTCGCCTCGCTGGACGCGGAGAGCCACCTTCTGTGGGAGGCGTTCCATCCCGACGGGCGCCCGGGCTGGACCTCGCACGGGCTTGGCTCGGACTCGGTGACGCCGGCCGAGCGCCGGTTCCTCCACTGGGCGATCGACCGGCTGACGCTCGGGCGCCGATACCTCGACAAGGACCCCCGCAACAGCCTTCGGATCCGATACCTTCGCGCGCTGTTCCCCGACGCGTGGTTCGTGCACCTGAAGCGCGACGGGCGGGCGGCGGTCTCATCGCTGATCACCGGCTGGAGGGCCGCCGGGAAGCAGTTCCCGGGGACGGAGATGCCTATGCCGCTCGTCATCGACGGCTACGAGGGCACCACTTGGCGCTTCGCCGTCCCCCCGGGCTGGGAGGAGTACGCGACCGGGCATTCCCTCGCGGAGGTCTGTGCCTTCCAGTGGGTCCGCACCAACGAAGCGATCCTCTCGGGGATGGACCAGGCCGGCGGCGAGCGGTGGGTGGAGCTCACGTACGAGGGGCTCGTCGCCGCGCCGAGGGAGGAGACCCAGCGGGTGCTCACGGCTCTGGGGCTCCCGGCGGACGAGGAGGTCCTCTCGTACGCGGACTCCTTCGACCGGCACGTCACGAAGGCCGTCACGGCGCCACGGGAAGGCAAGTGGCGGGAGGAGAACCCCGAGGAGATCGAGCGGATCCTGCCGCTGATCGCCCCGACGATGGAGCGCCTCGGCTATCCTCCGCCCGGGTGAAGCGGGCCGCCCGTTCCTTGTCCCTATGGGACGGGGAAGATGACGAGGCGCCCGCCCCCGGCGCCCTGATATGCCGTGAAGCAGTAGATCGTTCCGTCCTCGATGAAGAACGAGGGCCGCGCCGAGCCCGTCACGTCGGGCGGCACCGGCACGTCGGCCGGCGCGCTCCAGGACTCGCCGCCGTCGGCCGTCCGCACCATGCCTAGCGGCTGCTTGCCGGGTTGCACGTAGTAC
>JBQTIP010000088.1:0-2728 GCA_052388025.1 Actinomycetota bacterium
GCCCAACCGCGTCCATCACCACGTCGACCCCGGGCCGGAGGTGCGCGCCGAGGAACGCGATCAGGCCCGCACCGAGCCCTCCGGCCGCGCCGGCCCCCGGCGTGCCGCGGACGTCGATCCCGAGGTCCCGGTGGATCACGGCCGCGTAGTGGGCCAGGGCCCGGTCGAGCAGATCGACGTCCGAGGGCGAAGCTCCTTTCTGGGGCCCGTACACGGCCGAGGCGCCGTGCGGGCCGGTCAGAGGATTGTCCACATCGCAGGCCACGTCGAACCGCACGCCGCCCAAAGAGGGGTGCAGGGCCGTCACGTCGATCGTCGCGAGATCGAGTAGCGCCGCGCCACCGGGGCGGACCTGTTCCCCCCACGCGTCCAGGAGCCGGGCGCCCAGCGCCTGGGCCATCCCCGCCCCCCCGTCGTTCGTCGCGCTCCCGCCGATGCACACCAGCACGCGCCGAGGACGATGGGCGCACGCGGCCAGGATCAGCTCTCCGGTCCCGCGAGTCGTGGCGCGGAGCGGATCGCGCCGCGAGCTGGCTACGAGCTCCAGCCCCGACGCTCGGGCCATCTCCACGACTGCGGTCAGCCCGCCCCCGGCTCGGACGAGCCCGTATGCGGCGTCGACGGGACTCCCGAGCGGGCCTGCGACGCGAGTCGTCTGGCCTTCGCCGTCCAGCGCCGCAACGAGCGTGTCGAGGGTCCCCTCGCCGCCGTCGGCCATCGGAACGACGACGAGGTCGTCACCGGGCCGAGCGCGCCGCCACCCGGCGGCCACGGCGCGAGCGGCCTCCGCAGCGGTCAGGGTTCCGCGGAACTTGTCGGGGGCCACCAGGACGCGCATCCCGCGAGGGTACAATCCGCCGCGATGCGAGGCCCGACGATCGGCGCGGAGGGGGCGTGACCCTGGACCCCCCGGAGCTCCTCGGCGCGGCGCACGCGGAGCGGGAGCGCCTGGGGCGGACGATCCAGTACACGCCCCCCGAGGCGTGGGACGCGGAGAGCGCCTGCGTCGGCTGGAGGAATCGCGACGTGATGGCGCACCTGGCCGCGCAGGAGACGGCCGCCGCGCAGGTCATCGCCGGAGAGACCGCGGCCGAGTTCGAGGAGTTCCGCGAGGCCCAGATCCCGCCCGACTTCTGGGTCGACGGGTTCAACGAGTGGGCGGCGGTGAGGCGCTCGGAGCTCTCCCACCGCCGGGTGATCATGGAATGGGGACGGGGAGCCGACAAGCTGCTGGTCGGCGCGTCGAAGCTCTCGGACGAGGAATGGGAGACTCGCCGCGTGCCATGGGTAGCGGGCGAGATCGGCTTGCGCTACCTGATCCAGTCGAGGGTGGTCGAGTGGTGGCTGCACGGGCTCGACATCCGCGAGGGAGCGGGCCTCGACGACAACCGCCAGCACTGGCCGATCTTCCTCACCAACGATCTCGCGATCCGGATGCTCCCCTACACGCTCGGTCGGGCCGGCCTCTCTTATCCCGGCCGGAGCGTGCGGGTCGAACTGGAAGGCGCAGGCGGCGGCCTGTGGCACTACGGCCTCGCGTCCCGCGAGACGCCGGCCGACGGGAAGCGGCCCGACGCTCAAATCGACGGGCGCGCGCTCCCGTTCGCGCTCGTGGCCGGACGGCGGGCGACGGCCGCGCGCTTCCTGGACGACGGCAACATCGTCGTGGCGGGCGACGAAGCCCTGGCGCTGGAGATCCTGGACCACATCCAGGCCTACGCCTAGCCGATGGGCTCGGGCCTCCGTTCGTTGCCCAAGGTCGAGCTGCACCGGCATCTGGAGGGGACCGTGCGACTGTCGACGATCCTCGACCTGGCACGAGAAGCCGGAGTCGCGCTCCCGGCCGACACCCCCGAGGGGCTCGTACCGTTCGCTCAAATCCTCCAGCCGGTGGCGAGCTTGGAGGAGGCCCTCGAGCGGTTCGCCCTGGCCCAGGGCTCGTTCCGGAGCTACGAGGCGGTCCGGCGGATCGCGTTCGAGGCGGTCGAGGACCTCTCTCGGGACAACGTCCGACTCGCCGAGCTCCGGTTCTCGCCGGATTTCCTCTGCGGCCCGGCCGGGCTCGACTGGGACCGGGCGATGGATGCGATCCTGGACGGCATCGAGCAGGCGCGGTCGGCGGGATACGACATCGCGGTCGGGCTCATAGCGATCACCAGCCGCAACCTCGGCATCGACTCCGCCGAGCGGACCGTGCAGTTCACCCTCCGGCACCGTGAGCACCTCGTGGGGTTCGACATCGCCGGCCCGGAGCTCGGGTACCCGCCGGCCACGTACGCCGACGTGCTGAAGCCGATCCGCGACGGCGGGATCGCGCTCACGACCCACTACGGGGAGTCGGGGCCCTCCGAGTACCCGCGCGAGGCGATCGAGGCGCTCGGGACGATGCGCCTCGGACACGGCGTGAGCGTGGCCCACGACCCCACCGTCACGGAGCTCGCCATCAAGCGCGGCGTGACGCTGGAGATGTGCCCCACCTCGAACTGGCTCACGCAGGCCGTGCCAACCGTCGCGGACCACCCGGCCCGCCGCCTGCTCCACGAGGGCGCTCGAGTGACGATCAACACCGACAACCCCGGCCTGTTCGCGCTCGATCTCACCAACGAGCTGGAAGTCGCGCGGGACGAGATCGGATTCACCGAGGGGGACTTGCGGGCGGCGACGCGCAACGCCCTGGAGGCCAGCTTCTTGCCCGAGGACGTGAAGGCAGAGGCGCTCGCCGGACCGT
>JBQTIP010000089.1:0-2055 GCA_052388025.1 Actinomycetota bacterium
GCCGAAGAACGGCACCGCCGCGAGCTCCTGGCCCGTCGCGGGGTCGAGCACCGCCACCCGGTCGCCGAGCGCGACGTACAGCCGCAGGCCGTCGCCGGAGAGGCCGAGCCCGGACACAATCCCGTCCAGCGGCCAGCGATGCAAGACGTCGAGCGTGGCCGAGTCGATCGCGTAGACGGCGGAACCGTCCCCGACCGACCCGACGAACAGCGTGTCGCCGTCGGCGCTCACCTGAGCCGAGGTGCGAATGCCGCCGAGGGACTCAAGCTGCAGCTCCTCCGTTCGAAAGATCTCCAGCGTGCTCGTGTCCATCACGGCGACGAGGCCGCGGATCGAATCGACGACGTACAGACGCTCGCCGTCAGGGGACGCGGCCATCGCCTGCGCGCTCGCCGGCTGCCCCCAGAGTTCCTCGGGCAGCCCGACGCAGTGCGCCCACCCCTGTTCCAGGTCCAGCACGTGGATGAACGAGACGGGCTCGCCCCCCGCGCTCCCGAAGCCCTCCGCGTACGCCGGCGGCTGGCTCGTGTACAGCGTGTATAGCTGCTTCCCGCTCGGAGCGAGCGCCTGCCGGAGGCGGGTGCCCGGCATCCGCTCGGGTGGGCTCTTGAACGGGCCGAACACCGCGTGGACGTCGCCGTCGGCGAGTTCGAGCACGGTGACGCGGTAGACGGCGGGCGCCTCCGCCGGGAGGTACTGGATGAGAAACAGCTGCGAGTCCGAGGTGGAGAAGGCTTCCGGCTCGAAGTTCCCCTCGAGGTGATAGCGGCGGGGTTCGTCCGCGCCCGTCGGGTCGGCGACGACGATCGTCGTGTGGGAACGCGGGACCGGCGTCCACTGGTCCACGCCTTCGGGCAGCGGCTCCATGAGCGCCACGGCCCGGCCGCTCCCCGACACGGCCCGGACGTCGAGGTCGCCGCCGATGCGCGTGCTCGACAGGACCGAGCCGGTCGCCGGGTCGAGCGTCTCGAGCAGCGTGTACAGGCCGTCGCTCGACGCCGAGTAGAGCCGAGACCCGTCGGGCGAGGCGACGGCGCCGATGCCCTCGAAGAGCACCGACCCGGTGGCGACACTGACCGCAACCGGCCCGTTCTCGGTGCCCAGGAGCAGGACGTCCGGTGGCACCGAGCCGTTCGTCGTGCCCGGCGGTGCCGGGTTCGGCCGGAAGGTCGCGTCCTGCGTGCACGCTGCGAGCGCCAGGGCGATCGCCGGGAAGATGATGAAGAGCTTCGTGCGCATGTCGGCCCCCTCAGGAGTTCGGCGCCGCCGGGCGCCTCTCGTCGGACCTTCTAAAGAGAAATACCCCTCCAGGGCTCCGATGGTTCCCTCGACGACTTCGGCAAGGGAGCCGCGAAAATGACGGAGGAGGAACCCGGGCGGGGATGGGCCGGTCTAGTGGGGTGACGGCTTGACGATGAGGGAGGCAGCGATGCGCGAGCTTCGGTGGATCGTGATGGTGGCGGTGGTCGGGGCGGTGCTCGCCATCCCGACAGTTGCGATCGCGAACGGCGGCGCCTACATCGAGTTCGATCAGACCCACTACCTGCCCGGCGAGACCGCCGTCGGTTGGGCGTACGTCTTCATACCGCGTGAGAAGCAGGGGCTACTCGAGCGCGGGCCCTTCTACGCTTTCGTCCTTCCGAACGGGATCTCGATCCGCGAAGGCCGGCCGATCCCGGACGGCGCGATCCGGGTCGGGACCTTCTCCATCGAGCCGGAGAAGTCCAAGTCGTTCGAAATGAGCGTCTCGTTCACGGTGCCGGAGCTCTCCGGGGACTTCTACTCGGTCGCGGTGTGCAACGACCCCTGCACGGTCTTGGGTTTCCGCGAGCCGCTCTCGGGGCTGATCTCCGTGGTCCAGACGGCGCGCGAGGGGCAGCTGCTGACTGAGCGGTCGCGCCTGCAGGTACGAATCTACGGCCTGCGGCGCGACGTTCGGAAGGCGGGACGCAAGGGGGATGAGCTTCAGGTGGCGCTCGACGCCAGCGAGCAGGAGCGGTCGCGCCTGTCGAGCGAGGTGAACCGACTGGATGCGGAGCTCGCCGCTGTGATCGC
>JBQTIP010000090.1:0-2476 GCA_052388025.1 Actinomycetota bacterium
CGCGCCCATCCTATGCGGTCGCCGCCCTGGCCCGGCCCGTGTGTCGCCCACCCCACCCGTTCGACCGTGGCCGAAGGGGGAAGGATGGCCTCCCCCGGATCCCGATCCGATCGAGCCCTTCGGCCGATGCAGCGATCCGGCGGGCTCCGTACGCTGGCCTCAAGAGGGGTCGCCGCGATGTGCGACCCGCCGAGAGGAGCACAAATGAAGAGGTTGTCCGCAGTGATCGCGCTCAGCACGCTGGTCCTCGGCCTCGTCCTCGTCCAGGGTCCGGCGGCGCTCGCCGGGCCGAACATCTGCCCCACAATGGACGGCAAGTGGGAGGTTCCGGGCGGATGGGAGGGCGCCCCGGTCCCGGGCATCACGGTGGAGGTGAACGGCAACACCGCCACCATCACGGTCGCCGACGGGTTCACGCTCGACTCTCTCTGCTACAAGGCCGGGCAGCTGGTCCAGACGCTGTCCCCCGGCGTCGCGGGCCCAGGGACCTTCACCTTCACGACCGCGCCCGGCGGGCCGAAGGGCCAGAGCCAGGACATCTCGCACATCACCTTCGACGTGTCCGAGGAGGGCGGGATCTTCGACTCCTAGGCTCGCTCGAAGACGGTGCTCAGGGGCGGCACGAGCCGATCGTGCCGCCCCTCTGATCTCCTGGAGCTTCGCCGCCCTCTGCGGGGAAGACCGGGCACGAACCGGCCGTCTAGCCCCCTAGTCAGCCTGAACGCCGATCGCGCGCCAAAACGCCGCCTCGGCCATGATTCGGGTCCCGAACTTCCGCGCCTGGCGCGCCTTGCCAGACTGCGTGTTGGGGTCGGCGACCACCAGGATGTCGAGCCAGAGAGACGAGACGCTTGCGGGGGGTTGAGAGTAGACCCTGCTCCGCTTGGACCCTTCGGTCGATGCCACCTCGAGGATCGTCTGCTCATGGATTGAACAAGGGGCCGGTAACCGTGAACCGTAGACCCTCTCCGGCTGAGGCGAAGAACCCGAACATCATGAGCGAGGCCCCGAGCAGGGCGACGTTCCGAAAGAGATTCCCGGCCTGCATCTCCCGCTGCCCGGCGTCCTCGATCGTCCAGAAGCGATGGAAGTACAGACCGGCGAGGACGACGAAGACCGCGATCATGAGGGACCCCAAGTCCGGCCAGATACCGAGCACGATCGACAGGGAGGCCGCAAGAAGCCACACCCCTGCCGGCCAGCCAGCGAGATAGGGAGCCGGGAAGGCGGCGGAGCGAGCGTAGTCGCCCATTGCCTGCTGCCTCCTCACGTGTGCGATCCCGGACCTAACGAAGAAGACCGAGAACAGGACCCGTCCGGCCAGCACAACGATGCCTGCCACCGCGCTCATGATGCCCTCCTTCGCCAGCGCTCCTACTCCACAACCCTTGAGCGGCCAAGGGGCTTCCCGTCGGGAGACCGGCCACCGCTTGAACCAGTATCGGCGGCTCGCCGACGCCTTCGCCCGGCTCGGGTCCTGATGCTAACTCTACTTGAGCACACACCCACCCCCTCGGGAGCCTCTACTCCCCCGAGGGCCCCCTGGAGGTCGCTTGCACAGTGGAACTCGCTGGAAGCGAACTACCGCGACCGGCTGGCTCGGACGGAGGACAAAGAGTCGCTCGCGCGCGACGCGGAGGGCGCCGTCCAGCTAGAGCTCAATCGCTTCGGTGGTGAGCTTCTCGCGTCCTGTGATGACAACCTGCATGCGGACCGCCCGAAGGTCTCGCCCGTCCACCGCCCGCGCTGCCGCAGCCATCTGTCGTATCGGAGCGAGGGGCACCCACCAGGTTTCCGAGCTCTGCGCCTCCAGGCGATGCGGCAGGGTCGGGTTCATCGGGTCTTGCATCACCGTGAACCCGAAGCCTCCGAACTCGGCATCACACTGCTGCACCTCAGTCGCCGCCCGTCTCACGTTGGACACCTCGACTCCGACAAGCTCTTCGGTGAAGCCTTGGTCTCGGAGCATGTCGAAGTCGGCTTCCGATGCGCTCGCGGCGGCGCGCGCGATGGCTGTGGCACTCTTGACTCCTCGGAGGATGCGAACCGTTATACGGGGGCCGGAGAGCCGGAACTGGACGTAGTTCCAGATGAGAGACGCAACCGCGAGAAGGACTCCCAAAATGGACAGGACGAGCGCCGTCACCGTCATGGGGAAGATGGTAACCGCGGACTATGACGCCCGTCGCGTGCGCGCGATGAGGACCTGAACAAGGAGATCCGCCGGGTCTACGACGAGAACTTCCGCGGGTACGGGCCCGCAAGGTGTGGAGACAGCTCAACCGGGAGGGCACCGCCGTGGCCCGGTGCACCGTGGAGCGCCTCATGGCCGAGATGGGCCTCGAAGGGGCGAGGCGGGGCAAGCGCCGCCGCACCACCATCCCCGATCCCCAGGCTCCTCGTCCGGCCGACCTGGTGGAGCGCCGGTTCGCCGGGTCCTTAGGCTACTCCGGCCCGTCCACGTTGATGACCGGCT
>JBQTIP010000091.1:0-19674 GCA_052388025.1 Actinomycetota bacterium
CGAGCGACGACGCGTTCGAGTAGTCGACGGCCAGCGCCCCGCTGACCTCCCGCAGGACGAACGTTCCGGGTGGCATGAAGTGCGTCGCCCGCGCGAACACGTCGGGCTCCTCGTCGCGGATCCACAGTGCCTTGAACACAGCGTGCGACGAATCAAGGTTCGCTCCGACGTGTCGGTAGAAATCGGCCGGGGACCTCCGCTCCGCCAGGCGCGCCGCCTGGGCCTCCGCCCGGCGATCCATCCAGATCATGGCCGGCCGGAGCGCCTTCCCCGCGGCGTCGCATGCCACCATCCCGTCGAGCTGACTCCCGAACGATAGTCCCTTGATCGCATCGGGGCCCTCGGGCACCTCTCGGGCAAGCTTCCCGACCGTGCCGATCACGGCTCGCGTCCACGCTGCGGGGTCCTGCTCGGCCCATCCTGGGCTGGGGAACGACAGACCGTAGCCCTCGTACTCGGAGGCAACAAGCGAGCCGTTCGCCGCGTACAGGGCGGCGTTGGTCCCCTGGCTCCCAACGTCACACCCGATGACGTAGGGCCCCATCTGGCTCACGGCTGGATCACCACCTTGAGGCCGGTGCCCGCCCGGATCGTAGCGAACGCGTCGGCGATCCGGTCCAGAGGGAACCGATGCGTCACGATTCGGCCCAGCTCCTCCCGTCGCCGGTTCAGGTACTCCATCGTGATCCGGTACTGCCGATGGGTGGCTCCGTAAGCGCCGAGCACCGCCAGCTCCTTGTAGTGGAGCTGGTTCATGTCGAGCGGGCTGATCGGGTCGGCCTTCGGCAGGCCGGCGAAGTAGACCACCCGGGCCCGCTTCGCCGCCATGACGAGGGCGGCCTGCTGCGCCTGCTTCGAAGGCGCGGCCACGATGACCCGCCCGGCGCCGGCTCCGCCCGTCCTCGATAGGACCTCCTGGACGCCGTTGTCCTCCCCTGAGACGAAGGCGTCGTCCACGAACGCGCCGACGACCTCGAGCGCGAGATCCAGGCGGTCCTTGCTGACGTCGGTCAGGTAGACGCGGTGGGCTCCACGATCCCTGGCGAGGACGGACTGCCAGCACCCGATGGGCCCGGAACCGAGGATGACCACCGTGTCGCCGTACTCGACGGCGAGCACCTCTGCGCCGTTCAGCGCGCACGCGAACGGATCGGCCACCGTCGCGAGGTCCGAGGAGAGATCCGGAGGCAACGAGATGAGGTTCTTCGTGGCGATCGGGGGCACCGCCGCGTACTCCGCGTACGCCCCCGGGTAGGGGTCGTACCCGTACAGCTCGTGCCGCTCGCAGAGGTTCTGGAACCCGTCCAGGCACCACGTGCACTCCGCGCACGTCAGGATGGAGCCGAGGAAGACCCGGTCGCCCTCGGATATCCCGGGCGGAAGATCCGCATCCGGGCCGACCTCGACCAGCACCCCGACCGGCTCGTGGCCGAGGATCCACGGCGAGGGCGCCCCGGGATCGCCGTTGAAGAATGTCCGCGCATCCGTCCCGCAGATGCCACAGGCCTCCATCCTCAGGATCGCCCCCCGCGGATCGAGCTCGGGCTCGGCCGTGTCTTCAACCTTCACGACTTCGACGTCGTGCATGAAGGCGGCCCTCATCGGACCCCTCCCAGCTCTTCCTGCAGCGCCTCGTGGGCCTTCTCTGCGCTCAAGCGGTCCCGGATGACGCGGGAGAGCGCCCTGGTGATGGCCTCCGGCGAGCTGTGCATGAAGATGTTTCGGCCCACCGAGCAGCCGATCGCTCCCGCCGACACGGCCGCCTCCATGCGCGACAGCAGCTCCCAGTCGTCCAGTCGCGATCCGCCCGCCAGGACGACCGGGATCCCGGAGGTCGCCTCGACGAGCTTCCCGAAGGAGTCCTGATCGCCGGGCCAGTTGGTCTTCACGATGTCGGCCCCAAGCTCGGCGCAGAGTCGGACGTTTCGCCGCAGGTACTCGAACCCGTACTGCGCCTTCAGGTCCTCCACCGACGCGTAGGTCGTGGGGAACTCCGCCTCCGCTATGAACGGCATGCCCAGGTCCGCGCACTCACGGCCGACGGCCGAGAGGATCCGCACCATGCCCGGCTCGGTGTCGCCGCCAAGGGCCGTGAACAGCACTACCGCGTCCGCCCCGAGCCGAAGCGCCTCCTCGACCTCGGCGATCTGGACGATCTCGGGGCGCGCACCGTCGGGGTTCGCCGACGCCGACACGAGCAGCGCGAGCGAGGTCTCCCGGGAGAAGGCCGGCTCCGCGAGGCGGATCATCCCCTTGCTCATCATGATCACGTTGGCCCCGCCCGCGATCGCCTCAGCGGTTCGCGATCCGATGTCGGCCAGCGGCTCGAGGAACTGCGGCGAGGTCATGCCGTGATCGAGGGCGCAGATCACCGAGACTCCCGCCGGGTCGATCACTCGCTTCAGGCGCATGGCCTTGCCGACATGGGCGGTCATGTGAGCCTCCTCCCGGGGCCGCGACGGGCCACCGTGAACTCGAAGGCGTCGGCCAGGTGGTATTCGTGCGAGTACAGGACGGGACGACCACCGTCTTCGTAGTCCACCTGCTGCAGGTACAGGAGCAGCGCCCCCCTGATGACCCGGAGCTTTGCGGCCACGAGCTTGTCGGCCTTGACGGGCCGGAAGCTCGCCACGCCGTGGTGCACGGGCGCTCCGAGCTCTCGCTCGAGCACGTCGTAGATCGACTCCGTGGAGAGCAGCTGGAGGACTTGGGGTCGACCCAGGACCAGGCTCCGGGGAACGATGTCGCGGGAGAAGACGACCGGCCGACCATCGGCCGTGCGGACACGCTCCACTGCCACGACGGCGTCACCGGGCTCGAGGGCGAGCCTCCTCCCCTCCTCCCTTGTCGCCGCCGCCTGGGTGATCGTCAAGGCCTCGGTCCCCGGGGTCATCCCCGCCGCACGGATACCTTCGGTCACGCCGAAGTTGATGTCCAGGTTCGCCCGAAGGCGCGGGCGGTGGGTGACGAACGTCCCCGTTCTCCGGGTCCGGGTTACGAACCCATCCTCCTCGAGCGAGCGAAGGGCCTCCCGCAGCGTGGCGCGGGATACGCCGAGCTCGGCGGCGAGTTCCGGCTCCGGGGGGAGCCGGGCGCCCGGCGGCATCTCGCCGGAGTCGATCCTCCCCGCGATGTCATCCCGCACCCCGAACGAGAGCCGAACCTTGTCCTTCGTCGCCATGCCAGCCTTTTTCGCCCCGAACGGCTCCCAGGCTATTTGTCAGACAAAGTCCCTGTCAAGGGACCATAACTCCTGCTTGACAGTCCGCCGAGGAGGAGCATACGCTCCGGCTCGATCCTGGCTTTGGTCAGACAAAGGCTCAAGCGACAGGGAGAACAAAACGCGTGATCGGGAGCCTAGGTAGGTCGATCTAGGGCGAGACGGGCGCACGTGCCCGCTCGCCCTTCGTCGTTTCTGGAGGGCCGGAGCGAAGGGGGGACGATGGAGGAGAAGCCGAAGGTCGAGAAAGTCGGTGTCGTCGAGTACCAGCACGTCGGCGCCGAGTACATGAAGGAGCGCGAGCTCCAGCGGCGCGCCGGCCCGGCCCTCATCTGGGGCCTCGGGGTGGGCTACGTCATCTCGGGGGAGTACTTCTCCTGGAACTTCGGGTTCACCGGCGGCGGCTTCGGGGGGATGCTGTTCGCCACGTTCCTGGCCATCGCCATGTACGTGCTGATGGTCTACAGCATCTCCGAGATGGCGACGGCCTTCCCCGTGACCGGGGGCCCCTACGCGTTCGCCAGGCGGACGATGGGCGTATGGGGCGGGTTCGCGACCGGCATCGGGGCCATCCTCGAGTACGTCCTCGCGACGTCGGCCATCGCGGTCGTGATCGGCATCAACGTGACGCTCCTTCCGCCGTTCGATTCGCTGCCCGACATCCTCGGGCTGGACCCGATCGAGTGGATCGCGGTGCTCGCCTACGTGGTCTTCTTGGGCATCAACCTCATGGGGGTCCAGGCGACCCTGGTCTCGGTGTTCGCGATCACCGTGACTTCGGTGGTCATCCTGCTGCTCTGGGCCGTCGTGATGCTCGCCGGGGGGGACTGGCAGGCGTCGAACTTCACGAACCTGGCTCCCGAGGCGGGCCAGAGCACGTTCTTCCCCTTCGGGGCGTTCAAGGGGATCCTGCAGGCGCTGCCGTTCGCCTTCTGGTTCTACCTGGCGATCGAGGGCGTGCCGCTCGCCTCCGAGGAGACGAGGGATCCGGCTCGGGACCTCCCCAAGGGGTCGATCTGGGCCATGTGGTCGCTCGTCTTCTTCTCCGCGGTGGCGTTCTTCGTCGCGGGGGGCATCCTCGGGGCCGAGGGTCTCTCGGTCGCCGGCGCGCCGATCGCCGAGACCGTGAAGGTGATCCAGGGCGAGAGCTTCTTCTTCTGGCTCGTGACGGTCGTGGGGATCACGGGGTTCGTCGCCTCGTTCCACTCGATCATCTTCGCGTACAGCCGGATCGTCTACGCGCTCTCACGCGCGGGGTACATCCCCCGGATCCTGTCCCTCACGGGCGGGAGGAAGACCCCGTACCTGGCGCTGATCATCCCGGCGATACTGGGCCTGATCACGGTCATCTGGTACAACAAGGCCGACCCGGCCAACGCGCTCCTCGTGATCACCGAGATGTCGGTCTTCGGCGCCCTCACGACGTACGTGCTGATGATGATCGCGTTCATCATCCTCCGGGTGAAGGAGCCCAACGTCGAGCGGCCGTACCGGAGTCCCGTGGGCATCCTCGGCGCCGTGATCGCGGCGGCCATCGCGTTCGTCGCCGGCATCGCGCAGCTCGGCTACGACCTGGCGGGAGCACGGGTCGGGGTCGTTGCGGTCGTCGTCAGCCTGGTCGTGGGGTACCTCTACTTCGGGCTGTACAGCCGGCACCGCCTGGTTGCCGAGGCACCCGAGGAGGAGTTCGCGTTGATCGAGAAGGCCGAGGCCGAGCTGGAGGCGCCCGGCTAGGGGCATCCTCGGATCGGAAGGGAGAGCGCTCAGCGCAAGCTGCGGCGGGCCGGACGAGGCCCGCCGCAGCTTTCTTCGCCACCCATCGTGAGAGGAGGGACCATGGCAGGGAACCTGGACGTGAAGACGCTCGAGGAGATGGCGCACTCGGGGGAGATCGACACGGTCCTTTGCATGTTCACCGATTTCCAAGGGCGATTCGTCGGCAAACGGATCCTCCCGCACTTCTTCCTCGAGGAAGTGTTGGGCGAGGAAGGGCTTCATGCCTGCCTGTACCTGATCACGATCGATATGGAGATGGAGCCGCTCCCAGGCTTCCAGTTCGCGAGCTGGGAGACAGGCTACGGGGACTTCAAGATGATCCCCGACCTTTCCACGCTCCGGGTCGTGCCTTGGCTCGAGAAGACCGCGATGGTCATTTGCGATGTCGCCGATGAAGAGACGAATGAGCCGGTGGAGGTCGCGCCCCGGCAGATCCTGAAGCGGCAGATCGAGCGGGCCAAGCAGGCCGGGTACACCGTGAAGGCCGGTTCGGAACTCGAGTTCTACCTCTTCAAGGAGTCCTACGAGGAGGCGGCGCAGAAGCGCTACCAGGACCTTCAGCCCTCTTCCACCTACATCATGGACTACCACATGCTCCAGACGACCAAGGACGAGTGGATCATCCGCCAGATCCGCAACGGGATGGTGGGCGCCGGTATCCCCATCGAGTTCTCGAAGGGCGAGTTCGGCAAGGGCCAGCAGGAGATCAACATCACGTACGCGGAGGCACTGGAGACCGCCGATTACCACGCCATCTACAAGCACGGGGTGAAGGAGATCTCCGCGTTGAACGGTGCGGCCATCACGTTCATGGCGAAGTGGACGATGGCCGAGGCCGGCTCTTCCTGCCACATGCACTCGAGCGTCTGGAGTGAGGACGGCAGCGAGTCCCTCATGTGGGACGACAACGCACAGCACCACATGTCGGACACGTTCCGCTACTACCTGGGCGGGCTCATGAGCACGGCGCGGGAGATGGCCTGGATGTTCGCGCCGTTCGTGAACTCCTTCAAGCGGTATCAGCTCGGGTCGTGGGCTCCGACGGCGATAGTCTGGAGCCACGACAACCGCACCTGCGGGTTCCGAGTGGTCGGCGAGCAGAAGGGCAACCGGGTCGAGTCCCGGCTCCCCGGTGCCGACGTGAACTCGTACCTGGGCTACGCGGCCACGATCGCCGGCGGGCTCCACGGCCTGCAAAACAAGATCGAGGCTCCGGACATGTTCCACGGCAACGCGTACGAGGCCAAGGACGTTCCGCGGGTTCCAAGTTCGCTTCACGAAGCGATCGACGAGATGAACAAGAGCGAGGTCATGCGTGAGGCGTTCGGGGACTACGTCTTCGAGCACCTCCTGAACATGGCGAGGCAGGAGCAGATCATCTTCGACAACAACTGCGTGACCGACTGGGAGCTCGGGCGCTACTTCGAGCGCGGGTAGGCGCGCGCGGAGGGCCGCATGGAGGCTGAGGCCCTCTGCCCGTGCCACTACACTTCCCGGCCATGAAGCCGGTGGTGCTGATCGGGCACGATGCCTGGGAGACGTTCGGGCTCGCCCCCGCCGCCCTGCGGGCCGAGGGCCTCGACGTCCGTATCCACAACGCCCGCGAGGACGGACCGCCGCCGGACGTCGACGAGGTCGGCGGCATCATCGTCTTCGGCGGCGAGATGAACGTCGACGAGACGGGTCGCTTCCCGTTCCTCGCGGCCGAGCGAGACCTGACCAAGCGGGCCATCGATCGCGGCGTGCCGTTCCTCGGCATCTGCCTTGGGGCGCAGATGCTGGCGCGGGCGCAGGACGTGCCGGTCGTGAAGGCGCCCGTTCGGGAGATCGGCTTCGCGGCGCTGCACCTGACGGCCAAGGCGGCCCCCGATCCGCTCATGTCGGTCTTCTCGGACGGCGACATGGTGTTCCACTGGCACGAGGACACGTTCGCGCTGTCGGATGGGGCCGTGTTGCTCGGAACCGGTGACCACGTGCGGGTGCAGGCCTTCCGCGTCGGGGAACGGGCGTGGGGCCTGCAGTTCCACTTCGAGGTCGACCGCGACGAGCTCGAGATGTGGCTCAGTGACGCCGACGACGGCCTCAAGGAGGCGTGGGGCAAGTCGGCCGACGAGCTCCGCGCGGAGGCCGACCTCAACCTCTCGGTGCAGGAAGATCGAGCCCGCGAGCTCTTCCGGCGGTTCGCCCGCGAGGTGCGAGCGGCCGGCTGACCTCGGCGTCGGTGCGTCGTACCCTGGACCGGTGAGCTTCACGCGGTACGAACCGGAGGAGCTTCCGGGGACGATCTCCCGGATGGTCAGGTGGCGCTGGCCTGGGGACCAGCTGCTGGTGACCGTCCCTTGCGAGGCCGAGCTCGGTTCTATCAGGCCCGGATGGCTGCACCACCTCCCGGGGGCTCGGCCGCCGCCGGAAGACGAGGACCCCGAGGACGCGGGGGTCGAGCCCGGCGTGCTCGGCGTCACCGACGCCCGCATCGTGTACCAGCACCGCGATCGACCCGGGTGGGCCTTCCGGCTGGCCGCGGTCGTGTTCGCGCTGCTTGCCCTCGTGAGCCTCCTGGCGCGAGCGGACACCGCCACGCTGGCGGTCGCCGTCGGCCTCGCGCTCCTGCTGGGGGTCTCCGCGAGGGTGATCGAGGCCCTCGGCTTCGGGAGCGGCGCGGTGGAGTTCGGGAGGATCCTCGAGGTCAACCGCCTGGCCAACCGCATCCACGGGGTCGACCGGTGGGGCATCCATTACCACCTCCTCGTGCCCGACCCCGACTTCGATACGGTCTCCCGCCTTGTCAGTCACGAGGCCTGAGCCCGGGGTCGCGGGCTCGAAGCGAAGCGCCGCCCGAACAAACAATCGCTGGACAAGTGCATGAGGAGGCGAGGAGATGGCCGACCTGAACGTCGTCTACCTCGGGTAAACCATGGACACGGTGCTGATCGTGGACGTCGTCAAGGGTCGCATGGCGCCCTCGTGGCCAAGGCCCGAAGCGATACCTACCGACCGCGGAGGCCTTCGGGGGAACGCGGGCCCGCCTCGAGGAGATGGCCGCCGCCTACCGGGCCGAGCGGGGGCTCGGCGAGCGCTGATATCCCGTTCCGCTCAGCCCTCCCAGGCCTTGGATTCGCGCCCGATCTCCCGATATCCCTCCCCGACCTCGTTGTACCACTTCCTGGCGGGGCCTACGCGGGCGCGGAGCTTCCACTTCAGGCTCTTGGGCGCCGCCTCGACCTTCGCCCACAGCTCGTCGATCCGCCGGGCGACCACGCCTCGCCGCTCGTCCGACAGGTCGGGGATCGTGGCCATGTAACTGCGGATCCGCTCGAAGTTCAGCGACACCGTGTAGTGGAAGCCCCAGTCCTTGCCGAGAAGGTCGACGACATAGGAGGAATCGAGCGCGCCGTCCTCGTGCCGGTCCGCCACCGGGTGCTCGAGCAGGAGGACCACGAGGTCCTTCAGGTCCTTCTCGTTGATCTCCACGATCTGGAGCTTCTCGAGCAGGATGTCGGTGAGCGGGATCGTCACGGGATGAAGGTCCAGGCGCCCCTTCAGCTCGATCGGATGGCAGAAGTCCAGCCGGTCGAGGAACACGTCGACCCGCCGGCGCGTCCCCGTCGGGTCGTGGAAGATCCGTCGCCCCACCCAGACGTCCATGGTGACCCCCCGGCCGCCCAGGACCTCGTACCCGAGCTCCCCAAACATGGCCTCTACCTTGGTGATCTCCTTGTCGTAGCCGATGAAGTCGAGGTCGGTGAGGATGCGGTTGGTCTTGTCCAGGAGCCACAGGCCGCCGGGGCACTGCTCGATCACGGCCAGGGCCCCGAGGAGGCGAAGGTGCAGCCCCCGCTCGTTCGCGGCGGCGATGATGGCCTTGGCCTCGGACATGTACTCGGGCCAGGCGGAGAAGGGCTCGCCGACGGGCTCGGTGACCTGCTCCATCTAGCCCACCGTCAGGGCGAAATTCTTCACGCCCCTCTTCGGGTCCAGGATGATCAGGGAACCACGCAACACGCCCTCGTGGTACTCCGACCCCGTGTTGATGCACTGCGTCCGCCCGATCTTGACGCCGGCCGAGCACTCGTGGATGTGGCCGTGGAGCGAGAGCGGCGGCTGGTACTTGCGGATAGCCTCGAGGACCGCCGTGCTGCCGACGGCCTTCATCTTCAGGCCGCCGCCCTCCATGGTGGGCTTGAAGTCCTCGTCGAGGTCCGGCGCGAGGTCCAGGTTCGAGCCCCAGGGGGGCGCGTGCACGTTGAAGATGCACCGGCTCATGTCGGGGACCTGCGCCGCCAGCTCGTCGATCTTGCGCGCGAGCACGTCCTCGGTGACGTCCCGCGGGCAGTTCCACGGCGTGATGTTGGCCTCGCCGAGCGAGAGCAGGTAGTAGCCGTCGACCTCGATCACCTTGCCGTCGGCGTTCTGGATGGCCTTGGAGGCGTTGGCGTACTCGTCGACGAAGTCCATGTCGTCGTTGCCGGGCATCCAGAAGGTCGGGGTCTTGCCGGGATCGATACGCTCGTCGGCCAGGGCGATCCACCCGGACAGCACCTTCCCGATGTGCTGCTTGAAGAGCTCGTCGACCTGCTCGGGGGTCTGGATGGCAGCCCTCTCCTCCTGGGTCATGCGCTCGACGTAGTAGCCCCGCGTCCGCAGGTTCTTCTCCAGGTCGGCCAGGCCCTTCTCGTCGTCCACCCGGATCAGGCCGCCTTCGTACTTGGCCGTGTACGTGCCGTCGGCCTCCTCGACGATCGGCACGAGCATCTTGCCGGTCAGGTCACCGCCCATGATGAGCACGTCGGTCCCGTAGTGGCGGGCCGCGTTCAGCCACTTGCGGAACGTCGTCTCCGACCCGTGCACATCGGTGGCGAAGAAGAGCTTGAGCATCGAACGCCTCCGGAGCCAAGAAGGGGAGCTACGCTCGAGTTGCGAAGCGTAGCTCCCCTCTCTTCAGACCACAAACGCCACTACTCGGGCGGCACCTGCGAGAACTGCAGCTTGAGCGGGATGCCCTTGCTCTTGTGGTAGAAGTGCGCGATCACGTAGATCACGATCGGGACCACGGCCATCCCGAGGACGGTGAAGTACTGCGAGGCCGAGGCATCCCCCTTGAAGAACGGCTGACCGACCGCCCATTCCGTCCCGATGGAGACCGCGAGAGTCAGGAACCCGAGGATCGAGATCACGGGGATCCCGGCGATCCGCTTCTGAACGGCCGGTGGGCTCGCCTCGAACATCTCCTTCCGCCGGTAGGGGAACACCATGCCGGCGATCCCGAGGACGATCCACCCGATGAACCAAGCGATGATTGAGTACAGGATGGCGGTCGAGTACGTCGGGCTGTAGATACCGAGCCACAGGAAGACTTCCGCCACCGCGATCACGGCCACGATCGACCACACGGGCGCCCGGTACCGCGTCTTGATCTCGGCGAACTTCGTCGGGATCAGCCGGTCGAACGACCAGGCGAAGACGTTCCGGATCGGCGCGAAGCCCAGCCCCGCCAGGGACACCCAGGTGGCCACGATGAAGCACACGCCGAAGAGCAGCTGCAGGATCGGATTGCCGGTCATGAAGGCGATCAAGAGCATCGGCACGGGCTCGCTCACGGTGTTCGCGTGCTGCAGCGCCGGCGGGAGGGAGTCGACGCCTTGCAGCCAAAGCGCGTCGAGCGAGTGCATGAAATCCGTACCGACGATCGCGTAGACGAGCATGTAGGCCGCGAACCAGCAGGCCATCATCATCACGAGCGACCCGAACAGGGCGAGGCCCTGCGACTTCGCCACGCCACGGATCTCGCCCGCCAGGTTCGCCGAGAACGTCTGCCCGAGCGTGTTGAGGTTTACGTACACCATCCCCGCGTAGAGCGTGGCGATGAACCCCACCTTGAAGACCGCGCCGGCCTCCTTGCCGGCCTGCAGGATCTGGTCGTACCTCGCTCCCGACAGCTGGTTGAAGTTCTCGACGAACCCGTCCCGGCCGGTGACGATCACGAGGAAGGCCAGGATGAGCACGGCCAGCCAGGCGAAGGCCACCGCCCAGTACGACACCCTCATCATGGCCTTCGTGCCCTTCAGGTACAGATAGAGCGTGAGCCCGAAGAGCGAGACGGTCCCAATCAGGAACCGGACGATGGGCTTGTCGATGTTGTTGGCGAGGTCGATCCACCCCTCGTGCCCACCGGAGATCCCCACGGACCGGATCGAGTCGGCCAGGCCCCATCGGATCCACCAGTCCTGCAGCTGCCCCGTCCAGGACAGGGCCGTGACGCTGATCATGAAGCAGGCGAACAAGCCGAGCGCCGGGTGCAGCGTGCGGCTGATGTAGATGTACTCGCCCCCAGATCTCGGCATCGCCACCGAGAAGTACCAGTAGAGCCCGGCGATGGGGAAGATCATCAGGACGAAGAGCACCGCGAGGCCCATGTGCGCGCCCGGGTAGAAGGCCGGCGCCCAGACGATGTAGACGAGGCTATAGAGCAGTCCCGGGTTCATGGCGGCGTACATCAGCGCGTCGCGTGCGCTGATCTGGCGCGTCAAGCCCGAGGACTTCCGGATGAACACATCCTGTGTCGCCATCCGCATCCCCCCATCCAGCGCTCACCGGAAACCGCCCGGGCCTCGCCCTGCCGGGTCTCCGCATGAACGACACGACACCGAATCGAGCCAAGCATAGGTGGCGGTCGGCGGCCGGCCCAAGTCACGGATTGCCCATTCACGGCCGCCCGAAGTGTGCAAAGTGAACAGTGCTCCCGAACCAGCCTGGGGCGGCAGGGGAAACGGGTGTCAGATCCGGGTCTGGAGCCCGGAGAAGAACACCAGGACCTGGACGAGCAGGACGACCAGGGCGTTGATCACGACCACGAACGCGAGGCTCGGGTTCGGCACCTCGTCGTCCCCGACCACGACGGCCGCCATCTGGTGTGCGTAGTAGACGAACGCCACCAGGGCGATGGCCGGGATCATGAGCTGCGGGCCGAAGAGGACGATGATGATCACGCCCACGATGGCTGCGAGCGCAGCACGCTGCCGGGCATGGTGGCGGAACCGGAACGCCATGGCGCAGATTGTTGCCGAACTCGGCGGAACTGACCATCGGCACTTCGGGGGAAGGCGGGCGAGGGTGGAGCGGGCGAGGGCTCGGGATCTCGGGATCGTGATCGGCGCGTTTCGGACGGGGGAGGGGAACGCCATCACCGACGTGGTGGGCGTTCGCGTCGGGCACAGCAGACTCGTGAACGACGACCCGGTCGTTGCGCGGACCGGCGTGACGGTCGTCTGGCCCCACTCCGGGACGACGTGGCGGGATCGTGTTTACGCGGGGACGTCGATCTTGAATGGCTACGCCGAGCTGATCGGCATCAACCAGCTGAACGAGTGGGGGCTCCTGCACACGCCGGTGGTCCTCACATCCAGCCTCGCGATCGGTTTGGCCTACGACGCGACCGCTCGATGGATCGCGGAGCGCGACTCCGGCCAAGGCGTCGACGACGTGTTCATGCCCGTCGTGACCGAGTGCGACGACTCGTTCCTGAACGACACGCGCGCGTTCCCCCTCCACGAGGAGCACGTCGTCTCGGCATGCGCTCAGAACATCTCCAGGTACTCCTGCCGCTCCCAGTCGGTCACCCAGTCGTTGAACCGCGACAGCTCGTAGCGCCGCATGACCAGGTACGCGGTGATGAACTCGTCGCCGAAGAACTCTTTCGTGGCCGGCTCGTCCTCCAGGGAATCGAGCGACTCAGGGAGGGAGGTTGGCAGCTTCTCGAACCGCTCGTCCTGCTCGGCCAGGAGGCCCCGCGTCGCCCTGTTGATGGGATCGAGCTTGTCCTCGATGCCCTTGAGCCCGGCCGAGAGGATGGCGGCGCCGACGAGGTACGGGTTCGACATCGCGCTCGGCGCGCGGTATTCGATGTGGCGAGACTCGAGGGCCCCGCCCTTCACTCGCACCAGGGACGACCGCTCGTCCAGTCCCCACGAGACGTTCGTGGGGCTGAAGGTGTGCCTCCGTCGGCGGCGGTGACAGTTCACCGTCGGGGCGACGAGCGCGTCGATGGCCTCCGCGTATCTCATGAGCCCGCCTATGAAATGCCGGCAGGTGTCGGAGATCCCGTCGGGATCGCCGTCGTCCCCGAAGATGTTCGCCCCCGTGTCCCTGCTCACGAGGGACAAGTGCGTGTGGCAGCCGGACCCCGACTGGTCGGCGAACGGCTTGGTCATGAAGGAGGCCAGGTAGCCGTCCTGCTTGGCGATCTCCTTCACGCCGTTCTTGAACGTGAACGCCATGTCCGGGCCGGCGAGGCCACTGGCGGGCGCGAAGTTGATCTCCCACTGCGACCCGGCATACTCGGTGTTCGACGTGATGATGTCGACGCCGATCCGCGGCATCTCTTCAAGGATTCGCCTGATCGTGGGGACCCAGTCGTTCCGCACGGTATTGAAGATGTGGTAGCCGGTGAACAGCGGCTCGTACGTATCCGCCGTGAGCAGGTAGAACTCGAACTCCGAGCCCATAACCGGCTCGAACCCCATCGAGCGGCACTTCTCTAGCGCCCGGCGAAAGACATGGCGGGGCGTCGCCGCAACGGGCGTGCCGTCGTACCACGCAGCGTCGCAGATAAAGCGCGCGGTCCGATCGGCCCACGGGACGACGGCCGCCGTGTCAGGATCGGGATACAGGAGCTGGTCGCCCCAGGCCCGCTCCTCGTTGTAGAGCGTCCCGGGGACGACGTCGGAGCGGGTGTCCAGGACGCTCGCGCCCCCGTACATGTTGAGGCCCCCTCGCGCGTAGCTCGCGGCGTGCCGGATGGGCACCGTCTTCGATCGCGACATCCCGTGGATGTCGGGTAGCTCGAACCGCACCCACTCGATTCCCGCGTCGCGCCACTCTGCGAGGTTGCCTTCGACGTCGCTCATGTCATCCACCTCCGGTGTCGAGCCGCTAGGGCGGCGCGGGCCCTGCGCATGCTAGTACCGGCCCCCGCGGCCTGTAAATCGGTCCGTCAGCGAGCCAGCTCGCGGAGCCTGATGATGCGAAGGGCCATCATCAGGTCGAACCACCGGTCGGTGTCTCCGAGGTCCACCTCGGCCACCTGGCGGATCTTGTCGAAGCGCTGCCGCAGGGTATTGCGATGGACGAAGAGCTTCTCCGCTGCGAGCTTCGAGTTGCCCATGCACTCGAGGTAGACCTCGACGGTGCGGAAGAGCTGCGTCCCCTTCTCCTCGTCATGCCGGAGGAGCTTCTCGAGGCGCTCTTGATAGATGTCCCGCACCTGCTGCTGCGCCACGCTGAACAGATGCCACTGGGCCCCGAGCTCGTCGAAGGTCACCGCGGCCCCCGGCCCGCGCACGGCGCGCCCCATGAGCAGAGCCTGGCGCGCCTGCTCGAAGGCGTCGGGATAGTCCTCCGGACTGCGGGCGGCCCGGGAGATCCCCGCCGAGATCATGAGATCGGGCGGCCGCTCGTGCCCGGCTTTTGACTCGACGAGGCGACCCGCGAGCCGGTCGAGGCTCGTCGCATCCGAGAGGCGGAGCAGCGCCGTGAGCGTGTGATCCCGATACGTGAACAGTGATCCGGGGAAGCCGCCGGCCAGATCCTGGCGCAGCGCGAACCACACGCGCTCCCCTTCGAACTCCGCGGGGTGGGCCGTGACCTCGAAGACCACCACGACGTGAGGCCGGTTCAGGTCCACCCCGAGGCGGTGGGCCCGCGGCTCCAGGCCGAGGTCCCCGTCCTCCCCCAGCATCAGCGCCTCGAAGAAGTCGCGGACCACGTTTCGCTCCGTCAGTGCCTCGATCAGCCGCGAGTTCTGGACGGCGAGGGCGGCCTGGGACGCGACCATCGACAGCAGCTCCTGATCCTCCTTCCCGTACGGCCTGTTCGCGTCGGCGAAGCATACGAACGTGCCGACAATGCGCTCCGAGACGCGCATCGGCGCCACCAAGGCCGTCCGCGCGCGCGGGGCAAGCGAATCGAAGGCCGCGAACGCCTCCCGGTGCTCTCGGCGGACGAGCACGGTCGGCGTCGTAGCACCGAGCAACCGCGCCCACGGGCCGTCGGAGGGGACCGCGGCCGGCGGGCTCCCTCCCGGTTCCGGCCCCGCGGCCCAGAACGACTCGACGGCGAGGTGCGCGCCCTCCTCGTCGAGAGTCAGCACGGCGCAGTAGTCGGCGCCGACCAGCACTCCGGCTGTCGAAGCGAGCCGATACAGGATGTGGCGAAGCGACGAGGTCTGGACCACCGCGTGGCTCGCCTCGGCCAGGGAGTGCAGCACCTGCACCTGGCGAGCCTGCCGTTCGTACAGCTCGGCGTTCTCGACCGCCGCCGCGATCAGCGCCGAAAGCGTGTTCATCAGGATCAGGTCGTCCTCGCCGAACTCGTGCGGCGCTTCGGTGTGCATGGTGATCACACCGAGGAGCGGTCCGTTCGAGGCAACGATCGGGATCGTGAGATAGGACTGGAAGCGGTCGTCGTTCAGCTCGGGCACGAACTTAAAGCGAGGATCCGCGATGGGGTTGTCCTTGATGATGCCCGGCTGGCGCGTGAGCGCCGTCCAGCCGGTGAGCCCCTCCCCGAGCGCCAGGGAGAACCTCCCCACCCACTGCTCGTAGCCCTCCGTGGCGGCCCGGACGACCAGGCGCTCGCGGTCTTCGTCCCAGAGATAGACGAGCGCAGCCCGGCACCCGGTGAGCTCCGCGCAAAGGCGGACCACGTAACGGAGCAGCCGGGAGAGATCCAGGGTGGAGGCGAGGCCGGCGATGATCTCGAACAGCGCCTCGGTCTCGGTGCGCTTGGCCTGGAGCATCTCGCGGAGCGCGCGCGCGGCCTTCGCCGGCGGTGTGCGTGGCGAACCTCTGGACGCTCGCTGGGTCGTGGACTGCGCCATGTCGGGCTCCCTGTCCCGGCACGGTATCACGGGAAGGTGCCCCCTGGAAGGGCACGGTGAAGTATGCGATGTGCACATCCACACGGGCGCAGGTTGTGACCGGCTCACCGTAGTCGACGGCCCGGCCGGGTCCTACGGTTGGCGGAGCGACTCGATCAGGAAGGAGCGCGCCCTCATGTGCGGCATCGCCGGGTTCCTCCAGAAGGACCCCCGGGCCACCCCGGCGGCGGCCGACGCGGTCCTCGCCATGCTCGGGGCCCTGAACCGGCGGGGTCCGGACTCGGCCGGCGTCGCGCTGTACGGGCCGGTCCGGGACGACGGCTTCGTCGTCCGCGCCTGGTGCGGCGACGACGAGGAGTCCGCCGCCCGGGCCGTCGAGGCCGCGAAGGATCGGTGGCAGGTACCGACCGCCGACCTCCAGGCCGGGTATCTCCGCCTGGAGGTCGTGACGGAAGGCTCGGCGGCCGAAGTGGCCGACCTCGTCGACGCCGCCGGACTGGAGGTCTTCTCGGTCGGCCGGGCCCTCGAGATCGTGAAGCACGAGATGAAGGCCGACCTCCTGGCCGAGACGTACGGGCTCTACGGGTTCCCGGCCCGGCACGGCATCGGGCACACGCGGATGGCGACCGAGAGCCGCGTCGACGTCGCGCACGCGCACCCGTTCTGGGCGCGCCCCTTCGAGGACATCGCGGTCGTCCATAACGGTCACATCACGAATTACTACAAGCTCCGCCGGGCCTTCGAGATGAAGGGGCACCGGTTCCACACCGGCAACGACACCGAGCTGATCGCCGCCTACATCGCCGACCGGCTCGAGAAGGGGTTCACGCTGAACGAGGCGGTGACCGCCTCCGTCGCCGAGCTCGACGGCTCGTTCACCTATCTCATCTCGACCGCCGAGGGATTCGGTGCCGCAAAGGATCGGTTCGCGAGCAAGCCCGGAGTCATCTACGAGGACGACGACGTGGTGGCGGTGGCATCCGAGGAGCACGCGATCTTCGCCGCCCTCGGCGAGAAGCGGAGCCGCACGCGCGAGGTGCGGGCGAAAGAGGTGTTGACGTGGGCCGCGTAGCCCACGCCGTGGTCGTCGAGGCCGGGGGCCTCACGACCCGGGAGGTGAACGAGCGGCTCCGCGCGGCGCTGCGGGAAGGAGCGAACGAGATCACGGTCGCCAACCCGCAGGGACGCCACAACCTTGCCGTGGCGCTCGAGGATCGGGCCACGATCACGTTCGAGGGCACCGTCGGATACTTCGTCGGTGCCCTCGGGATGGGCCCGGACATCATCGTGAACGGCAACGCCGGCTGGTCCGTCGGCGCCGACCTCATGTCTGGGAGCGTCCATGTGCATGGGAACGCGGGCTCGTCCGTGGGCGCCTCCCTCCGCGGAGGGACCGTCTTCGTCGACGGCGACGTCGGCGCCCGCGCGGCCATCGCGCTCAAGGGTGGAACGGTCGTGATCGGCGGCGACGCCGGCTACATGACCGGGTTCATGATGCAGGCGGGGACCCTCGTTATCGGCGGCGAGGCGGGCGAGGGCCTCGGCGATTCCATGTACGCCGGCGACATCTTCGTCGGCGGACAGATCAAGGGCCTCGGGGCGGACACCGTCGTTCGCGATCCCACCGACGAGGAGCTGGCGCGGCTCGCGAAGCTGCTGGGAAGCATGAGCCACGAGACCGACCGCGACTGGAAGCATGTGACCTCCGGCGGGGCGCTGTGGCACTTCGAGAAGGAGAAGTACGAGCTATGGAAGCAGGCGTTCTGAGAGAGAGCCCCATCTGGAATCGCGCCGTCATCGACGACATCCAGACGAAGGCGGAGCTCGGCCGCTACCGCATGGCCGGCTTCTCGCTCCACCGTCCGGTCCCGAGCTTCGACGGCCTGACGTTCATCCCGTGCACGCTCTCGCGCGTGCCGCTCGAGGGCTACCGGGAGCGCTGCGAGACCAAGACCGTGCTCGGAACCCGGGCGGCGCACCCCGTGCACCTGGACATCCCGATCACGATCACCGGCATGTCCTTCGGCGCGCTGTCCCGAAACGCCAAGGCGGCCCTCGGGATGGCCGCGACCCGCATGGGCACCTCGACGACGACTGGCGACGGCGGCATGCACCCCATGGAACGGGAGAGCTCCAAGACCCTCGTGTACCAGGTGTGCCCCAGCCACTACGGGAACAACCCGGAGCACATGCGGCTGGCCGAGGCTGTGGAGATCGTCGTCGGCCAGGGCGCGAAGCCGGGCACCGGCGGGGTCCTGCTCGGGATGAAGGTCTCCGAGGACGTCGCCCGGATGCGGACTTTGCCTCTCGGCGTGGACCAGCGCTCCCCGGTGCGCCACCCCGACTTCATCGGGGCGGACGACCTCGTCATCAAGATCGAGGAGATCCGCGAAGCCACCGAGTGGCGGGTCCCCGTTTACGTGAAGATCGGGGCCTGCCGGGTGAAGGACGACGTGAAGCTCGCGGTGAAGGCGGGAGCGGACGTCATCGTGATCGACGGGATGGAGGGCGCGAGCGGCGCCTCCCCCGAGATCTTGTTCGACCACACCGGGATCCCGACGATGGCCGCGGTGGTCGAGGCCCGCCTGGCCCTCGAGGAGATCGGGAGATACGGCGAGATCCAGTTGGTGATCTCCGGTGGGATCAGGGGGGGGGTCGATGCCGCGAAGGCACTCGCGCTCGGCGCGGACGCCGTCTCGATCGGGACGGCCGCGCTGATCGCGCTGAACTGCAACAAGGACGTCCACGCGGAGGACTACGAGCGGCTCGGAACCAGGGCCGGGTTCTGCCACCACTGCCACACCGGCGGCTGCCCGGTCGGCATCACGACACAGGACGAGGAGCTGATGAAGCGCCTACCGGTGGAGGAGGCCGCGGACCGTGTTCAGAACTTCCTCCAGTCGATGGTCATGGAGATCCAGATGCTCGCCCGGGCCTGCGGCAAGGCCGACGTCCACGACCTGGAGCCGGAGGACATGCGCTCACTCACGCTCGAGACGGCGCTCATCACCGGCGTCCCGCTCGTGGGGATGGATTCGCTCCCGTGGGTGGCGGCGCCCTCGCCCAACGGGCACCATTAGCGGATGCCGCCGGAGCGCGTCGCGCTCTTCGTGACGTGCCTGGTCGACCTCCTGTACCCGGAGATCGGTGAGTCCACGGTCGCCCTCCTGCGCGACCAGGGCCTCGAGGTCGAGTTTCCCGAGGCCCAAACCTGCTGCGGCCAGCCCCCGTTCAACTCCGGGTTCCACGAGGAGGCCCGACGCATGGGGCGGTCGCTCCTGTCCGCTTTCGAGGGCGCCGAGGCGGTGGTCTCCCCCTCCGGGTCGTGCACGGCGATGGTACGGAGCTACTTCCCGCACCTGTTCGAGGGCACACAGGATGAGCGGTCCGCCGGGGATCTCGCCGGCCGGACCTTCGAGCTCTCCGAGTTCCTGGTGGGCGTCCTCGGCGTCGAACGGCTGGAGGGATCGTTCCCGGCGAGGGTAAGCCCGCACGACTCCTGTCACGGGCTCCGCGAGCTCGGGCTGACCGGCCAGGCCCGGGCCTTGCTCTCGGGACTCGACGGCCTCGAGCTGGTGGAGATGGCCAGGCCCGAGGCCTGCTGCGGCTTCGGCGGCACCTTCTCGGTGAGGCTCCCGGAGATGGCGACGGCCATGGCCGACGACAAGATCCACCAGGCGGCCGCGACCGGGGCCGACGTGCTCGTGACCGGGGACAGCGGCTGCCTCATGCACATGGCCGGACGGCTGTCGCGGACCGCGTCCAAGATGCGCGCGATGCATCTCGCCGTGCTCCTGGCGGAGGC
>JBQTIP010000092.1:0-6322 GCA_052388025.1 Actinomycetota bacterium
TCATCGCCAGCAGACCGTGCACCTCCGGCTCGTCTGGCATCATCTCGGCGAGCGCCCGCCCGAGCCGGAGCGCTTCGGCCGCGAGTTCGCCGCGGCCCCCATAGCCCTCGTTGAAGATCAGGTAGACGACCGCGAGCACGGCGACGAGCCGTTCGGGTAGCAGATGGGCGGGAGGGACCCGGAACGGGATCCCCGCGGCCTTGATCTTGCGCTTGGCCCGCACCAGCCGCTGGGCCATCGTCGGCTCGGGGACCAGGAAGGCGCGGGCGATCTCGCCAGTGGTCAGGCCGCCGAGCGTCCGCAGGGTGAGAGCGACCTGCGCGTCGGTGGCGAGTGCCGGATGACAGCAGGTGAAGACGAGCTCGAGTCGCTCGTCGGGAAACGTCGTCGCGTCCATCGTGTTCTCCGCTGCCTCCGGCACCTGGAGCAGTCGGGTCTTCGCGGCCAGCGTGCGATCGCGGCGGAGGCGGTTGATGGCTCGGTTGCGCGCCGTCGTCAACAGCCAGGCGCCCGGGTTGGAGGGAACTCCGTCTCGCGGCCATCGCTCGGCGGCGATCGCGAAGGCCTCCTGCGCGGCTTCCTCAGCGAGGTCGAAGTCGCCGAGGAAGCCGATCATCGCAGCGAGAACACGTCCCCACTGGTCGCGGAAGACCTGCTCGAGGATCGCTACCACTCCACGATCGGACGCACCTCAACCGCGCCGCCCAGGCGCGCCGCCGGGATCCGCGCGGCCAGCTCGATCGCGGCGTCGAGGTCGTCAGCCTCGAACAGGAGGTAGCCGCCGATGGCCTCCTTGATCTCGACGAACGGGCCGTCGGTGGTGAGCGTCTTGCCGTCCTGCACCCGCACGGTGGTGGCCGTCTCGGGCGCGTCCAGGCCGAGGCCGGGCGTGACGCCCGGGGTCTGGTTGATCGCCTGGTAGTCGGCGTAGACCGCCTTCTGCTCGTCCTCCGAAAGGGTCGCCCACGCCTCCGGCGACCGCGGGGTCGGGGAGTCGCCCTGGTGGATCAGCAGCATGTACTTCATGGCTCCCTCCTTCTCGGGATGGTCGCCTATGAGACAAACGGGGAGCGCCGAAATCGACAGCTCCGCGCCAACGAGCGGACGAAGCTTCGATCTCGCCGCCCAGAGCAGGATACGCCGAGCGATCTGCGCGGAGGTGGATGAGCTACCGGCTTGCGCCCCCGACCTTGTGGAGCGCTCCGTCGGCCTGCTCGAAGTTGCGCTTGCGGGCGGGTTGGGTCGGCGCGCGAGAGTGGGGTCGGTTTGCGTGGGAGCGACGGCGGCCCAGGTGTGATGGCCCTGTGAGGATCACACGGGCAGGCACATTCGCTCCTGACGATCACGCGTATGAGTCGATTCGATAGTATGCGCTCACCGATCAGACCCGTGATGGATTGCCATGGATAAGGTCGAGGTCGGGGGCCACCGGATCGCATATCAAAGGAAGGGCAAGGGGCCACCGATCGTTCTCTTGCACGGGTGGCCCCTCAACAGCCGGGAATGGCGCCGCCAGATCGACGGCCTTTCCGACGAGTTCACGGTGGTGGCGTGGGACGCGCCGGGTGCCGGCCGGTCATCGGACCCACCAGAGACGTTCCGCCTGCCCGACTGGGCCGACTGCCTGGCCGCGTTCATCGAGGCGCTCGGTCTGGGACGATCGCACGTGGCGGGGCTCTCGTGGGGTGGGGGCCTCGCCCTCGAGCTGTACCGTCGGCATCCTACCGTTGTCCGCACGCTGATCCTCGCGTCGGCGTATGCGGGCTGGGCCGGTTCCCTTCCCGCCGAGGTCGTCGAGCAGCGGCTCCAGCTGATGCTCCGAAACTCCGAGTTCCCGCCCGATCAGTGGGCGCCGGGGCTGATCCAAACGATGCTCGCGGACGGGGCGGCGGCGGACATGGCTGACGAGCTCGCATCGATCATCTCGGAGCTCCATCCGGCCGCCACCAGGGTCGCGATGCGCGCCTTCGCCGAAGCCGACCTCCGCGACGTGCTCCCGCGCATCGAGGTCCCGACCCTGCTGCTCTGCGGCGAGGAGGACGTGCGAGCTCCTCAGCAAGTTTGGGGGCCCCTGCATTCGGGGATCCGGGGATCCAAGCTCGTGCTCATCCCCGGGGTCGGCCACGTGATCGATGTAGAAGCGGCCGAGCGCTTCAACGCCGAGGTCCGCGCGTTCCTGCGAGCAGTCAAAAGCTGAGACGCGCTCGGGTGGGGCGGCCGCGGGATCGGGCCTTATCACCCCGAACTCAGCCCATGCTGTACAGGAGGTCGGAGGGCACGTCATGCACATACGTGCCTGGGCCGAGCGCGTCGAGGTCGGCCGCCAGCATCCACTCGATCATTTGACGGATGGCTGGTTCCAGGTCGGACCTGAGCTTGGTCTCGGTCCGGATGCCCACGGACCAGTGAGGCGATCCCTTGCTGGCCACGTGGCGTCGAAGTCGCTCCTCCAGGCCGCGCAGCTCGGCCTCGGGCGGACGCTCGAAGTCGTCACGGAGTCGTGTGACCTCGACGGCGAATGGCGGGTCCGCTTCGTCGTACGTGAAGTCGACGGTCAATCCGGACCCGTCTCTGCCGTCGCGCTCCGTCGGAGGACCCGGCACCACGTCGTACTCGCGCTCGACCAGACGGGCGACCCAACGTGCGACCTCGCGCTCCTGCTCGTCGGTCATGAAGGAAGTGTTGCATGCGGATCCGACTAACCTGCTGGCTGAAACGACGCCGCTTTGACGTCAGGCTCCCCGCTCCGACGGCAGCCTCTGGTAGAAAGGATCCAGCCTTCCACGCGGGTCCCGCTCGATGGTTGTCCTACACTCTTCCCTGAGGTCGGAGCCTCGACCCGAGTGGGTTGGCGCCTTGGTCGATCGTCGATAACCTCCTGACCGCGCGAAGGAGCCGCTCGTGGATCCAACGCGAGGCCGCTTCCTGGAGGCTGGACGCTGCGCGCCCTCCACCCAACAGAAACGGGCAAGGCTCAGCCGCCGAGTCGGGTGACCGCCGCGCCGTAGTCCTTCGCACGAAGGAGCCCGAGCGCCTCGCTCCGGGCGGTCTCGGCCTCGGCTCGCAGCCCACGGGCCCTGAGGACGTCGGCGAGCGTTAGCAGCGCATCCGCGTGGTCGAGCACTAGGTCGGTGGCCTCCACAAGCTCGAGCCCGCGCCGGGCGGCGAGCTCGGCGTCCGCTGCCGAGCCTCGCGCCTGCAGGGCGCGGGCTCGCACGAGGTTCCGCCGGACGAGGATCTGGCGATCGGGGACGGGAGCGGTCGTTTCGAGCGCGTCGGCCATGCGCAAGAACTCGCTCGGACGGTCCTGTGCCGCCACGGCACTACACAGGGAGCTGTCAAGTGTAGCGATCCACCAGATATCGCCGAGGGCTGCGAGGACGTCCCGCGCCTCGCGCAGCCGCCGCTCGGCTCCCTCCGCGTTTCCGGCCCAGATCTCCGCGTTCCCCATCACGAGGCCATGCGCCGCGCCGAGCCAGGTGAGACCGTTTCGATCTATGACCTCCCGCCAACGCCGCTCGTGTTCGTGAAACGAGCCCTCATCGCCTACACCGAGTGCGCCTAGGGCCATCAGGGCGAAGCCGGTGCTCGCCGCGATCGGTCCGTCGAGGGGGAACAGGGAGGCCTCGGCCGTTTCCGCGAAACGGTCGAAGGGAAGCGGTCCGACCAGTGCGGTGCCGACGACGTCCGCGGCGGCCTGGGCGGCCTCCCGGGGGCGCCCGGCCCCAAGCCCGCTGCGCAGGGCTAGGAGCGTCCACTCGTGCGACTTGGCGGCTCGCCCGCGGACGAACTCGAGGTACTCGAGGGCGATTGCCGCCTCGGCCAGACCGACCTCGTCGCTCGAGGCCTCGAAGGCCGCCGCGGCGGCCTCCGAATCGGCCACGGCCGAGGCGATCTCCGCGTCGGTCGGCGAGCGGTAAACGCGGTTGGCCTGGAGCTGGATCGTCGCGCGGAGCGCGTCCCGCTCGGAGCCGACGGCGCGCGCTTGCTCGATCGCCTCAGCGAGCAGGGCGTCGCTCTCCTCGGGCCTGCCCGTTTCGGTGAGGGCCACGCCGAGATTGGGCAAGATGTCGAGGCGGCGCGGTGACCCAGCCGGCAGCAGGGCCGCGGCCCGCCCCAGGAGGTCCCGGGAGGTGATGAGGTCCAGCGCTGCGAACGCGCGCGCGCCGGCGTTCGCGAACAACTCGCCGGCTCGAGCGGCGAGCCCGGCCGAGTAGGCGTCGCGGCTCCCGAGCTCCTCGCGGAAGTGGAGCGCTCGCTCCAAATGGCGCGCGACCGATTCGTCCACGTCGGGCTGCTCCGCGTCCACCTGGACGATCCAATCGGCGAGCCGTTCGTGCAGGTCTGCCCGCAGCTCCTTCGGGAGCCCGCGGTAGGCGGCTTCGGCGATGAGCGCGTGGGCGAAGCGCCACCGTCCCCCGGTCTCGTCCTCGGGCTGTACGAGTCCCCGCCGGTCGAGTGAGACGAGCGCTGCCTCAACCTCGACGGGTTCGGCTTCGGGTGCGAGGGCGAGAAGCGCCGCCACGCGGAAGCGGCGTCCTTGCACGGAGGCGGTCTCGAGGACCAGTCGGGTCGACGGATCGAGTCGGTCGAGCCTTGACGCGAGCAGAGCCTGGAGCGTGACCGGGATCTCGACTTCCGCGTCCCCTGCGCCCACCCAGCGGCCATCGACGAGCAGTTGCTGGTCGATCAGCATCGCGGTGAGCTGTTCCAGGTAGAGCGGGTTCCCTTCGGCCGTCTCGCACACGCGTTGCACGACGGATGCGGGCGCGTCCGCGCCCAGAAGGAGCTCCGCGAGTCTGTGCGCATCGGGCGCCGAGAGCGGGGGCAGGGTCATGGTCGTAGTTCGTGGCTTGCCGGCCGCCCAGGTCGGGCGCTGCTCGAGGAGCTCGGGCCGGGCCAGGCACAAGACCAGCGTCGGCCCGTGGATCCGCTCGACGACCGAGTCGAGCAGGTCGAGCATGGGTGGCTCGGCCCAGTGCGCGTCCTCGAGTACGACGACCAGCGACCGTTCGGAGGCGACGACCTCGAGCAGGCGCCGGACCGCCCACGAGGCATCCGCGCCGACCGCCTCCCCGACGCCCAGAATCTGCGCGATGCGGTCGCCGACCGACGCGCCGTCCGGCTGGCCAGCAAGTCGCTCGCGGAGTGCCGTCGCGATCTTCTCGGCGTCGCCCGAAGCCTCCTCGGAGGCATGCGCGAGGAGTTCGATGAGGGGCGCGAAGGTGACACCTTCGCCGTAGGAGGGCGTCTGTCCGACGAGGACGGTCGCCCGTTCGCGGACCGCCTCGGCGAATGCCGTCGCGAGGCGCGACTTTCCCACACCCGCGGGCGCGAGGACGGTGACCAGAACGCACGCACTGGCGTCGATCGCGTCCTCGAGGGCCTGGAGCATAGCCGAGAGTGCCCGCTCCCGGCCCACCAACGGCGTCTCCGGAACGGCTTGGGTCCGCACGCCGAGAACACGGTAGGCACCCACCGGCTCGGCCTTTCCTTTCAGCGTTATCGGGCCGAGCGGCGCGAGGTCGACTCGGCCTTGAAGCATCCGCTCCGCGGCCACCGAGACCACCACGTCCCCCGGCTCCGCCACACTCTGGAGTCGCGCGGCGGTGTTGAAGACGTCCCCGGAGATCCGTCCCTGAGAGGCCGTAGCCTCGTCGGCGAGCGCCTCGCCCGAGCTGATGCCGATCCGCACGCGCACACGAACGTCCGGATCGGCGAGCTCGGCGTCGAGGTCGGCGGCGGCCTTGCGCATCTCGAGAGCCGCTCGGACGGCGCGCAGCGTATCGTCCTCGTGCGCGAGCGGCGCGCCGAACGTTCCGACTACGGCGTCCCCGATGAACTTCTCGACCGAGCCGCCGTGGCGCTCGATCGAGGCTCGCATGGACTCGAAGTAGCGATCCAGCAGCTTGCGCAGGGGCTCGGGGTCGATGTGCTCGGCGAGCTCGGTCGAGCCGACGAGGTCGCAGAACACCGCCGTGATCAGTCGGCGCCGGGGCGCTCCGGGCGCCGGGCCGGGGGCGAGCCTCGCCCCGCATTCCTGGCAGAACTTCGCGCTGGCGGCGTTCGAGGTTTTGCAGCTCGGGCAGGCGCGCATGTCCCGGAGTCTCGGTCACCCCGCCGTGGGCCGCAAGAGGCGCGTGGGTGCGACATCGGCTGCGTATCCCGTCCGGGCACGCGTCTCGCGCCAGACCAGCCGTGCGCTGGGTCGTTCCGTTGTCATTTGCGGAAGCAGGATCGGGCGGTCTCGTCGTGACGAGTGCGGGTTCGGGAGGGGACGAAATGCACGATGGCCGGGGTCGCGTGGACCACGGATATGGCC
>JBQTIP010000093.1:0-2369 GCA_052388025.1 Actinomycetota bacterium
ACGTGGACTCGATCGGCCGCCGGGCGGTGGTGCTCGCCTTCAACAGGGACGCCGCCGCGCCGCTCCTCGCCCTCGGGCCCGAGACCGCCGGCTTCACCGTCCACCCGATCGTGGGCGACCTCTTCCAGACGGTGCCGGCCTTCATCGACGCGCTCCGGTCCTCGCCGGCGGGGGGCTAGCCCGGATTATTCAGATCTAGTCGGAAATCAAGCGCGTTTGCGTCTTGGTTAGGCCGTCCGGCGCTCTGAGTTGACGCTCAGTGACTCGGCGACAGTGCCCTCGCTGCCGAGAAGGGCCTGACGCAGCTTCCGATGGCTCACTTCCACGCTGTCGATAGGTCAGGAGTAGGGTCAGGGCAGACCCGTAGATCGTCCTGCTGCCGGTTTCCGCCGAGTTCAGGTCGGACGCAGGCGCCGGATCGTCTTGCAGGTCGTCAGGAAGGTGAGGAGCGAGTCCCGGTAGGTCAGTAGTCGCACGATCAAGCGGCGACCAGAGAGAACCACCTGAGCCGGGATGTGGACGAAGGAGTTGATGAACCCACGGAACTCCATGCGGAGGAGCGATGTCCTCGAGGCCGGTGGGGCGAGCAGGGCGAACCAGGCCTTCAGCGACCAGGCGAGGGAGGCGATGACCATGAACGCCCAGTTCGAGTTGAGATCGCCCACTGGCATCCTCAGCGCGTTGAGCCCGTTCTTGAGCTGCTCGATGAGGTTCTCCTGCTCGCAACGAGCGTGGTTGTGCCGGACGACCTCCTCGGCAGGCATGTTCCAGTCGTTGGTGATGTAAGCGAAGTAACGGATCTCGTCGAAGAGTCGGGTCTGGGCCTCGCTGACAGTGATGTTCTTGCGCAGGACGACGAGTCTGTAGGCCTTCTCGCACCGACCGGGACGGTGGTCGATCTCCGCCACATGCTCCGCGTTCAACCGCAGGTCCCTGTACCCCTTGGCCGCAACGATCTCCTGTTTCACCCTCCTCCGCTTCTTCCGCCTGCCCGTCGCCGGATCCTCGCCGTTCCTGTCGTCGTACGGCTCCCACTGATGGTCCGGGATCGCTTCGAATCGGGCTTGTAGAGACTTCCGGATGCGTGCCCCGATGATGAAGCGCACGCCGCGCTGGTCCCATCGATCAAAGTGGTCGGACATCCGATAGAAGGCCGTGTCTCCCCGAATGCACACGGATTCGAAGGCAGGGCTGACCAGGTCGATGGCCCGATCGACCCAGACGGCGGCACCATCGTCCGAGGGGCGGTTTCCCGGACGGTTGACCAGCAAGAGGGGTTCTCGCGTGTTGGCCAGTGAGACGATCAGTGGGTGATATCCCCACACCCCGTTGAATGCGACCTCCATGCCCTCCTTGCACTCCCCGCACGTCGGCGCGATGACACCGTCCACGTCCAGGTAGGCCGTCTCCCGCTGTTCCTTGGTCAGCCCACGCCTCCACAGGGCCGGCCTGACGGAGTTGATCGCATCTATCAGAGCCACGACGTCGTCCGCCGACTCGAAGCGCCTCATGAAGTCGCCAAGAGTAGTGGCGTCAGGAATCCGGTCCGCACCCACGGAGTCGAGAAAGGCCTCGTCCTTCCTCAGCAGGCGAGTGTCGTCGAGACAGGTCCCTCCCGCCAGCGCGCTCAGGGCAAGGCTCAGGACGTGGTCGGACTCGTGGTAGACCAGCCTCCTCTTGAATACACGGACCCGCTCGTCCAGCGCATCGACGAGACCGACCGACCTGGCCATGGCTAGGAACGCCGCCACACCGCCAGCCCCCGTGGCCCGGACGCGACACGAGACCTCGTAGTGCGGGTCTCGAGCCCCGAGCATCGGAGCTCCGGACGCCCCGCCACCAGGGGCGAGGCGATTGGCGAGGTTCCCCTTGAGTTCTGCCAGCCGTATGCGATCCTCGGTCTTCACCTGAAAGCAGCTCCCGTGTTGGTATCTCGTTCTTCAGAACACGTGCATACCGCATGGGAGCTGCCGTTAAAAGGCTTTTTCCAGAAAAACGCCGCCCAAACGCGCCGGATCAGGGACTAGATCTGAATAATCCGGGCTAGTCGCGCCCCCGGCGCGTTGCCGCCGGATCATTCAGCAAGAAACTTCAGGTCGCATAGCGCACTTTCTACTGCAAGATCAATGGTTGCAATGAATTGCCCCACTTTTCCGTGCGGTCGCGCAAGTCAAGTTTCAGGTCAGGATGCGCCGGGACGAACCCGCGTTCCGCAGCCGCCCGTCCGTTGCCCCCTGAACCCGTTGTTGCGGGGCGGTCTTAGGGCTACTCCTTCGCGGCGAAGCCGATCTTCTCGCGGATCACGTCCGGGAGCGCGGCGAGCACGCGGGAGTGTTCGGCCAGGACGGTGATGATCGCTGCCAGCTTCT
>JBQTIP010000094.1:0-8016 GCA_052388025.1 Actinomycetota bacterium
GCGGTTCAATTCCGCTCCCCGCCTCTCCGTCGCGGTTCTTACAATGACGGGCACGGGCGCTTAGCTCAGGGGGAGAGCGCTTCCTTGACGCGGAAGAGGTCAGAGGTTCAAATCCTCTAGCGCCCACTCTAGCGCCCACACTCCAGCGCCCGCTATGCGCGGCCGGGCAGTCCGCGTTCCATGGGTATCGGTCGCCCTCGCCGTCTGTGAGGCCGTGCCGCGCGGCGAAGGCTGCGGCGTCCAGCCGCGAGTGCACGCCGAGCTTCAAGAGGATGTTTCCCACGTGCGTGCGAAGCGTGTGATGGCTCACCGGTAGCGTCGCGGCGATCTCGGGGCCCGCGGCGTCTTGCACCAGCAAGGCGAGCACCTGTCGTTCGCGTGGCATCAGCCGCGGGGCGAGAAGCTCTTCGCGCGGTGGATCGCCGGTGGCAACCGGCCGCGCCCGTTTCGAAGCGTCGCCGGTCACGACCATCGTTACCGCGAGAGCGATCCGGATCGAGTCCACGAACTCGAGCGGCACTTCCTTGGTCAGGCATCTATGAAAGCCGGTCTCGATCACCTCGCGCGCTGCTTCCGCATCGTAGGAGTCGACGACCGCCAGGATCTTGACTTCGGGGCAGACGTCCATCAGCCGTTTTCCCAATGACACCGCGGCGCGGTCGGGGGTAGTGATATCGTGTCGGCCCTCGGGCGCGTAGCTCAGCGGGAGAGCGCTTGCTTCACACGCAAGAGGTCGCAGGTTCAATACCTGCCGCGCCCACACTGCGGCGCCCACAACCCCCGCTTTGCGTGCTCGGACGCACCGGACTAAGCTCGCTGGCGGCGACTGACGTAGTTACCCCGATGCGGATGCAGGATGCATGCCTCGTGATCCGTTGCTAGACAAGCGTGTGCCGCTGCACTGCCGGAAGCTCGAGGAGGAACCATGAGACGCCCGACGCTGAAGGGCCTGCCAGGATCGATCCGACTGATCTCGATCCTGGTGGTCTCCCTGGCCGTGATGGTTGTGCCCGGCGTCGGGATCGCCGCGCCCTCGGCCGATCTGTCCGTATCCCAGGCTGCCTCGCCGGACCCGGTCACCGCGGGGCTCAACGTACAGTTCGTCGTCACAGTGACCAATAACGGGCCGGACACGGCGACCGGTATCAAGCTGACCGATACGTTTCCTGCCGGAGCCACGTTCGTCTCCATGTCCTCGAGTCAGGGCCGGGGCTGTTCGAAGAAGCCGACCTTCGCTACCTGCAGCCTGGGGGGTCTGAACAGCGGGGCGAGCGCCACGTTCACCCTTGTGATGACGGCCCCGGCCGCCGCGGGATCGATCACGAACAGCGCGACTGCTTCGGCCAAGGTGTCGGATCCGAATCCCGCGAACAACTCCTCGGCTCCGCCAACGACTGTGCAGCCCTTCTCACCGAACAACGCGGTCGGCTTCTGCGTAGCGGGTGGCTGCTCGCTGACCACCGACCCGGGGACCGGCGCGACGAGCAGCAACGTTGAGACCAGCACCGCGACGGTTCCTCCCGGGGACGGCGGTGTCGTGTCGCTCTTGCAGGAGGATGGGGACTCGTCCGACTGCCCCGGCTACACGTGCTTCGCGCTGCGCATCCTCATCACGTCGCCGCCGCGCACGCCGACGGATCCCTTGACGTTCGTCTTCACGATCGATGCGTCCCTTTTGCCGCCGGGGAAGGAGCTTCGCCAGGTCCGAACCTTCCACGACGGAGTCCTGGTCCCGCTCTGCTTCGGTACGTCCGCGGTGGCGGATCCCGACCCGTGCGTGCTGGAGAAGATCTTCCTCCCGGACGGCGACCTGCAGGTCACGGTGCTCTCCTCACAGAACGGCAAGTGGCGCAACTGAGCTGATCGTCCCGTCGCGGCCCGGTCGTAGACTGCGGCCGTGCAGGTCTGTCCCGGCTGCGGCGAGGAGAACCCCGATCGCTTTCGCCTCTGCGGCCTCTGCGGGACGCCGCTCACGAGCGCGTCTCCCTCGCAAGAGGTCCGGAAGACCGTCACCATTGTGTTCTCCGACCTCAAGGGCTACACGAGCCTGGGCGAGACACTCGACTCCGAGTCGCTCCGCGAGGTGCTGAACCGGTACTTCGGGGCGATGAAAGCCATGATCGAACGGCACGGCGGCACCGTCGAAAAGTACATCGGCGACGCGGTCATGGCCGTCTTCGGTCTACCGAGGGTGCGCGAGGACGACGCCCTACGGGCTGTGAGGGCCGCCGCCGACATGCGCGAGGCCCTCGCCGAGCTGAACCTGGAGCTCCAGGAGGTCTGGGGCGTGACCCTCGCCAACCGCACGGGTGTGAACACCGGCGAGGTCGTGGCCGGAGACGCAACGACCGGCCAGCGACTCGTCAGCGGTGACGCGGTCAACGTGGCTGCTCGCCTGGAGCAAGCGGCCCCGGATATGCAGGTGCTGATCGGTGAGCCGACGTACCGCCTCGTGCGGGACGCCGTCGAGGTCGAGGTCGTGGAGCCGCTCTCCCTGAAGGGAAAGGCGGAGCCGGTACCGGCGTACAGGCTCATCGCTGCTCGAGGCGGGGAGACGGTGCCCCGGCGCGCGGACACGCCCATGGTGGGCCGCGCGCGGGAGCTTCGCGAGCTTCGCGAGGCCTTCGCGCGGGCGATGGACGGCCCCACCTGCCAGCTCGTGACCCTTCTCGGTCCCGCCGGCATCGGAAAGTCTCGCCTGGTGCACGAGTTCCTGCGCTCGGTAGAGAGCGAGGCTCTCGCGATGCGGGGCCGCTGCCTGTCCTACGGGGAGGGCATCACGTACTGGCCGCTCGCGGAGGCGGTGAAGGAGGCAGCCGCGATCACCGAGGAGGACGACCCGGCAGGGGCTAGGTCGAAGTTGATGTCGCTCCTCGCAGGGACGGAGGCCGCCGTCGTCGACCGGATCGCATCGGCGATCGGGCTCTCGACGGAGTCGTTCTCCGTTGAGGACACATTCTGGGCCGGTCGCAAGCTGCTCGAGGCGCTCGGACGTCGCCGTCCTGTCGTCTTCGTGGTCGACGACATCCACTGGGCCGAGGAGACCTTCCTCGAACTGATGGAGCACCTGATCGACTCGGCTTCCGGGTCGCCGATCTTGCTCCTGTGCACGTCGCGGCCCGATCTCGTAGACGAGCGCCCATCCTGGGCGAGCGAGCGATCGAACGTCGCCCGCCTCTATCTGGAGCCGCTCTCCGAGGACGAGAGCGGGCTCATCGTCACCAACCTCATTGGGAGCGCCGCCGGCCTGCCGGACCTGCTTCACGCCCGGATCAACGAAGCCGCGCAGGGCTATCCGCTCTACGTCGAGCAGATGCTCTCGATGCTGATCGACGACGGCCTCCTCGTTCGGGACGAGGCGGACGGGTGGGTGCTCGCAGGAGACATCGGCTCGGTGTCGGTGCCGCCAAGCATCTCCGCGCTTCTCGCCGCCCGTCTCGACCTGCTGACGCTCGAGGAGCGGTCCGTCCTGGAGCGAGCGTCGGTCGTGGGACAGGTGTTCTACGCGGGCGCCCTACGGGCGCTCTCCGGAAACGGGGGCGCCGAGAACATCGCCGCGAGCCTGTCGGGCCTGACCGGCAAGCAGCTTATCCGGTCGACGGACTCCACGTTCGAAGGTGAGGAGGCCTTCAGCTTCGTGCACATCCTGATCCGCGATGCGGCCTATCAGGGACTGCTGAAGCGGAGGCGAGCGGAGCTCCACGAACGGTTCGCCGATTGGCTGGAAGAAGCGCTGGGGATCCGTGTGATGGAGCAAGAGGAGATCGTCGGCTACCACCTGGAGCAGTCGCACCGATATCGAGCGGAGCTCGGACCCCTGGACGACCACGGCCGGCGGGTGGGAGATCGCGCCGCCGCACGCTTGGCGTCGGCCGGCGTTAGGGGGTTCGGTCGCGGTGACATGCCGGCCGCCGTCAACCTGCTCGACCGGGCCACCGCCCTCTTCTCGGATCGCGATCCGAGGCGGCTGAGGCTGCTTCCGACACTGGGCGAGGCGCTGGCTGCCACCGGGGAGTTCTCCAGGGCGGACGAGGCGCTCGACCGAGCGCTCGCCGGTGCGGCCGAGCTGGGCGACCGGAAGCTCGAGACGGATGCGAACCTCGTTCGTCTCGGGGTGCGCTTCAACACCGATCCGAAGGGATGGTCGGACGAGGTCCTGCGAGAGGCGGAGCGGGCGATCTCGATCTACGAGGAGATCGGCGACAACGCCGGGCAGGCGATGGCCTGGCACCTCCTGGGGTCCGTCCACGGAACCGCCTGCAGGTACGGAGCCGCCGAGCAGGCGTCGAGGATGGCGGTTCACCACGCGCGCCTGGCGGGAGACCGTCGGCAGGAGGCTCGCAACCTTTTCTCTTGTGCGATGTGCGCCCTCTATGGACCGACGCCGGTTGCGGAGGCCATCGAGCAGTGCGAAGAGGTGCGAACTTCGGGGGATCGTAGGGCGGAGGCGCTCGCGATGGTGGGGCTCGGTCACCTGCACGCGATGGAGGGCAGGTTCGAGCAGGCGAGGGGGCTCTGCCGAAGCGGTAGAGCCGCGCTAGAGGATCTGGGCGGGAAGGTGCTGGCCGCATCCACTTCCATCGACTCGGGCCCGGTGGAGCTGCTGGCGGACGACCCGGTCGCGGCGGAAGCAGAGCTGCGGCAGGACTACCAGGTCCTCGCGGCCATGGGAGAGAAGTACCTCCTGTCGACGACCGCGGCGCTCCTGTCTCAGGCCCTCTACGCGCAGGGGCGAGAGGACGAGGCAGAGCAGCTGACCTTCGTGAGCGAGGAGACCGCCGCGCCGGACGACGTGGAGTCGCAGGTCATCTGGCGGTGTGTGCGAGGCAAGGTGCTCGCCGGGCGTGGCCGCGTGGAGGAGGGCGAGGCCCTGCTCCGCCAAGCGGAGAAGCTCATCATGGACACGGAGGACATCGACGTCCAAGGTCACGTGCTGACGGACCTCGCCCGGGTGCTGTTGCGTGCGGACCGGCGTGAGGAGGCCGTGTCGGCCATCAGGGCTGCACGGAGTCTGTTCGAGCGGAAGGGCAACATCGTGGCAGCTGGTAAGGCGGATGCCTCCCTTCGTGAGCTGGGTTACGACGCAGCCGGCGCCTAGCCGGTCCGTCGCTAGTGTTCCCCCGCCTCCCTCGACAGGAGGGTGACCCATACGCCTTCGGGACCGGCCGCGATGCTGTACGGATCACCTCCCACGTCGATCGTCGCGACGACGTCGCGAGTCTCAGGGTCGATCCGGGACACGGTGCCGTCTTTCGTGTTCGCGACCCAGACGGCATCGGCGCCGAAAGCGATCCCCGTCGGGCCCCGCCCGACACGGATCGTCTCCAGCCGGTTCGTCGCCGGGTCGAAGACGGCGACCGTGTTCCCGGTCGGATCGGGGATCCAGACTCGGCCCGCGCCGACCGCCACGAAGCCGGCAGCGCCCGGCACATCCACTGTTCCCACGACCTCGCGCGTCACCGGATCGATGCGGGTGAGCGTGTCCTCGAGGGAGTTCGTGACCCAAACCGCTCCCTGCCCGATCGCGATGCCGTCGGTGGGGGCTCCCACGGGGATCACGTCCACCACTCGGTCCGTGGCGGCGTCGATTCGCTCGACGGTGCCGGCGGTGGTGTCGGCCACCCAGAGCGAGGTCCCGCTAGCGACGGCCCCGCTCAGGAGCCCGCCGGGAGCCAGGCCCGCAACCGTGCCGGTGACCTCGTTGACCACGGGGTCGAGGCGGAAGACCGTGTCGCCGATCAGGGCCCAGACACCATCTCGGCCGACCGCGAGGTCGTCGGCGTTGACCGCGGTCGCCGGACCGAGCTCGATCGGTGAGATCGCGGCCGAGTCCGGGTCGATCCGCACGACCGTCGCCGAATTGAACTGGTTGTTCGTCACCCAGACGTAGCCGAGGCCTGCCTCGACGACGTTCGGTCGGGAGAGCTCGATCGTGGTCACGACCGTGTTCGTTCCGGGGTCGATCCGAACCACGCCGCTCAGAGGTTGCGCCGACGGCGACGGGCCCGTCGGGAGGGCCGATCCCCCTCGTTCGCAGGAAGCCATGGGCGCCGCGACGAGCACGATCCCGATCGCGGCCGCGACCGCACGTGCGGAGCGCTTCCGACCCGCTTCGGGCACGGGACCTCAGCCTAGGCCACGTGCACCCAGGAAGCCACGGATGGGACGCCGCTCGAGTTGACGATGAACAGCATGTAGTAGCCCGGGGGCGCCTGGTTCCCGGTCGCCGGACCGGTGACGGAGAGGGTGTTCCCGTCGGTGACGCTGAACGACAGGTCCACGTAGCGCTGCTCGAAGTCGACGGCGTGGGTCACCGACCCGGGCCTGATCAGCGCGACGCGCGAGATCGACGCTGCGTCGGGGGTCGAGACCGAGAACGCCTGGCTCCCGTAGCCGAGATCGGATGGCGCCGTGGTTATCGTGGGCCTTGGGCCCTTGAACAAATACGGGGGCGAGAAGATCTCCCCCTTGAGCTGGTTCACGCTGTTGTCGTTCCCCGCGGCGAGGACGCGCCCGTCCGGAAGCAGGATCGCGGTCGAGTGATACATCCGGTTGAGGGCCTCGGTCGCGAGCGGCGTCCAGGTCTCCGTCACGGGGTCGAAGAGCTCAGGTGTCCGGACGGGATTCTTCCGGAGGCTCCTGCCGGCTCCGCCCACAACCAGGACGGTCCCATCGGGGAGCAGGACCGCGCTCGCCCAGTTCCGCGCGTAGGTCATCGACGCGGTGGAGCGCCACTGCGGAGTGGGCGAGGAGAAGTCGATGATCTCAGCGGTGTTCGTCGCCGTGCCGTTGTTCCTCGGGCTGCCTCCCATGATGAGCACCTTGTTGAGGCCGGGAAGGAGAACCGAGTTCCCCGTCTCCCCCCGGGACCCGAAAAGGGTCGCGGCCAGGTTCGACCAGGTGTTCGTCGACGGGTCGAACAGCATCGTGTTCTTTGTGTTGTCCCAGAGGATCTTGCCGTCGGGCAGGAGGTGCATCTTCGGGTACAGGCCGAGGTACTTCGTCGCGCTCGAGGGGAGCTGGGTGATGGTGTTGTCCACCGGGTTGTAGGAGTCGACCGTGGCGGCCGGCGACCCCACGGTGATGTCGCCGGAGAAGATCAGCACCCGTCCGTCGCCGAGGGTCACGTTCGTCGGGTACCAGCGCTCCTGCGAGAGCAACGGCCCCGACGACCACGTGTTGGAAGCCGAGTCGAAGAAGTCGGTGTTCTTGATGCCCAGCCCGAAGGCGGCGAGGTGCACGTGGCCGCCGGTCGTGAACACCCGGCCGTCCGGAAGCAGCGAGTGGCCGGCGCAAAAGACGTCGTGCTGCCAGGTGATGCTTACGTCCGTCAGGATGCCGGTCGCGGGATCCCACACCCTGGCGCTGCTGCCGACCGCGGAGCCGACCGTGGAGGACGGGTACGAGAACAGCAGGACCCTGCCGTTGGGCAAGAGCATGCTGTGGATGCCGATGACGCCGAGGTCGAAGGCCGCGCCCCACTGCCCGGTGACCGCGGGATCGGCTCCCGCGGGCGTCGCGGTGAAGACCCCCATCTGAACCGTCAGGAGCGTGAGGACCGCGGCGATCCTCCGCCACGGGTGGATCGGGTGCTTCGCTCCGGTTCGCAATGCTCTTCCCTCCTGGGACGTATCAACGGAGCGGGCAGGCTCGAGTCCCGCCCGTGACCTGATGATTCTGCGCGACCCGCCTCCCGAGGGCGACGTCCGATCAGCGTATTCCGGCTACGGAGAACGAGCCAGGGGAGCGGGAGTCAGCGGCTTAGGGCGTAGTGCCGCCCGATGTCCGCCCCGATGGGTCCGGCCGCCCTTCGCTCCAGGTGTCCCACGGAGTCCTGGAAGTCCTCGCAGGTCCGCACCTCGGGAGAGACCCCGGCTACGACCCCGGGCCCCACTACCATGGCAATGGCCTTGTCGATCACGGGATGGGACGCCGACGCCTCGACGATGCTGCCGTTCCTCGTCAGGCAGGGGGCATCCCCCGGTCCGCCGACCAGGGGCTGGAGGATGATCTCGC
>JBQTIP010000095.1:0-1948 GCA_052388025.1 Actinomycetota bacterium
TTGCCTTCGGGCTCACGCTCCGGGCCCTGGCCACCGGCCTCGGCATCGGGTGATCACTCTAGGAGCCCGCTGAAGAACGCCGGTCCACGCCGAGGACTGTAGCGCGTGTCATCCCGGCGGGAATTCAGGCGGCGAAGGCGACGCCGAGAAGGGTTCCTCGGCTCAAACGATGGCCCATCCGGTCTCCGGGTCCCAGCCAAGGCCCACCCGGAACATCCGTAAGAGGTTCTCGCTGGCGGCCTTCAAGGTGAGCTGGGCCGCCACCTTCTCCCGACCCCGGTAGCGTGCCTTGCGTCCACCCCGGCGGACCAGGCGGGAGATCACCCGCTCGACTATCGGGCGTTTCTGGTTGTAGACGGCTTTGAAATCCGGGGTGCGTTGTCGAGCCCGGGCGTGGGCGAGCAACGGTTCGTGGGGACCGACCACCACCTGACGCCCGTGAGGGGACGATGTGCACTCGGGTCGCAGCGGACATGCGGCGCAGACCTCGGCCGGGAAGCGGAAGATCCTCTCTCCGCTCTTGCGGCGCATCACGCGGCTAGTGCTCTGCCCCGCGGGGCAGGTCGCCCGGCCGGTCACCGGGTCGATGATGAACGCGCTCTTGGGGAACCCCCCGCGGGTGTTGGTCTCCGGCGGGGCCTTCGCGATGAGCTCCGCGCCGGCTGCGGCCATCGCTTCTCGGACGGGACCGGTTCCGTAGGCGGTGTCTCCCACCACGGTGAGGGGCTCCTCGTCACCGTCCTCCTCGAGCTCGGGGAGGAGATCGGGGACCGGCTGGGCATCGGTGGTGTTGGCCGGGGTCAGCTCAACCTCGGTGATGAGCTCGGTCTCGGGCTCCACCGCCACGTGGGCCTTGTAGCCGTCGAAATGGCCGTGCACCGACTTCCGACCGTGACGGGCCTCAGGGTCGACCATGGAGATGACGCGGTCGCGGGCGACGCCCCGGCGGATGCAGAACCGCCCGTCGTCCGTCTCCTCGACATCCTGGCCGGCGATGGTGGCCAGCAGCTCCGCCGCCTCGGCGACCTGGGCGGGGAGCTCTGCGCCTTCCAACACCGAGAGCGCCGAGTTCGCATCCCGGACCAGCTCGTCCACCAGCGCCTCCCGTGCCGCAGCGTCGTCCCAGTCGATGGGGGGCTTGCCGATCTCGCCGTAGTCCTGCCTCGAGAGCGAGGCCTCGACGGCCAGTTTGGTCTCCGGGGCGCTCTTGGCCAGCAGCGACAGGAGGCGGCGGATCGCCCCACGGATGAGCGAGACGGTGTCTTGGGTCTGCACCGCCGAGAGCACCGGGGTGGAGTCGAGCACCCTGATCCCGCGTCTCGAGAGCAGCCCCGCCTCGGTCGCCACCTCCTTGAACCGCTCGAAGATCCGCCGGGGGCGCTCCGAGCGGCGCAGCCGCTCGCGGAAGTAGACGAGCACCGTGGGGTGGAACCCCTCGTCCTGGAGCGGCAGGTGCAGGGCCACCTTCCACCCGATGTCGCGGCGGACACGGTCGACGGTCTCCCTGTCGCTCGTTCCCTCGAGGGACTGCAGCAGCAGCACCTTCGCGAGCAGCGAGGGTGGAACCGAGTGGCGTCCCCGGGATGGGTCGTAGAGGTCGACGAAGTCCTCCTCGGTGAACAGCGCGTCTCCCACCTGCGCCAGCTTGCGATGGATCGACTCCTCGGCCACGAGGTGGCCGCAGTACGCCTCCGAGTCCAGCAGTTCCGTCTGAGGGTCGAGCGTTCCGAGCATCGAGGACCTCCCGCTGGAGAATGACGTCGGTGTAATTTTGCTCGACGCGGGTCCTCGATGCCGGTTCTACGGCGAGAAAATCAGCGCGCTCCTAGAGCGCCTGGCGGCCGACCGGCCCACCCCAGCGAACATCACGGCGCCCGCACGATGCGACATACGCCCGAGCGACAAATGCCCCCGCTACGCTGTCCCCGATGAATGCTCGAAGGCCGCC
>JBQTIP010000096.1:0-6741 GCA_052388025.1 Actinomycetota bacterium
GCCATATCTCGGGCAGCGAGCTGGGGTTGTGGTGCCACATCGTCGCGCCGGGGACCGAGATCGCGGGCGTGCCGAGCTTCGGCGCCAGCGTCATGTCCTCCCCGTACCCGACATCGTCGTATCCGCCGGCCGCTAGGAAGGCTTCGCGCCGGACCGCCCGAAAGTTCGACCACGTTTCCGGGAAGCCCGGCGGGAAGACGTGGCCGTCGGGGAACCCTCGGTTCAGCGTCCAGCAGGCGGCCCAAGGCTTCTCGGAGTTGGCCACCCACATGTCTTTCGTAAAGGTGCCAAGGATCTCCCCATCCAGGATGGGCGCGGCGAGCCGCTCGATGCACACTGGGTCGAGCTCCAGGTCGGCGTCGACGAAGACCACGGCGTCGCCGCGTGCCGCGGCCGTCCCGACGTTTCGCGCCCTGGCCGGCCCGCGGTGGGGGACCCGGATCACTCGCACGCCGCGGGTCTCCGCGATCTCGGCCGTGCGATCGCGGGAGCCGTCGTCCACGACGATCACCTCCAGCTCCCGGATGGTCTGCGCGAGGAGTGAGTCCAGGCAACGGGCGATCAGGCGCTCCTCGTCGTAAGCGGCGACCACGGCGGAGACGCGCGGGGAGTCGGTGCCCGCGGCCGAGACCGGCAGGATGGCGCCGCCCTCCGCGCGGTTCGGCTCTTCGAGGCCGAAGTACGCGCGGCGAAACGCGAGCCGCCGAACCCAGACTGCCGCGACGACCAGCGGGAACGCGACGATCGTTCGCGGCAGGGAGCGGGGTCGGTGGCGAACCACGGCCCATGTCGCCCGCAGAGCCAAAGCGAGCGGAATGAGCGGATTGCCTTCGATCCAGTGGCGGAAGTAGCGCACGAGCGGGCCCGTCCGGCAGAGGGAACCCGCGGCCGCACCCTGCTCGCGCTGGGCGTCGCGAACCTCTCGCCAGGTCCGGGCGTTCAGGTGGCGCACCCTGATCGCGGGATCGAAGAAGACGGGCTCGCCGGAGGCCACGATGGCGTGGTTGTAGGCGGTGTCCTCCCCGGCGATGGTCTCCTCCGGGAACGGGCCGTACCGCTCCAGAACCTCACGCCGGTAGGAAAGGTGGAAGAGCGGACCCTGCCCCACGCCGCGACGGCGTTCGTTCCCGAGCTGGCCCCAGAACTTGGCCACGAACTGAGCCCAGCCGGGAATCGTCGACGGCTCGGCCGAGTCGATGAACCCGCCGACGAGGCGGTGCCCCTGCCGATGGGCCTCCACCCGGCGCCGCAGCCAGTCGCGGTCGGGAACGCAGTCGGCGGCGAGGAACGCCACGATCGGGCCGCGGGCGCCGGAGATCCCCGCGTTCCGAGCGACCCCGGGCGACAGCCTGCTGCCACACCGCAACAAGCGGAACTCCGGGAAGCCGCGGCGGACGATGTCGGCGGTGGCATCCTCTCCCGACGCCACGACGATGACCTCGAACGGGCCGTCGAGATCCTGCCCCCGGAGGCCGGACAGGCAGCGGACGATCGTTTCTGGGGCGCGCCAGGCGGGCACGACGACCGTCGCGGCGAGAGCCTCGTCGCGACTGTCGACGACGGCGGCCGGCGGATCCGAGCGGATCTCGATCGTCGGGCGCAGGGATGGTCGTGGAACGCTGCGGGCACCGCGGCGGCCGGCTCGTTCATCGGTCTCTTCCTCGTTGAGGCGCCCGATCTGGTAGTCGAGTTCCGCCGCCGAGCGAGGGTGCTGCCGCCGCCACCTCGCCAAGGCGCGCCGAGGTACCCGCGCGCGCTCGCGGTACCAGGTCGCGAGGGCGCTGCTCCCGGCCATGGCCGACAGGGCCGCGAGGAGCCACGGCTCCTGGTCGCGCGCACCGCACTCGACGAGCGCCCGGAACGCGCGTGGGTAGCCGACGGGGTTCGCGTGGAAGTGCTGCTCCACGGCCGTGAACAGGGTCGATCGGAACCCCGCGCGCATGAGGAGATAGGCGCTGGCCAGGCGCGCCGCCCGCCCGTTGCCGTCGGCGAACGGGTGGATGATGAGCAGCTCGAGGTGCAAGCGGGCCGCCGCGAGGGCCGGCGGCTCCACGCCGTCCTGAGCGCGCTCAAGCGAGCGTTCGACGAGGGCCTGGAGCTCGTTCGGGCGCGGGTAGCCGATCCTCGGCCATGTCGGCGGTCCGACGCGCACGCCGCGGTAACGGAGCTCGCCACCGCCCTCGATGGCCTCCGCGTGGATCCGGAGGAGGTGTTCGAGGTCGAGATCGCCTCCCTCGGGCGCCTCGGCGGCGAGCCGGTCGAAGGTCGCTGCCACCGCCGCACGCTCCTTCGGCGCGTCACGGCCCTGGAGCTCCCGGCGGATCGGACCGCGCCAGCGGGCCGGGCGGGTGAACCTCGCGTCGATCACGGCACGGTGGAGCTCGATGGTGGTGAGCAGCTCGTCGATGCCGCCGGTCATTCCTTGCCGGTGCCCGGCCAGTTCCAGTCGTACTCCGCGAAGTTCTTCCACGTCGCCGTGGCCTTCTTGGGGCACGGGGTACAGTCGATCCGGACGGGCGCCACCTTCATGAGCTCAGCCAAAGCCGCGCCGTCGATGCGGAAGGACTCGTTCTCGTAGGCGCGACGTCCGATCGCGTTTCCGGCCCGATAGATCTGCTGAGAGATCGGCGAATCGAGGGATCCGTACGAGGCGAGCTCCGCCCCGTGTCCGCCGAGGTCCTGGATGTCCTCCGGCACACCGAAGTAGCCGGCGCAGATCCCGAAGATCAGGTCGTTCAACGTGTGGTCGACGACGCACCTACCGAGGAGTGTGACCGTGTTAACGCAACGCGGACAGGACATGCAGGGGTCCACGTTCTCGACCTTGAAGTCCATGAACAATCCGTTCGCGAGGAGGAAGGCGACGCCCGACCCCGGCGCCCACGTGATCGCCCAGCCGACGTTCACCCGAAGCTTCCGCAGGATCTCGTTCAGCGCGTCGATGTAGATATCGGTCACGTCGGGTCCGCAGTTGCAGGGGCGGGAATCGGTGGGCGTGCGGCCGTCGATGACGTTCGGGGGCGGCTCCTCGCGCTTCGGGCCTCCGGCGATGCCCCCGCCGGCCGTCGGGGGGACGATCGGGGGCGGCCCGGGCGGAGTCTCGGGCGGCGGCGGTGTCTTTGGGATTTCGGGAGGCGGAGGCACCGTGGGAACCCCCGGCGGCGCACCAGCGGGACCCCCCGGCGGAGCTTCGCCGAGTCGCGGCCCGAACGGCGTCGGCGCCCCTTCCGACTGACGCTGCTCGCAGTCGTCGGCCGCCTTGCAGGCGCGATCGGCCTCCGCCTGGGCCTGCCGCGCGGCCTCCTCCGCCTCCTTCGCGGCCTCCTCCTGCGCGTCGGCGTCCTTGCAGATGGACTCCTCCAGCTCCTTGGCCTTCTCCAGGGCTTCCTTGGCGCCGGCGATCCGCTTCTTCCGCCGCTCCACATCCTTCTTCCGGAGCTCCTGGAGGCGATCCCAGTCGCCGCTCTTCCGCCAGGCGTCCTCGAGTTGCTGGGGGGTGATCTCGCCGCGCCGGTAGGCCTCGTAGGCCTCCCGGGCGTCCTCGCGCTCTAGGCGGAGGTCCTCGCTCGTGCGCCGCCTGCCCTCACTCTCCATCCACGATTCGTCGTCGCGCTTGCGCTCGGCGTCGCGCTCGGCGGCGGCGAGAGCCCTCTCGGCGAGCTCGCGCGCCTTCTTCGCGGCGTCGCACTTGCTCTTCGCCTCGTTCGCCCTGCGGCGGGCCTCCGTTGCGCGGCCGGCGGCGTTCGCGGCGGCGATGCTCAGCTCGGCGCAGCGGTCCCGGAGCTCGTCGCAGTCCTCCTCCTCCGTGGCCGTCTCGGGCTCTGTGGTGGACGCCTCCGAGGTATCGATGGTCTCCACGTCCTCCTCGGGCTCCGCGACCTCCTCGGTCACCTCGACCGGCAGCTCGACGACCACACCCGGCGGCCCGCCGGGGTAGACGGGCTCTTGCGCCGCGCCCCCTGGATGGACCAGCTCGCCGGCGCCTCCCGGATGGACGAGCTCGCCCGCCCCGGTGACGCCCCCTTCCCGCCGGCCGGACACGAGGACGAAGACACCGATGACGATGACTACGCCTCCGGCCCCGAGGAGGACCAACCAGATGACGGCCAAGCCGCCCTCCTCGCGCCCGACCACGATCGGCGGGCTCTCCGTCTCGACGGGCGGGCTCTCCGTCTCGACGGGCGGCGGCGGCTCCTCGCCCGTGAGGACGTCGCCTCGTGGGAGGTCGCCGGCGCTGCACTCGACCTCCTGAGACTGGACGTTGAACGAACCGCCCCGGACGATGGCGGTGGGTTTGAGGTTCACGGTTCGCTCGGCCCCGGTTGTGGGATCGATGAAGGCGATCTTGACCGGCGGGCTGGCCCGGTAGACGCCGAACGTGAAGATCCCGGACGCCCCGGACAAGCGGCCGTCCTGGCCGACCTCGCCGAGCACGTCGAAGACCCGCCCGTCGGGGGCGACCAGGACGAGCCGCAGGACGGCGCCCACCGGGGCGCCGTCCACCGAGACCGCGATGATGACGATGCTCGGGGAGTCGATGGCCTCGCCGGTGAACGGATCCACGTACGGACCGGTGTGGTCCCAGCCGATGCACGCCGCCACGACCCGCACCCTGGCGGCGGCCGCCGGCGTCGTTCCGAGCCCGAGCGCGAGCAGTCCCCCGATCAGGAGAGACCCAACGATGACCCGTGTCTTCCTCATCACGCCGGCTCTCCGCAATCGGTGAACCAGCGGAGCTCGGTGCCCACGATGCCGAGGTGGATATCCCGCCTGCTCTTCTCCCCCTCTTGCTGGATGGTCGCGGTGACGGTCAGGACGTCGTCGACGTCGGTCTCGCTCCCGTCAACCGCCCACGCGTATGCGCTCGGTCCCTCGGAGGACCGGAAGACGAACTCCACGGACGGGTCCGCGAAGTTGGCCAGGAAGGCCCGGCACTCACGCTTGCCGTAGAAGTCGATCACGACCGGGTGCAACCGAGCGAGGAGGAAGTCGGAGTCGCCCGTCTGGACTGCCTCGGTGAACGCGCTCAGGAACTGCTCGGGCGTCTCGACCGCCGGCGGCGATTCGGCGGCGTCGGGCGATTCGGCGGCGTCGGGCGATTCGGTGGCGTCGGGCGATTCGGTCGCCGGCGGTGAGCCCGCTGTGTTCGGCGGTCCCTCACCGGAGTCGAGCACGACCCCGGCCACGCCGACGGTGGCCAGCGCCACCCCGACAACGATCAGCCCGATGCCAACGGTGTGCTTCCCCACCTCACCTCCGCGCGAAGGTGGCACATTGTGGCAGGGAAGGGTTGCCGCAGTAAAACCATCTCAGGAGACTTGCCGGTAGCGAAAGCACGCGACCTCGTGGTCGTTCGCCATGCCGGTCGCTTGCATGAAGGCGTAGCACGTCGTCGGCCCGACGAACCGGAACCCTCGCCGCTTGAGGTCCTTGCTCATTGCCAGCGACTCGGCGGTTTCGGCCGGGAGCTCCGAGAGCGCTCCCCGGCGGTTGCGGATCGGTGCGCCGTCCACGAAGCGCCAGAGATACTCGGACAAGCTGCCGAACTCGACCTGGGTCTCGAGCACGCGGGCCGCATTGTTGATCGTCGACTCCACCTTGCCACGGTTGCGAACGATCGCCGGGTCCGCCAGCAGGCGCTCTACCTTCCTCGCGTCGAACCGGGCCACTTTCGCCGGGTCGAAGCCGGCGAACGCCCGCCGATAGCCCTCGCGCTTGTTCAGGATCGTCGACCAGGACAGGCCCGCCTGCGCGCCCTCCAGCGTGAGCATCTCGAACAGGTGGTGGTCGTCCCGGCTCGGCACGCCCCACTCCTCGTCGTGATAGGCGAGCATCAGCGGGTCGGCCCCTCTCGCCCACTCGCATCGCGTCGTCATCGGCCCCCCCACCTTCCACGCTACGCTGTCAAGCATGCATCGGGTCGACGAGGCCGGCGCGGAGGTCCACTCGGCCGAGCCGGGCGTCTGGTGGCAGCGACCGGGACTCGAGGCACGTGACGGGCGGCTTCTCGTGGCCGGCTGGGACGCCGAGGCCCTCGCCCGGGAGCACGGCACCCCTCTGTACGTCTTCGACCTGCGCCGGATCGAGGAGAGCGCGAGGGCGCTCCAGGGGGCGCTCGAACATGCCAGCCTGACGCATCGGGTCCGGCTCGCGCTCAAGGCGCAGCGGGAGCCCGAGGTGCTCGCATTCGTGCGCGCGCTCGGTGCCCCGGGGACCGCGGAGAGCGTCGGCATCGACGCCTCCTCGCCCGGGGAGGTGCTCCACGCGCTGGACCACGGCTGGCTCCCGGAGGAGATCAGCTTCACGGGCACGAACGTCTCCGAGCGGGACCTCGACGTTTTGCTCGCGCACCCGATCCACATCAACGTCGACCTCATCAGCCAGCTCGACCGGCTCGGGCGCCGGGCTCCCGGACGGACGGTCGGCATCCGCGTGAACCCGAGGGCCGGGGCGGCCTGGGGCGGCGGCGGCGAGTCCCTGTACAGCGGCGAGCGGCCGAACAAGTTCGGGATCTACGAGGAGCGGCTGGACGAGGCGATGACGATCGCTCGGCGGCACGAGCTCACGATCGATGCGGTGCACTTCCATGTCGGCGACGGGTTCCTCGACGATGGGCTGCCGCACTTCGAGCGCGCGGTCGAGAACGCGTCGAAGATGGCGCGCCACCTGATCGACACTGGGTGCCCGATCGCCGAGGTGAACGCCGGCGGCGGGCTCGGCGTGCCGCAGCGGCAGGGCGAC
>JBQTIP010000097.1:0-3538 GCA_052388025.1 Actinomycetota bacterium
GCATCGCGGAACCGGCGAAGTGCCTCAGCGGCTTTGGTTCGGAACGCCTCCGGGCAGTCCCGATCGGCCGGGTCGGGCAGCAGCGCCGCGAGCACCACTGCCCGGCAGGAAGCCAGCGGCCGCCGAGCCCACCAGATGTGGAGCGTCGAGATGTGCCCGTGCCGGATCCACTTCTCTCGCCGCGCGTGCGCGGAGATCTCCTTGATGGGCAGATCGACCTCGATCAGGCGCTTCGGACCGCTCACTCGCCCCCCGATCTCCGTGCCGCCTCGGTGGCAACGCTAGCGGAACGCGGGTGCGGGCGAACCCTCTGACCGTGAGCCAAGTCACAGACACCCCCGGCGACCGCATGCGTTAGCCTTGACCCGGTGTCATAGCCGGCCGATATGGTTCAGAGGGACCAGCCGCGGAAGAAGAAGGGGGGAGGCGAGCGTGACGACCGAAGCGGCGAACAAGCCCACTGAGCGGCCGGAGAGCGCGCTGCCGAGCCCCCGCAGGCACCGCGAGACGGACTGGCATGCCCGCATCGTGAAAGCCAAGGAAGCCCGGGCAGCCGCTAAGGAGATCAGGAAGGGGAAGCCGGCCACCTTCGCCACCCATCAGGCTGCTCGGTGGACGGGCGCGTAGAGCTTCCGGAACAGAGCCCCCTCTACCACGCTGAGCAAGCGGACCGATACGAGCGGCAGCGGCTGATCACGGCGTATCAGGACGAGTTCCAGTGTCGCTTGGTGGTAGTGGTCGACGCCATCTTCTCGTACGGGATCACGCTGTTCGAGGAGCTCATCTACGACGCCGACCCCCAGCGGGATCTGCACTTGTTGCTGTACACGCCTGGCGGTGACGGTGAGACGGCCGTCCGTCTGGTGAGATCGGCGCAGGCCCGATGCCGCGAACTGACCGTCGTGGTCCCCGATCTGGCGAAGAGCGCCGGAACGCTCCTGGCGCTGGGCGCCCATCACATCCTGATGGGGCCCACGAGCGACCTCGGTCCGGTCGACCCTCAGTTCCAGCTCCCCGACGGCTCGCTCGCCTCGGCGAAGGCCATCATCGCAGCGGTCGAGGAGGCATCGGACAAGGTGCAGCAGGCGCCGGACACCTACCCCATCCACGCATCTCTTCTGAGCGACGTGACGGCGCTCATGCTCCAGCAGGCTCGCGCTGCCCTCGCCCGCAGCGACGATCTCCTGGAAGAGGCTCTGAGGAGCAAGCCCGACAGGACCGACAAGGATGTCGCGGCGCTCCGGCACGCACTGAAAGAGCCGCTCATCGGGAAACCGCAGAGTCACGACGCGATCTTCGGGGCCCAGGAGGCCGTGGCCGCCGGCCTTCCCGTTCTCCAAGCAGATCCCCGGAGCAAGCAGTGGGAGATCATCTGGCGCCTGTGGGCGAAGTACTTCGCCCTCGGATCTCGCGTCTATGAAGGGGAGCGGGCATCGCAGGTCATGCCGTGGCCGCAACCGCAGTGACGCGACCAGCCTTTCGACCAATCACCTGACGCGGCTTCAGCCGGCTCCGACCATCGTCGTCAGCGCCGCTTTCCCCGAGTCCCAACCGAACGGCCGGAAGTATCCGTCGGGGAAGGTGTCGGCGGCGCTCCTAGTCCCGACGGCCACGACCACTTCGGCCTGTGGCTTGACCCGCCGGAGGACGTCATCCTGGAGCATCCTCACGAGTGCGCCGATCTCCTCAGGCCGGCGCCGGTAGCAGAGGAGGCAAGCGAGGTCGACCGCCAACGTGCAGGCCTTCCACAGCGCGTAGGCCACCACATCGTCCCGGCCCGAGTTCTCCAGCTCGAACGCCGCGACCGGTCGGCGCCAGCCGCGACCGGGAGCGAACGCGAGGACATCGATACCGAGGTACTCGGCGCGACTGATGGGCAGGGGGTTCGCCCCGGCCTGCTTGGCCGCGCAGACCCATCCCACGGCCCCGCACGCCCTGACCACCGCCAGGGTGAGTAGCTCGGTCCACGGCCGAAGGCACGCGCCGTCGGCCGCGGCCTGGAGCTGCGGAGCAAGGTCTGGGGCCCTGATGGCCGCGCGCAACTCTCCCCACCACCGGCCCGCGGACCGGAGTTCGTCGCTCATCCGATCGGCTGCACACCGAGGTCCGCGACGAGAACGCTCATCCGTTCCCGCCAGTTTCCACTCTCGCAGACATGCTCCGGGATCCGGATGTGGCGATGCCGCTGCTGCACTCGCTTGCGGCTGGGGTCGTTCGCAACCAGCCTGAGGCTGCGTCCCGGTCGCTGCCCCAGCGTCGCGCTCCACACGGCCCGCGCAACTGCACTGTCGAGCCATCGCTCGGGCCGTGCAGGTCCCCACGCCGGGTCGTAGTAGGCCACCACTGGAGGGTCAGCAGCAACGAAGGTATCGGGAGAATCCTTCGAGAAGATCACGTAGTTCGTGCAAGGCTCGATCGGTTCACCGTTGGCGGCACGGTCCGAGCCGGGGCTGAATCTCATCCTGCACTCCGGGTCCTCGAAGTCCGCGAAGTGCGTGGCGCGCCAGGAGTGTCCCTTCGAGCAGGTGAGACGCCACAGCCAGTCCGGGTGCGGACGGCCGGGATGGCTTTCACGGTGTGCGAAGCCCCCGTCCCTCGACGGCGAGATGAGGAGGTTGAGGTATCGGCGATAGACGGAGCGGGAGGGCTGCTCCCAGATGTCCGCCTGCGTGATCTTCTCGGCGACGGTCGCGTAGCCGCAGAAGCGGTAGTCGACCGTGCCATCCTTGTGCCTTCGGTAGCCCAGGAAGACGACAGTGTCACCCGGTGCGAGTCCTCCTCGAATGTCCTGTCGGCAGATTCCCCAGGTGATGGCCCCACCTTCGCCCGAGAATCGCCTGGCGCAGAAGAACGACGGGTCGTCACCGACGTCATACGGCCAGCCCCGACGTTGAATCGCCTTCGCGAACTCAGTGGTCACCTGAGTGGGATATCGCGCCTCGACCAGGTCGTCTGCCTTGGCCACGACGTAGACGACTACGTAGACGCTGCCCATTCGTAGTGTGAGGACCCCTTCTTACTCCTCTGACGAGGCTTCACTTATCGCGGCCGGATCGACCTGGTAGTGCTCGACCCGGACGACGGCCTGCCACTGGAGCCGGGCCGGGTCCCGCACGGCCAGCAGCCGGGGTTCGCTTCCGCAGTCGAACACCGCGTACAGCCAGTAGTCCTCGCGCAGGCGTTCGGCCGTGCGGTACTCGTTCGAGGTGAGCGCGATGGGGTCGGTCCCCGATCGGCCCTTCACCTCGATGAACCTGACGAGGCCCGTCTCCGGGGCCCGCGAAAGTACGTCGAAGCCACGATTCTCCGCCTCCACACTCACAGGGTCGCGTCCATGATCGCGCTCGTAACGGATAGCCACGTCGACCGCGATCCTCTCGACCTCGGGATCGCTCACCATGTGACGAAGAGCCGCGTCACGCTCCGGGTGGGGAAGCACCCAGGCGCTGCCCAGGTGAGTGACGTCCGCCAGCGCGAATTGACGCTGACTGGCCAGCTCTTCGCGCCTGCGCTCGAGCCGGTCGTTCAGATCGTCGAG
>JBQTIP010000098.1:0-4135 GCA_052388025.1 Actinomycetota bacterium
CGTTGGTGCAGGCTTCTCGCACGGTGGGCTCGCCGCAGATCCGCAACCGGGGGACGGTGGGAGGGAACCTCGGTACCGCGTCGCCCGCCGGCGACGCCCTCCCCGTCCTCGCCGCGTACGACGCTGAGATCGTCCTGGCGAGCGCCGGCCGCACGCGGGTCCTGCCCTGGAACGAGTTCCACATCGGCGTGAAGGAGACGGCCCTCGAGCCCGACGAGCTCATCGTCGGCGCCAGGTGGCGGCCCGTGAGGGGCCCCGGATCCTTCTCGAAGATCGGCACCCGGAACGCCATGGTGATCTCGGTGGCCGGCCTGTGCCTGGTGATGGACGAGGATGCCCGGGGGCTACGCGTGGCCCTGGGGTCAGTGGGGCCAACCATCCTGCGAGCGCCTGAGGCGGAAGCCTTCGCGGCGGAGACGCTGTCTCGGGCCGGCACGTGGGACGACCCGGCCGCCGTCCCGTCGGCCGATGCCGTGGAGGAGTTCGCGGAGCATGTCGCCGCGGCTGCGAGGCCCATCGACGACGTCCGCGGAACGGCCGCCTACCGTCGGCACGCCTGCGCGGTGCTGGCCCGCCGGGCTCTGGGCTGGGCGGTCGAGGCGCGGAGGGAACGATCGGGGTCCTCGAGGTGATCGAGACCGGAGGGATGTAGTTGCTGATCCGAGCGAACGTCAACGGTGATTGGCGGGAGGCCGACGTCTGGCCCGGCTCCAGCCTCCTCTACATGCTCCGGGAGCACCTGGAGCTCCCCGGCTCGAAGAACGCGTGCGAACAGGGGGAGTGCGGCTCCTGCACCGTGTGGCTCGACGGGGAGCTCGTGTGCTCCTGCCTGGTCCTCGCAGCCCAGGCACACGAGCACGACGTCCGTACGGTGGAGGGCCTGGCGACGGACGACAGGCTCCATCCCGTCCAGGAGGCGTTCGTCGAGGCGGGCGCCGTGCAGTGCGGGTTTTGCACACCCGGCCTGATCGTAGCCGTCACCGATCTCCTGCAAGGCGACCCGAACCCGGCTGAGGCGGTGGTTCGGGAAGCCCTGTCGGGCAACCTGTGCCGGTGCACGGGCTACGCGAAGATCCTGGACGCGGTCCGGCTGGCCGCGGATCGGATGCGGGAAGGAGCGCACTGACGTGGCGAAGGTCCTGATCGAGTTCTGTGAGGTGTTAGTCACGATGGACGACAAGGGGACGGAGATCCCCGGCGGCTCGATCCTCATCGACGGCGGCGTCATCGCGTGGGTCGGCTCCGGAGCACCGCCCGACGCCGAGGGTGCCGGGAGGGTGGACGGCCGGGGCACGGTGGCCATCCCCGGGATGGTCAACACGCACCACCACCTGTACCAGACGATGACCCGGGCCCGGGCGCAGGACCAGGGCCTGTTCGGATGGCTCACGGAGCTCTATCCGGTATGGGAGGGCCTGGACGCCGAATGGGAGCGGGCCGCGGCCGGGGTGGGCCTGGCCGAGCTCGCCCTCTCCGGTTGCTCGACGACCACGGACCACCACTACGTCTTCCCGGCGGGCGCGGCCGGCCTTCTGGAGGCGGAGATCGAGGCGGCTCGTGAGATCGGCCTCAGGTTCCACCCCTGCCGGGGCTCGATGGACCTGGGGCGATCGGCCGGCGGGCTGCCGCCCGACTCGGTCGTCGAGGACACGGACACGGTCCTCGCCGAGACCGAGGATGCGATCCGGCGGTTCCACGACCCGGCGCCCGGCGCCATGCTGCGGATCGCCGTGGCTCCGTGTACGCCCTTCTCGGCCACTGACCGACTGATGCGGGAGTCCGCGGGGCTGGCCCGGCGCCTCGGCGTGCGCCTGCACACCCACATCGAGGAGACACTCGACGAGGAGGCGTATTGCCTGGAGACGTTCGGTAAGCGCCCCGTGGAGCTGCTCGAAGACCAGGGCTGGCTCGGACCGGACGTGTGGCTGGCCCACTGCGTGCACCTTGACGATAAGGACGTCCGCCGGATCGCGGAGACGGGATCCGGCGTGGCGTGGTGCCCCACCTCGAACATGCGCCTCGGGTCGGGCATCGCACCCGCCCGGGCGCTCCTGGACGCGGGCGCGACGGTCGGCCTCGGCGTCGATGGGTCGGCCTCGAACGACGCCGGCAATATGCTGGCCGAGGCACGCCAGGGGCTGCTGTCGGCTCGGGGGGTCGGGGGACCGGCCGCGATGAGCATCCGCGACGCCCTGCGGGTGGCCACCCGAGGTGGTGCTCGCTGCCTTGGACGGGACGAGATCGGCTCGCTGGAGGCCGGCAAGCGAGCCGATATCGCCCTCGTGGGGATCGATGGGCTGGAGTTCGCAGGAGCCGAGGCCGACCCCGTGGCTGCGGTGCTCCTTTGCTCTCCTCGCCGCGTTCGTCATCTCCTCGTGGAAGGCAGGCCGGTGGTCCGCGACGGCCGTCTGGTGAACGCGGATGAGGAAGCCATTGCGGCCGCCGGACACCGCGTCGCCCGGCGCATAGCGTCGAGCTGAGGGGTGGAAGCGGTGAGCACGCGCGTTCGGGAGCACATCCGGGGAGGCGTCGGGGACGACGTTCGTCGGATCGACGGCATCCCCAAGACCAAGGGCTCGTTCGCCTACGGAAGCGACCTCTGGGCGGAGGGCATGCTTTGGGGCGACACGCTGCGGAGCCCGCATCCTCATGCCCGCATCCGTTCCATCGACATCTCGGGGGCGGTGGGGGGCGCGGGGGTCCACGCGGTCCTCACCGCCGATGACGTGCCGGGCAAGAAGACGTTCGGCCTCGAGTTCGCCGACCAGCCCGTCTTGGCCTCGGACCGCGTACGGTACGTGGGGGAGCCGGTCGCCGTCGTCGCAGCCGAGCATCCCGAGCCGGCCAGGCGGGCCGCCGAGAAGATCGTGGTCGACTACGAGGTTCTCCCGGCGGTCACGGACATGGAGCAGGCTCTCCTCCCCGACGCCCCGAAGGTCATGGAGTTCGGCAACGTTCTCCGCCACGTCCGCATAGTTCACGGTGACCCCAAGGCCGAGGCCGAAGTCTGGGTGGAGGGCTACTACGAGACCGGGATGCAGGATCAGGCGCCCCTGGGGCCCGAGGCAGGCCTGGCGATCCCCGCGGAGGACGGAGGGGTCGACGTCTACGTTGCCACGCAGTGGCTGCACGTCGACCGGCAGCAGATGGCCCCCTGCCTGGGGCTTCCGCTGGAGAAGGTCCGCCTGTACCTGGCCGGGGTGGGCGGGGCCTTCGGCGCCCGCGAGGACGTCAGCATGCAGATCCACGCCGGCATGCTGGCCCTGCACACCGGCCGCCCGGTGAAGATGTCCTACGGGCGGGCAGAGTCGTTCCTGGGGCACGTGCACCGTCACCCCTCGCGCATCTGGATGCGTCACGGCGCGACCCGGGACGGCAGGCTTGTCAACGTGCGCGCTAGGTTGCTCGTCGACGGGGGCGCGTACGCTTCGTCGTCTTCGGCAGTCATCGGGAACGCCTCCACGTTCGCGTGCGGACCCTACGAGGTGCCCAACGCCCTCATCGAGGGGACGGGGGTCTACACGAACAACCCGCCCTGTGGAGCCATGCGGGGGTTCGGGGCCGTCCAGGTCTGCTTCGCCTACGAGGCCCAGATGGACAAGCTCGCGAGCGCCCTGGGCATGGACCCGGTGGAGATTCGCCTGAGGAACGCCCTTTCGACCGGCTCGGTCCTTCCCACCGAGCAGGTAATCAAGGGAGCGGCGCCGGTCCGGGAGGTCATCGAGCGATGCGCCGCGATCCCAATGCCGGAGGAGGAGCCCACCGGGCCGGGCGAGAGGGACCCGATCACGGTCCCCGGGGGAGCCCAGAACGTCGGACACGGGGAGGGCCTCAAGCTGGGTGTCGGGTTCGCCGTGGGTTACAAGAACATCGCCTACAGCGAGGGCTTCGACGACTCCTCGGCCGCTCGGGTGAGGCTCTCGGCCGGGCCGGGCGGGCCTCTGGCCGAGGTCCACAACGCCGCGGCCGAGGTCGGCCAGGGGGTGCACACCGTCTTGTGCCAGGTCGCCCGCACCGAGCTCGGCGTCGAGAACGCCATCCTGCTCCCCCCCGACACCAACATAGGCTCGGCCGGATCGAGCTCCGCCTCCCGGCAGACCATGATGTCCGGCGGGGCGGTCCAGCTCGCCTGCGT
>JBQTIP010000099.1:0-24640 GCA_052388025.1 Actinomycetota bacterium
CCTCGCGGTTTCGACTGAAGGAGGATGGGATGGCGAAGCCGGAAGTTAAGAACCTTGATTCTCCGGACGAGACGCGGACCTTCGTTGACAAGGGAAAGGCCGACGTCGTCAAGCTCGGCGGGGTAACGGTGGGGCGGGCTGTCTTTGAGCCCGGCTGGAAGTGGTCAGAGCACGTCAAGCCAATCGCAGGCACTGAATCGTGCCAGTCCTCACACACCGGATACCTCATCTCGGGGCGACAGCACATCGTGATGGATGACGGTACCGAGTTCGACCTCGGCCCCGGAGACGCCTTCGTGATTCCTCCCGGGCATGACGGTTGGGTGGTTGGTGACGTGCCCGCCGTAGCTCTCGACTTCACTGGCATGGAGCAGTACGCCAAGCGGGCCTGAGAACAGACTAGCCTCGTCGGCCGTTTTTCTACGTTCGGCTCAATCCGTCGTTCGTCAGCGGGCCCTCGAAGGGGCCGGGTGGGGCTCGTAGACTGAGGCCGTCATGCCGGCAGCGATCGTGCTCGGGACCCAGTGGGGGGACGAGGGCAAGGGCAAGGCGACCGACTACCTGGCCGACCGGATGGACTTCGTCGTCCGTTACCAGGGTGGGAACAACGCCGGGCACACGGTCATCGCCGAGGGGCACCTGCTCAAGCTGCACCTGATCCCCTCGGGGATCCTGTACGACCACATCACATCGGTGATCGCAGACGGAGTCGTGATCGACCCGCGCGTGCTGCTCGAGGAGATGGACGAGCTGGCATCCCTCGGCGTGGACGCGTCGCGCCTGGTGATCTCCGGCAACGCGCACCTGATCATGCCCTACCACCTCGAGCTGGAGCGCGCTACCGAGCGGTTCCTCGGCAGGAACGCCCTCGGGACCACCAAGCGCGGCATCGGCCCCGCCTACAGCGACAAGGCCGCGCGCATCGGGCTGCGGGTTCAGGACCTGTTCGACGAGAAGATCTTCCGGGAGAAGCTCGACGTGGCCCTGAAGGAGAAGAACCAGATCCTCACCAAGGTGTACGGGCGCCTGCCGCTCGAGGCCGACCGCGTCGTCGAGGAGTACATGGGATACGCGGAGAGGCTCGAGCCCATCGTTGCGGACACGTCGATGCTCCTGTATGAGGGCCTCCGCCAGGGCAAGTACGTGCTGCTCGAGGGCGCGCAGGGCACGCTCCTCGACCTCGACCACGGGACCTACCCGTTCGTGACGTCCTCGAACCCGGTGGCCGGCTACGCGCTCGCCTCCGCGGGGATCGGGCCGAGGGAGGTCGAGCGGGTCATCGGGATCACGAAGGCGTATGTCACGCGCGTGGGCGCGGGGCCGTTTCCAACAGAGGATCCGGGTCCCGAGGGCGAGCTGCTCGGCGAGAGAGGGCAGGAGTTCGGGACCACGACCGGCCGCAAGCGCCGGTGCGGATGGTTCGACGCGGTGCTTGTCCGCTACGCGGCCCGGCTGAACGGACTGACCGAGCTGTTCCTCACTAAGCTCGATGTGCTCTCGGGCCTTCGGACGCTCAGGGTCTGCACGGCGTACCGGGCGGGCGGCGAGACGTTCGAGGACTTCCCGCCCCATCAGTCGCTCTTCCACCGGGCGGAGCCCGTCTACGAGGAGCTCGAGGGCTGGGACGAGGAGCTGGATGCGGCGACCTCGTTCGAGGCTCTTCCGGAGGCCGCCCGCAAGTATGTGGACCGGCTCCAGGATCTCGCGGGCGTCCCGGTGAGCGTCGTCTCGGTGGGTCCCTCGCGCGAGCAGAGCCTTCCTCTCGCATGAGGGTCCTCGTCGTCGGAGGCGGCGGCCGGGAGCACGCCCTCGTCTGGAAGCTGGCCCAGAACCTCACCGTCGATCGCCTCTTCGCCGCCCCCGGCAACGCCGGCATCGCGCGTGAGGCAACGTGCGTGCCCATCCCGGCCGACGATGTGAAAGCCATCGCCAGCTTCGTCGAGCGGGAGGGTGTCGATCTGACCGTGGTCGGGCCCGAGACGCCGCTCGTGGCCGGGCTGGCAGACGAGCTGGCCTCGCACGGGCAGCGCGTGTTCGGCCCATCGCGGGCGGCCGCCCGGATCGAGGGATCGAAGGCCTGGGCGAAGGAGCTCTGCGAGCGCTACGGGATCCCGGCGGCGCGCTCCCGGACGTTCACCGAGCTCGACCCGGCGGTGGAGTATCTGGATGCTTTCGGCCCTCCGTACGTCGTCAAGGCGGACGGCCTCGCGGCGGGCAAGGGTGTGACGGTCGCCGAGGACCGGAAGGCGGCCGTCGCGGCTCTCGAGACGAGCCTCGTCGAGCGCGCCTTCGGCGACGCCGGCTCGCGGGTGCTCATCGAGGAGTTCCTCTCCGGCCGTGAGGTCTCGGCGTTCGCGCTGACCGACGGGCGCGACGTGCTGCCCTTGGTGATGGCCCAGGACTTCAAACGCGTTGGGGATGGGGACACCGGCCCGAACACCGGCGGCATGGGCGCCTGCTGCCCGGTTCCGTTCGTCGACGAGGCGACCGTGTCCCGGATCTGGGACGAGGTCCTCGTCCGCGCTGTTCGAGCCATGGACTCCGAGGGCGTGCGGTACCAGGGTGTGCTCTACGCCGGGCTGATGCTCACGGTGGAGGGACCGAAGCTCCTGGAGTTCAACTGCCGGTTCGGCGACCCCGAGACCCAGGTCGTCGTACCGCGGCTGCGCTCGGATCTCGGTGAGCTCCTGCTCGCTTGCGTGGAGGGGAACCTCTCGAACTACAAGACGCACTGGTTGCAGGAGACCTGCGTCACGGTCGTCATGGCCTCCGGCGGATACCCCGGCGACTACCGGACCGGTGTGGAGATCGCCGGGCTGGAGGCAGCGGCCGAGGTGGAGGACGTGATCATCTTCCACGCGGGCACGGACGAGCGACAGGGTAGAGTGGTCACGTCCGGGGGAAGGGTCCTCTCGGTGAGCGGCCTCGGGGCGACGACGACCGCGGCGGGGGCCCGAGCCTACGAGGCCTGTTCCCGGATCTCGTTCGAGGGCATGCACTACAGGAAAGACATCGCGGAGCGCGTGGCGGGGGGAGCCTGATGGCGGAGCGAACGCCGCTCGTCGGCGTCCTGGCCGCGTCGCCGTCCGAGCTTGCCGTCATGCAGCAGGCCGGCGCGATCCTCGAGAAGCTCGACATCCCGCACGAGATCAGCGTGATGTCGGCCGCGCGCAACCCCGACCTCGTCGACGAGTACGCGCGGACCGCCTTCGACCGCGGCCTGAAGGTCGTCATCTGCAGCACCGGCATCTCCGGTCACCTCGCTTCCGCGGTCGCCGCGAGATCCGTGATCCCGGTCATCGGCGTGCCGATCGCCTCGGACCAGATGGGAGGCCCCGAGGCGCTCTCCATCACGGCCCAGATGCCGAGCGGCGTACCGGTGGCGACCGTCGGGGTCGATGCCGGAGTGAACGCCGGCATCCTGGCGGCCGAGATCGCCGGAGTCGGCGACCCGGAGATCCAGGCGCGCCTCTGGCGGTTCAAGGACGACCTGGCCGAGGGACTGAAGCTGTGATCCCTCGCTACACCCTGCCCGAGATGGCGGCGGTGTGGTCGGATCAAGCTCGGCTCGAGGGGTGGCTCCGGATCGAGCTGCTGGCCGTCGAGGCCTGGGCGCGCATCGGCAAGATTCCCCCGGAGGACGCGCATGTGATCCGCGAGCGGGCTTCGTTCACCTTGGAGCGGGTCCGCGAGCTGGAGGCCGTGACCCGGCACGACGTGGCCGCGTTCGTGCAGTGCGTTGGCGAGTCGATCGGTCCGGCCGGACGCTGGATCCACTTCGGCCTGACGTCATCCGACGTGCTCGACACGGGTCTTGCCCTTCAACTGCGCGCGGCTGCCGATCTCCTCCTCGCGCGGATCGAACGGGTCCTCGCCGTCGCCAAGCGTTCGGCGCTGGAACACCGCGACACCGTCATGATCGGCCGAACCCACGGTGTGCACGCGGAGCCGACCAGCTTCGGGCACAAGCTCGCCCTCTGGGCGTTCGAGCTGGACCGCGACCGCGAGCGGCTCCGGCGGGCGCGCGAGTGCGTCTCGGTGGGGATGATCTCGGGTGTCGTCGGCACCTACGCGGAGGTTGACCCGCGCGTCGAGGAGTACGTTTGCGGCGAGCTCGGCCTCCGGCCCGCCGAGGCGACCAGCCAGGTCGTCTCGCGGGACCGGCACGCTGAGCTCATGACCGCCATCGCGATCACGGCCTCCTCGCTCGACCTGTTCGCCACCGAGATCCGCCACCTCGCCCGCACCGAGGTCCGCGAGGTTCAGGAGCCGTTCACCGAAGGGCAGAAGGGGTCCTCGGCGATGCCGCACAAGCGAAACCCCGTACTGTGCGAACGCATCAGCGGCCTTGCGCGAGTCGTCCGGGGGAACCTGCAGGCGGCGCTGGAGAACATCCCGCTCTGGCACGAGCGGGACATCTCGCACTCCTCGGCCGAGCGGGTCATCCTGCCCGACTCGACGATCGCGCTCGACTTCATGCTCGCGGAGCTCACCGAGGTGCTCGACGGGCTCCGGGTATACCCGGAACGCATGCGGGCGAATCTCGAGGCGGGCGGAGGGCTCGCGTACTCGCAGTCGGTGCTGCTCGCGCTGGTGGAGGCGGGCCTGGCGCGCGACGAAGCGTACGGGATCGTCCAGCGCGCGGCCGCGGCCGCCTGGGACGAGGGGAAGGAGTTTCGGGCCGAGCTCGAGCTCGATCCCGAGGTGGCCGCGCGACTTCCGGCCGACCACCTCGCGGCACTGTTCGATCCGGGGCGCTTCCTGGCGAACCTGGACGTGCTGTTCGATCGCCTCGCCAAGCTCCCGGTGAGCGAGGACGTATGACCGTCGCCGGCGAGCTGCACGCGCGGGGCAAGGTCCGAGACATCTACGAGGCGGGGGACGGGCTCCTCATGGTCGCGAGCGACCGGATCTCCGCGTTCGACGTCGTCCTGCCCACGCCGATCCCGGACAAGGGGCGGGTGCTCTCGGGCCTTTCCCTCTTCTGGTTCGAGAAGACGGCCGGCATCGTGGCCAATCACGTGCTCACCGTCGATGTCCGCGAGTTCCCCGCGCCGTTCACCGGCGACGAGCGGCTCGCCGGCCGGGCGATGCTCGTGAAGCGGGCGGAGGTAGTCCCGATGGAGTGCGTCGCTCGCGGCTATCTCTCGGGATCCGGCTGGCAGCTGTACCGGGAGGAGGGCGCCGTCTGCGGCGTGCCGCTTCCGAGCGGGCTCGTGGAGTCGGACCGGCTCCCCGAGCCCATCTTCACCCCGACGACGAAGGCCACCGAAGGACACGACCTGCCGCTAGCGCCCGAGGAGGCGGCCGACCTGGTGGGCCGGGGCCTGGCCGAGCGGCTGAAGGAGCTGACGCTCACGATCTACGAGCACGCGGCGGCCCTCGCTCTGGGTCGCGGCATCATCCTGGCCGACACGAAGTTCGAGTTCGGCTTCTGCGATGGGGAGCTGATCATCGTCGACGAGGCGCTCACGCCGGATTCCTCGCGTTTCTGGCCGGCCGACCGGTACGAGCCGGGCGGCCCTCAGCCCTCGTTCGACAAGCAGTACGTGCGCGACTGGCTCGATGAGAGCGGCTGGGATCACGAGCCGCCGCCGCCCGAGCTGCCGGCCGACGTCGTGGAGCACACGGCGGCCCGGTACCGCGAGGCCTACGAGCGGCTTACCGGCGAGCCGTTCGGCGCCTATCTGGCGCGGATCGGGGCGGCAGGGTGAAGCTCCGCTTCGAGGTGATCGTGTCGTTGAAAGAGGAGCTGCTGGACCCACAGGGGAAGGCGGTCGAGGGCTCGCTGCCGACGATGGGGTGGACCAACGTCTCGGAGGTGAAGGTCGGGAAGCACATCCGGCTCACGGTGGACGCCGAGAGCGTCGAGTCGGCCCGCGAGCAGGTGGAGGAGATGGCCCGCCGGCTGCTCTCGAACCCCGTGATCGAGGACTTCCGCATCCTCGCGGTCGAGGAGGCCGGCCGGTGACCCGGACGCCGCGGGTCGGCGTCATCACGTTCCCGGGCTCGAACGACGACCGCGACGCGCTGCGGGCGATCGAGCTGATGGGGGGCGAGGGGGTCCCGCTCTGGCACGCCGACCCGGACCTCAAAGGGGTCGACGCCGTGATCCTTCCCGGCGGGTTCTCCTACGGCGACTACCTGCGGACCGGCGCCATCGCCGGGTTCGCGCCGGTGCTGCGGGAGGTCCGGGACTTCGCCGACCGCGGCGCGCCGGTCGTCGGCGTCTGCAACGGGTTCCAGATCCTTTGCGAGGCCGGCCTGCTCCCGGGCGCGCTGATCCGCAACCGCTCCCTCCGCTTCGTCTGCCGGGTCGTGAACGTCCGGGTGGAGACGTCGCTCACGCCCCTCACGGCGAGCCTGGTGGCCGGCGAGGTGCTCCAGATCCCCGTGAAGCACGGCGAGGGGCAGTTCGTCGCCGACGGGCCATCGCTCGCACGCATCGAGGGGGAGGGGCTCGTCGTCTTCCGGTACTGCGCGCCCGACGGCGCGATCGACGACGAGCACAACGTGAACGGCAGCCTCGGGGCCATCGCCGGGGTCCGGAACGAGCGAGGGAACATCGTCGGGCTGATGCCGCATCCCGAGCACGCCGTCGATCCCGACGTCGGGCCGACCGGTGGGCAGCCGCTGTTCGCCTCGCTCCTGTCCCACGTGCTCGCCGGAGTCTGAGGCGCTGGGCGAGGCGCTCGTGGATCAGTCGCGGCATCGGGCCCTCGGGCTGACCGACGACGAGCTGGAGTCGATCCGGGCGACGCTCGGGCGCGACGCGAACCCCACGGAGCTCGCGATGTACGCGGCCATGTGGTCCGAGCACTGCTCCTACAAGTCGAGCAAGATCCACCTGCGGCGGCTGCCCACGGAGGGCCCGGCAGTGCTGGTCGGCCCCGGAGAGGACGCGGGTGCGGTGGACGTCGGCGACGGCCTGGCCGTGGTCCTCAAGATGGAGAGCCACTCGCACCCCTCGGCGGTCGAGCCGTTCCAGGGCGCGGCCACCGGGGTCGGGGGGATCGTTCGCGACATCCTGGCGATGGGCGCGCGGCCGATCGCACTGCTCGACCCTCTTCGGTTCGGCCCGCTCTCCAAGGAACGGAACCGGTTCCTGCTCTCCGGCGTCGTGGCCGGGATCGGCCGGTACGGCAACTCGATCGGAGTGCCGACCGTGGGCGGCGAGGTGGCGTTCGCCGAGCCTCACTCGGCGAACCCCACCGTGAACGTGATGTGCGTCGGCCTGGCTCGAGCCGACCGGCTGCTGACCGCCGCGCGGCCCGTGACCGAGGGGAGTCTCCTGGTGCTCATCGGCGCGGCCACGGGACGCGACGGGATCGGAGGCGTGTCGGTCCTGGCTTCGCGCACCCTGGGAGAGGACGCCGGCGAGAGCCGCCCGAGCGTGCAGATCGGCGACCCGTTCGCCGAGAAGCTGCTGATCGAGGCCTGTCTCGAGCTGGCGGACGCCGATCTCCTCGAGGGCCTGCAGGACCTCGGCGGAGCCGGCCTCACCTGCGCCGTCTCGGAGTCCGCGGCGCGGGCCCGTATGGGCGCCGAGCTGGATCTGGATGCGGTGCCGCTCCGCCAGCCGGGTCTCGAGGCCTTCGAGATCCTGACATCGGAGTCCCAGGAGCGGATGCTCGCGATCGTCCGCCCCGACCGGCTCGATGAGGTCCGTGCCGTCTGCGAGCGGTGGGGGCTGGCGCCGGCCGTCGTAGGGCGCCTGGTTCCCGGCGGCGGGCTCAGCGTGCGGGAGGTCGGTGCGGTCGTCGCCGAGGTGCCGGCCCGCTCGCTCGCCGACGAGGGACCGGAGTACGACCGCCCGCTCGCGCCGACGCCCGGCCTCGACGATCTGCTCGAGGACGACCCGACCTTCGCGACCGTCACGGCGACACCCCTCGATTCGGTTATCGCCGTGTTGGCCTCGCCGAACATCGCGTCTAAGCGTTGGGTGTTCGAGCAGTACGACTCCTTGGTGCAAGGAGGCACGATCGCCGGCCCGGGCGAGGACGCCGCCGTGATCCGGATCGATGGAGCGTTGAAGGCGCTCGTCCTCTCGTCGGACGGGAAGGGCAGGTACGGTCACCTGGATCCCTACCTCGGGGCGGCCCACGCCGTGGCCGAGGCAGCCCGCAACGTCGCCGCGATGGGCGCGACGCCGCTCGCCGTCACCAACTGCCTGAACTTCGGGAACCCGGAACGCCCCGAGGTGATGTGGCAGTTCTCGGAATCCATCCGCGGGATGTCGGACGCGTGCCTGGCGTTCGGCACACCCGTCACCGGCGGCAACGTGTCCTTCTACAACGAGTCCGGCGACTCGGCGATCTGGCCGACGCCGATCGTCGGGATGCTCGGGTTGATCCAGGATTACCGGCTGCTCGTGCGGCACGGGTTCCCGGGGCCGGGACTGCTGGTCTACCTCCTCGGCGAGACCTTCCCGGAGCTCGGCGGCTCGGAGTTCGCGGAGGTCGTGCTGGGGATGGTCTCCGGCCGCCCACCGGCCCTCGACCTCGAGCGGGAGCGCGCGCTCCACCTCCTGCTGGTCGAGGGCGCCCGGGAAGACCTTCTCGCTTCCTCCCACGACTGCTCGGACGGCGGGCTCGCCGTCGCCCTCGCCGAGTCCGCGATCGGGGGCACCGGCTTCGCGCTCACGCTGCCCGGCGACCTGCCCTGGTACGTGACGCTGTTCTCGGAGTCCGCATCCCGGGCGGTGGTCTCGGTCGCCCCCGAGAAGGCCGAGGCGTTCGAGTCGCTGGCCGGCCGGCACGAAGTCCCGTTCACCCGGATCGGAGAGACCGGCGGCCCGCGACTGGTCTTCGATTCGCTCTTCGAGACGACGGTAGAGGAAGCCCGCGCCGCCTACGAGGACGCCATCCCGAAGCTCCTCTCCGGCTGAGGCGAGGGCTCCCGGGATTCAGCGCGGCCCGGTGTTACGATCCGCTTCGGTGGGCGCGGAAAGTCCAAGAGAGGAATGCGGCCTCTTCGGCGTGTGGGCCCCTGGAGAGGAGGTCGCGCGCCTCACCTACTTCGGGCTCTTCGCGCTCCAGCACCGCGGCCAGGAGTCGGCGGGCATCGCGGTCTCCGACGGCCGGAACGTCCTCGTCTACAAGGAGCTCGGCCTCGTCTCCCAGGTCTTCAACGAGGCGACGCTCGCGACCCTTCAGGGTGACCTCGGGATCGGCCACACGCGCTACTCGACGACCGGCTCCACGACCTGGGAGAACGCCCAGCCGGCCTTCAAGACCGACGGGACCCATTCGCTCGCGCTCGCCCACAACGGGAACCTCGTCAACACGGCTGAGCTTGCCGAGCCGGCCGGGCGGAGAGGCGGCGCGACCACAGACTCCGACCTTGTCGCGACCCTCCTGTCGGGCCGGATGGACGACGGCCTTGAGGCCGGCGCCCTCGGGGTGCTCCCCACGCTGCGGGGAGCTTTCTGCTTCCTGATGATGGACGAGCGAAGCGTCTACGCGGCGCGCGATGCCTACGGCCTTCGCCCGCTAGCGATCGGGAGGCTGCCCGGCGGGTTCTGCGTTGCCTCCGAGACCTGCGCCCTCGACATCGTCGGCGCGACGTACGTGCGCGAGGTCGAGCCCGGCGAGCTGGTCAGGATCGACGACCGGGGCCTTCACTCGGGGAGGTTCGCAAAGAGCCCGCGCCCGGCCCTTTGCGTCTTCGAGTTCGTCTACCTCGCCCGGGCCGACTCGCGCCTGTACGGCCAGACCATTCACGAGGTGCGTCGGGACCTCGGCAGGCGGCTGGCGGCGGAGGCTCCCGCGGACGCCGACCTCGTCATCCCGGTGCCCGACACCGGCCACTCGGCGGCGCAGGGGTACGCCGAGCTCTCGGGGATCCCGTACGGCGAGGGCCTCATGAAGAACCGATACGTCGGACGGACCTTCATCCAGCCGTCGCAATCGCTGCGCGATCGAGGAGTGAAGCTGAAGCTGAACCCGATCCCGGACGCCGTCCGCGGCAAACGGCTCGTCGTCGTCGATGACTCCATCGTGAGGGGGACAACCACGCGCCAGATCGTCACGGCCCTTCGAGAGGCCGGCGCGACCGAGGTCCACGCTCGCATCACGTGTCCCCCGATCAAGTGGCCGTGCTTCTACGGCATCGACATGTCCTCGAGATCCGAGCTGGTTGCCTCGGACCTGTCCGTCGAGGAGGTTCGCGAGTTCATCGGCGCGGACTCGCTCGGGTACCTCTCCCTCGAAGGCATGGTCGCCGCGACCGGCTCTCCCAAGGGCGACTTCTGCCGGGCATGCTTCGACGGCGATTACCCCATCCCCACTTCCGACCACGCGGGCAAGTTCGTCCTCGAGCGGCAGCCCTTCGCGCGCTCGTGATGGACGCGTACCGGTCCGCCGGGGTCGACCGGGAAGCCGCAGCGAAGGCCGTCGCCCTGATCACCGATCTCGCGAGGGACGCCACGCGCGCGGAGGTGGTCCAGGCCGTCGGCGGCTTCGCCGGCCTCTTCAAGCTGGGGGACGGCCGGCTGCTGGCGGCGGTGACCGACGGGGTCGGCACGAAGCTCGAGATCGCACGATCGGCGCACCGGCTGAACACCGTCGGCATCGATCTCGTCGCCATGTGCGCGAACGACGTCGCCTGTGTGGGTGCGGAGCCGTGGCTCTTCCTCGACTACCTTGCGGTGGGTCGCCTCGTGCCCGAGGAGGTCGCCTCGATCGTCGAGGGGGTCGCCGAGGGATGCCGGCGGGCCGGCTGCGCGCTCCTCGGCGGCGAGACGGCCGAGCACCCGGGCGTCATGGCCGCCGAACAGTTCGATCTCGCCGGCTTCTGTGTCGGCGTCGTGAGCGAGACTGCGCTGCTCGGACCGGTCAGGGTCGTCGAGGGCGACTTCCTGCTCGGCCTCGCGTCGAGCGGGCTGCACTCGAACGGGTTCAGCCTCGTCCGCCGGGTCCTCCTGGATTCCGGCGCGTACGGGCTCGCCTCAACGCCCGACGGCCTCTCCCGATGGCTGGTCGACGAGCTCCTCGAGCCCACGAAGATCTACGCGCCGTTGGTGCACGAACTGGCCAGGGCGGGCCTTGTGTCGGCTGTGGCCCACATCACGGGCGGGGGCTTCTACGAGAACGTTCCCCGGGCGCTTCCGGACGGGCTGGGCGCGGAGATCGACGCATCTGCGTGGCCGGGGCTTCCCGTTTTCGACCTCCTCCGACGGACCGCGGATCTCTCTTCACGGGAGATGTTCTCCACCTTCAACATGGGCATCGGGATGGTGCTGGTGGTGCCGGCCGGCAGCAGGGCCGAGGTCCTCTCGCGGGCGAAGGACGCGGAGATGCCCGCCCATGAGATCGGCCGCGTCGTGTCGCGATCCGGGGTTGCGATCCGCGGAACCGAGTGAGCCGCGGCGGGCGGACTACTGCGACCGGGCCACCCAAAACCACCCTACCGACCGATTCAGGGGACTCCTCTTCGAGCCTACGCAGGTCGATGACTGGTAGTGAGGGGGTATCCCCCACGAGGAGCGGTGCCGGCGAGATGGCAAACAACGGCTCGACCAGCGTGCTTGTCGTCGACGACGAGCCTCAGGTTGTCTGGATGCTGCAGTTCAGCCTGGAGGCCGAGGGCTACCGCACGTTCGCGGCCCGCGACGGACGGGCCGCCCTGGGCGCGCTGAAGGAGCACCATCCGCGGCTGATGCTGCTCGACATCATGATGCCGGGGATGGACGGCTGGAGCGTTCTCGAGGAGCTACGAGAGGTCCCGGAGGAGGAACGGCCGCGCGTGGTGGTGGTCTCGGCGCGGGCCAGCCTTCGAGACCGCGCCAAGGCGGCCGAGCTCGGCGCCGACGCGTTCGTGGCCAAGCCGTTCAACGTGGACGAGCTGCTGGGGATCATCCACGAGCTCGAGGCCGCCGGTTAGATCTAGTCTGTATCAGACTAGTTTCCCGAGGAACCGAACCGCTGGTTCTGCTTCGTCACTACCGTCGTTCCGGTCGCCTTGCAAACCAACACCGGCTCGACCAGAACCTCGGCGGCCGACCCCGAGATGTCCGGCCGCGTGGTTATGACCTTGTAGGCTTCGAACTCGCACTTCCGCGAGGTGTTCCCGACCGAGACGATCCGGCCCCTCGCCTCGACGAAATCGCCGGCGTGGACCGGCGCGAGGAACTCGATCGACTCGTAGGCGCGGAACAGCCCCTCGTCACCGTCCTGCTTGATCGCGAGCTCCGTGATGAGATCGCCGAAGATCTCGAGGACCTTCGCCCCCGCGACGAGGTTTCCCCCGTAATGGGCATCCTCGGATCCCATGCGGCGGCGGATGAAAGCTTCGGGCAGACCCATGGAACCGACCTCCTGTCAGGTGGGGACGACCTTGCCGAAGCGCACTCCCCGGGCGGGTACACGCGCAAGCTCACCGGTCTTCCGCCGAACGAGGTACGTCTGCGCGCCCTCGTCGTAGGCCTCGAGGACCCCGACGGCCTCGCCGACGTAGCCGTTCGGCAGCTCGAACTGGAAGGAGACGCGCCTGCCGATGTCGGCGGGGGTGACCGAGTTCTGGGGGCTCACGCGGGCTAGCGTACCGAAGTTCGGTCAGCCGACCACGCGAGCGATCGCGCCCTCGGGGGGCTCGGGGAAGGCTTCCGGGTGGACGGCCCAGGCCAGGATCTCGAGGCCGTCGACGATCCGGGGACCGGGACGCGAGAAGAACGAGGTGGCGTCGACCGCGAAGACGCTGCCCTCACGCGCGGCCGGCGTCGCGGCAAACTCCGGATTGTCGTTCAGACGAGCGGCTTCTTCCTCGGCCTCCTCCAGGTAGTAGCCGCACGGCATGAACACCACGACCTCGGGCGTCGCGTCCGCGATCTCGCGCCAGGTCACCACGCGGGAGGGCTGCTCCTTCTCGCCCAGCAGGTTCACCCCGCCCACGGCCTCGACCATGTCGGGCACCCAGTGCCCGCCGGCGAAAGGCGGGTCCGACCACTCCAGTGCGAACACTCGGATCGACGGGAGGCGCTGCGCCGTCTTCCGCACCGCGTCGATCCTGGCGCGGAGCGACGTGGCCAGCTCGTCGCCGCGCTTTCTTTGGCCGAGGACTTTGCCCGCGGTCCGGATGCTTTCGAGGATCTGGTCGAGCGAGTGGGGATCAAGGGAGAGCACCTGCGCGTCGACGGTCCCGAGCTCTTCGAGCGCCTCCTGCACGTGGCCGCTGGGTACCGCGCAGACGCGGCAGAGGTCCTGCGTGAGTATGACGTCGGGCTGGATCCGCTGGATGAGAGCCTTGTCGAGCTGATACAGGGGCTCCTTCAGTCCCATCTTCTCTCGGACGGCGTCGTCGATCTCACGGGCGCCGAGCGGCCGGCCCTGTGGGAGCGTGCTCCTCGATACCACCGGCTTGGTGGTGGCACCCGCCGGGAAATCGCATTCGTCGGTCACGGCCTCGAGGTCGTCGCCGAGGCCGAGCGCGTAGACGATCTCCGTGGCCGACGGCAGGAGGGAGACGATCCTCACCGCGGTAGGGCCTCGAGACGCGCCCGGGACTCGAGTAGATCGACCAGTTCGCTCAGCGCGCGTCCTGCTGTCGCGCCGTCGAGGAGCCGGTGGTCGAACGAGAGCGAGAGCGTGCAGGCCGGCCGAGCCACGACCACGTCCTCCACGACGAGCGCCCGCGGCTCGATGACGCCGAGCGCGAGGATAGCGCCCTGGGGCGGGTTGATGATGGGCGTGCCGAACTCGGAGCCGTAGCTCCCCGTGTTCGTCACCGTGATCGTGCCGCCCGTCATCTCGGCGGGCGTGATGGTCCATGCCCTCGCGGCCTCGACGAGCCGGAGGATCTCCGCCGCAACGCCGGCGAGGCCCAAATCGCCCACGCCGCGGATGACCGGCACGACGAGGCCTCGGTCGGTGTCGGTCGCCACGCCCACGTGGCAATGGCGGTGGATGTGGATCGCGCCGGAGGCCGCGTGAAAGGACGCGTTCAGCATCGGATGGTTCTGCACGATCCCCGCGAGGGCGCGGATCACTACGGGGAGTGGTGAGACCCCGAGCTCGGCGCGGAACGCCTCGAGGTGCGAGCAGTCCACCGTCCGGAACGTGGTTACGTGCGGGATCTCACGGACGGCTCGGGTCAGGCTGTCGGCAACGGCGCGCCGGACCAGTCCGACCGGAACGATCTCGACGTCGCGCTCGCCCGGGACGGACTCGGCAGCGGCTTCCACGTCCTCGCGGGTTACGCGTCCGCCCGTTCCGGTGCCCTCGACAGTCGGGAGATCGACGCCGAGTTCCTTCGCGAGCTTCCTGACTGCCGGCGTGGCTGCGGGTGCGGGGGCCGAGCGGAGCGGGATTGGCGATGGGCCGGCGAGCGGGGCTCGGCCCCCGCCCCCCTCCGAGTCCTCCATGTCGAACGTCACGAGCGGGGCGCCCACCTTTACGGTGTCCCCGGCGGCCGCGTGGAGTCGCGCGACCATCCCGGCGAACGGAGAGGGGATCTCGACCGTGGCCTTTGCGGTCTCGACCTCCACGAGCGGCTGGTTCAGCGCGACCGGGTCGCCCTCCTCCACGAGCCACGCCGCGATCTCGGCCTCCTCCAGGCCCTCGCCGAGGTCGGGGAGCACGAACTCCCGCTCGCCCATCAGTACTCCACCGTCCGGCGCACCGCGTCGACGATCCGTTCGACGCTCGGAAGCCAGTGGTGCTCGAGCGACGCCGGTGGATACGGCGTGTCGTAGCCGGTCACGCGAAGAACGGGCGCCTCCAGGTAGTCGAACGCCTCCTCCATGATGCGGGCCGAGATCTCCGCGCCCATGCCGAGGGTGAGCGGCGCCTCGTGCACCACGATCGCCCGGCCGGTACGGCGGACCGCGTCGCTCAGTGCCCGGACGTCCAGCGGCACGAGCGAGCGGAGGTCGAGTACGATTGCCTCGATGCCTTGCGCTGCAAGGTGTTCCGCCGCCTCCAACGACCGGTGCACCATCGCGCCGTACGCGATGATCACGCAGGCGCTACCGTCGCGCACGATGCGCGCCTCGCCGATCCCCGGTCCGGCCGACTCGAGCTCGCCGCTCTCCTTCGACCAGTACCGGCTCTTGGGCTCGAGGAAGATGACGGGGTCGGGATCGGCCACCGACCGGATCAGGAGTCGGTAGGCGTCGAGGGCGCCGGACGGCGCCACGACCTTCAGCCCCGCAGTGTGGGTGTAGTAGGTCTCCGGGCTCTCACCGTGATGCTCCTTGCCCCGGATGCCGCCCCAGGAAGGGATGCGGATCACGATCGGCATCGGGCCCCGCCCCCTGGTCCGGTAGCGGTACTTGGCGACGTGAGAGATGACCTGGTCGAGCGCCGGGTAGGAGAACCCGTCGAACTGCATCTCGGCGATCGGACGCCAACCGGCGAGCGCCAGCCCGACGGCCGCCCCCGCGATTCCGGCTTCGGCGATCGGCGTGTTGAACACTCGCTCGCGGCCGAACTCGCGCTGCAACCCATCGGTCACCCGGAACACGCCGCCGAGATCCCCGACGTCCTCGCCGAACACGAGCGTGCGAGGATCCTGGGTCAGGCTGTCTCGCAGCGCCCGGTTCAGGGCTGCCACCATCGTGACCTCAGGCATGGGCGTTCCCCGTGTTGCGAAGCATCTCCTCCCGTTGCGCATCGAGCTGCGGCGAGCGCTCCTCGAAGACCCAAGCGAACAGATCCTCGGCCGGCGGGGCGCCTATCGAGGTGATGCCGGTTCGGATCTCCGTTACCCGTTCCTCCGCCCCGGCCCGGCATTCGGCCACGAAGTCGTGGTCGGCCAGCTTCGATTCCAGCAGGAACCGCAGGTAGCGCTCGATCGGGTCTCGGGCTCGCCACGTTTCCACTTCCGCCTCGGAGCGATAGCGCGTGTCGTCGTCGGCGGTCGAATGCGGCCCCATCCGATAGGTGATGGCCTCGATGAGGGTCGGCCCACCGCCGGCGCGCGCTCGCTCGGCGGCCTCCGCGGTCACCCGATAGACCGCCAGGACGTCGTTCCCGTCGACGCAGACGCCCGGGAAACCGTAGCCCTCCGCGCGCTTCCAGATCGGGGCGGCGGTCTGCTCCGCGAGCGGTACGGAGATCGCCCACCCGTTGTTCTGGCAGAACAGCACGACCGGGGCGTGATAGACCGCCGCGAAGTTCGTGCCCTCGTGGAAGTCGCCCTCAGACGCGGCCCCGTCGCCGAAGTACGCGAGCGCGCAGACGGGCTTGGCGTCCAGCTTCGCGCCAAGGGCCCACCCGACCGCGTGAACGATCTGGGTGGCGACCGGCACGCAGATCGGCGCGAACCGGTTCTCGAGCGGGTCGTACGGCCCGCCGTGCCACGTTCCGCGGTGATACTGGAGGTACTCGACGGGGTCGACGCCGCGCACGATCGCGGCGCCGAACTCGCGGAACGAGGGGAACACGAAGTCCTCAGGCTCCAGTGCGAAGGCGCTTCCCACCTGGGCCGCCTCCTGTCCCAGGAACGGCGGGTACACCGTCAGCTCCCCCTGGCGCTGTAGAGCCATGCACTCCTCGTCGATCCTCCTCGTGAGGATCATCAGGCGGAGCAGCTCCCTCATCTGCTCGTCCTTGAGGCCGACGTCCGTGTCGCCGACAGCGCATCCGTCGGGCGCGATGACGCGCACCATCGAGGGGTCGGGCACATCGGAGGTGTCAACGCTCATGTCACGAACCTCGAAGGCGTGGGTCTGCGAGAGCATATAGAGGTCCGCAACCGCCTGGCGATGAACCAGCTTGCGGGTCGTGGCCAGGGGCAGAATCGAACTGCCGACACCGCGGTTTTCAGCCGCGTGCTCTGCCAACTGAGCTACCTGGCCTTTGCGCGGGTGACGGGCTTCGATCCCGCGATCTCCGCCTTGACAGGGCGGTGAGGACGACCAGGCTCCTCCACACCCGCACGTATTCGATTTGCGTGCCCCCAACGGGATTCGAACCCGTGTCGCCGCCTTGAAAGGGCGAAATCCTAGGCCGCTAGACGATGGGGGCAGGGGCCGCTCCGAGCCCTCCACCCGTCTTCCGGACCCGGGACGGCCGCGAAAGTATAGCTCCGCCCACCCGACCTCCATACTTCCTGGATCGGGAACCCGATGGGCGCGCGGCGGCTCTAAGGGCAAACCGCTCGAAGGGGGGAACCCGGGATGAGACGGATGATCATTTCCGCCATCACGCTGTCGGCGCTCGTCGCCGTATCCTGCGGAGGGATCGACGAGGACGGAGTACCGGGGTCCGGGCCCGACTCCGATCCCGTGGACGCGCGCCGGATCGGCATCTACGAGGCGACGATCCGATCACTGTTCGAGACCGAGGGATGGTACGACCCGGTCTTCATCGACCAACGTGTCTGTGAGAACACCGGCGATCCGGCGGGAGAGCGAGGCGCGGCCTGCACCGAGCTGACTGCGGCCGAGCAGGCGGCGCTCCTCGAGGCCCTCTCGGACCTCCCGTCCGTGGAGTTCACGTCCCACGCCGAGCGGATCACCCAGCAGATCTTCGACGGAAAGATCCAGGGGGCGGGCCTGCTGGCCGTCGGTCCCATCGTCGGCGACGGCGACCGCGTAGAGGTCGGTGGGAGCGCGTACTGCGGCGGCCTGTGCGGTCACTGGATGACGCTCGTGGTGGAGCGCACCGGGGGCGACGGGTGGGAGGTGACCGGCACCACGGGCCCGGTCGCCATCTCCTGACCGTCGACTCAAGTGTGCCGTAACCCTGCCGATCCCTCATGTATGCGAGCGCTGCTTGAGTACCTCGGGTTCGTGGAGGCCGACCGCGAGCGGCGAGAGCCAGTGGCTCTTCCTGCGCGGACGAGGTGGCTCGCCCCGCTCGTGTTCACCGTGATGATCGCCGGGCTCGCGGTTGCTTCCATCGCCGCCCTGGCGCTCATCCGTTCGATCTTCTGAGACGCCGCCGGTCCTTCCCCCCGGCGGCCGCGCCGGCACGCACGGCGCGGACCCTCATGGCCCGGCCCCCCCGGACCTGAGGGTGCCCGGTGTTCGCCTCGACCAGCCGATCGCCGGGGCGCAGGTCCGAGTCCTCCGGGCACTCCAGGACGTGGCGGGCGCGGACCCTCGGGAGGGCGATCCTTCCGGGGGGCAGTCGCCGCACGGAGACGACTCGAAGGTCCTCGTCCAGGAAGGCGGCGATGATCGCAAAGCGCATCCCGAACGTATGGATCGAGCGCGCTCGCCTGATCAGCAGCGCGTGACCGGCCGAGAGGCCGTCGCGGTCGAGCAGGCCACGCCGCCGCTCTCGGCGACCGGCCGCCACCTCCACGACCCACGAGTTCCCTCGCGGATCGATCAGCGTCGTCTCCACTCTCGCGGCCGACCGTAGCAGCGGGGTACGACATCTAAGGTCGGCTCTGTCCTAGATTGCCTCCCGGATCGGGTGCTGACGCGGCGGAGGGTTACGACTGGAGGGGCACGTGCCCGCTCCAGGACGTCACCGTCCTCTCCACCAGTCGACGAGGCGTCAACCACGATGCTACTCGCGTCCAGGTAAGGGCTTGACCTCGCTTAGGGATTCATCGCTTCGCCGAGCGGCCCGGCGCGATCGGGACGCCCCGGATATCCTCGGAGACGGGGCCGAGCCACCCCACACAGGCTCGTCTGACTCAAAGCAGCGAACGAGGGAGCCGGGATGCGGGCAGGTCCGATCGGGAGATCACAGGCACGGGCCGTCGCGCTGCTCCTCGCTGCCGCCGTTGCCGCAGCCGCCTGCGAGCGGTCCGGCTCGGACGCCTCGCCGACGGCGGGCCGGCCGGGCGAGCCCTCACCCGTCCCCACCGCCGGGACGCCGACACCCGACGGCACCACCCCGCCGGAGGGCTTCGACCCGGCGGGGGTCCAGCTGAATCTCCGGAGGGTGACCGGCGGGCTCGAGGCCCCGCTTCTCGTGACCGACGCGACAGACGGCAGCGGGCGACTGTTCGTGGTCGAGCAGATCGGCCGGGTGCGGATCGTCGAGGACAGCCGGCTCCTCGCCACGCCGTTCCTGGACGTCTCCCATCTGATCACCGCTAGAGGAGAGCAGGGGCTGCTGGGGCTCGCGTTCCATCCCGACTACGCCAGGAACGGCCGGTTCTTCGTCGATTACACGGACCTGAACGGCGACTCCGTGGTCGCCGAGTACCGTCGCTCCGCGACCGACCCCAACCTGGCGGACCCGGCGTCCGAACAGATCCTGCTTCAGTTCGACCAGCCGTTCGCGAACCACAATGGGGGCGGCCTCGTTTTCGGGCCCGACGGGTACCTCTACATCGGCAGCGGCGACGGCGGGAGCGCCGGTGACCCGTTCGACAACGGCCAGCGCCTGGACACGTTGCTGGGCAAACTCCTGCGGATCGACGTGGATGGACGTGGCGGCGGCGCTCGCTACGGGATCCCGCCGGACAACCCCTTCGTCGACCGCGAGGGCGCGCGGTCGGAGATCTGGGCCTTTGGCCTCCGGAACCCTTGGAGGTTCAGCTTCGACCGGGAGACCGGTGACCTGTGGATCGCCGATGTGGGGCAGGCGCGGTTCGAGGAGATCGACCGCGTGCGGGCGGGAACCGGAGGAGGCCTGAACTTCGGGTGGGACGTCACGGAGGGCCGCGCGTGCTACGAGCCGGAGTCCGGGTGCGACCGAGAGGGGCTCACGCTCCCGGTGGCGGTGTACGGGCATGGGCAGGGGTGCTCGGTGACGGGGGGATTCGTCTATCGAGGACCTCGCTTCCCCGCGCTCGTGGGCGCCTACCTATTCGGCGACTACTGCTCGGGCACGATCTGGGCGCTCGACGCCTCGGTTCGAGGGCGGCAGACGCCCGTGCCGCTGCTGCAGACCGATCACGCCATCAGCTCGTTCGGCGAGGACGAGACGGGAGAGCTGTACCTTACGGACCTGGCCTCCGGTGAGGTGTTCCAGATCGTTGGCCGACCCGCCTGAGGCGGTCGGTCTCTGTTCCTGGATGGACGCACGTGCGCTGCGGGGACGGAGCGAGGGCGCGCGAGCGAGCCGGTCAGGTGAAACGGCCGTATGACCTATGGTCGCCCCTACCGTTCGCTGTCACTGTCCGCGCACGTTCACGCAAGAGGGGGCCTTCATGCGCGGTCGGTTGCTGGTCGTTTCTCGGTGTGGTCCTCGTCCTCGCGGGAAGCGCGAGTCCGGCCCCCGGAGCCGGTTCCTCAAAGGCGTTCCGCGCACTCTGGGGCACGGAAGCCGCCGGCTTCACCGTCCCCGGTGACATGCGGCTGGTCCAGCGGCTTCAGATCGGGGGATTCACCTACGAGCGGTACCAGCAGTTCTTCGGCGGCGAGGAGGCCCAGGTCTTGGGCGGCCAGGTGACCGTCTACAGAGATGCCTCGGACGCCACGGTCTCGGTCGTCGGCGCCCGCTACCCGCCATCGTCGTGACGAACTCGGTCGCCGTTTCGCGGGTGACGGCAGGGTGAGTCGCCGAGCGTGAGATCGGGGCGCGGGGCGGGCGCCGTCCTGGAGATGTCGTCCAGGCCGGTCCACCCGAGTACCGCCGTGCATTCCGGGCCGCCGGTTCTTGACGAACCGAGGCATGCGAACGTGAGCTGTCAAAGACGTGGGCCGGGCAGGATTCGAACCCGCGACACGAGGGTTAAAAGCCCCCTGCTCTAACCTGGCTGAGCTACCGGCCCCCGCCCGCGATTCTAGCGGCGGGAACCCGCGCTCCCTCGGACGCCGTCCAAGGACCATCCGGACCGAGGAGGCGGACCATGAAGGGTCGAATCGGCTGGGCGGCCGCCGGGCTCGTGCTGGGGTTGGCCGCCGCGCTCACGCTCCCATCGCTCGCTCAGCCATCGCCCACGCCGGGGGATGGGTCCACGGAAAGGACGGTCACGGTGATCGGCTCCGCCACGATCCGCTCGGCGCCCGACGAGGCCGTGGTCACCTTGGGCGTGCACACGCAGGCGACGAGCGCCCAGCGAGCCATGGAAGAGAACGCCTCGAAGATGACGGAAGTGATGAAGGCGCTGCTGGATCTCGGCATCCGGCAAGATGACATCGCGACGGCCGGCATCAGCCTCTACCCGAGCTACGACGAGAACGGGCAGGCCGTTGACTCCTACACGTCCGAGAACCAGGTGAGCGTCACGGTCCGCGACCTGAACGCGATCGGCCGGACCATCGACGAGGCAGTGGCCGCGGGGGCCAATCTCGCGAGCGGCATCGCGTTCCAGCTCTCGGACGAGAGCCAGGACGTCGAGGACGCGCTTCAAGCTGCGGTTGCAAACGCGCGGTCGAAGGCGGAGGCGCTCGCCGAGGCCGGGGAAGGGAGCCTCGGCCAGGTTCTGCACATCAGCGAGACGAGCTTCACTCCCGGCCCCGTTTTCGACCGCGTGGAGGCGTTCGCCGGCGAGACGCCGGTCTCCCCGCCGACGCTAGAGACGGTGGTGTCTGTGACCGTAACATGGGCGCTCTCGTGAGCGTCTACTCCTGGCGGGTGGAGGTCCGGTAGCGGTTCGTGATCGGCAGACGTCGGTCGCGCCCGAACGCCTTCGGCGTGATCTTCACTCCGGGGGGCGCCTGACGGCGCTTGTACTCCGCCCGGTCGATCATCGCCACGACGCGCTCCACGAGAGCTGCGTCGGCGCCCACGGTGACGATCTCCTCGGGTGAGCGATCGTCCTCCACGTAGGCCTCAATGATGGGGTCGAGCTCCTCGTAGGGGGGAAGGGAGTCCGTATCCTTCTGGTCCGGGCGGAGCTCGGCGGACGGGGCCTTGTCGATCACCGCATCCGGGATGGGCGGCCCGTCGGAACGGCCGTTCCGCCAGCGCGCCAGCTCGTAGACGAGCGTCTTCGGGACGTCCTTGATCGGCGCGAAACCGCCCGCCATGTCGCCGTACAGCGTCGCGTACCCGACGGCATACTCGCTCTTATTGCCGGTGGCCAGGACGAGCGAGCCGAACTTGTTCGAGAGCCCCATCAGGAGGTTCCCGCGGATCCTCGCCTGGAGGTTCTCCTCGGCGATGCTCTCCGGGGTGTCGCGGAAGGCCTCCTCGAGCGCGGCCAGGTAGGCCTTGAACACGTCGTCGATCCGGATCTCGTCCAGGCGGATCCCGAGCCGGCGCGCGACCTCGAGGGCGTCCTCCAGGCTCTCCGCCGAGGAATACGGAGAGGGCATGGCAAGGACCCGCACGGCCCCGGCACCGAGGGCGTCCACGGCGACCGTCGCGGTGAGTGCGGAGTCGATCCCGCCGGAGAGTCCGAGCACGACCTCACGGAAGCTGTTCTTTCGAACGTAGTCGCCGAGGCCGAGAACCAGCGCGCGGTAGACCTCCTCGGGGCCCTCCGGCCAGGGCGGGCGCTCGCCCGACATTGGCCGGTTGTCGTCGACATCGAAGATCAGGAGGTCCTCCTCGAACATTGCGGCGCGCCACGCGAGCCCGCCGTCCGGCCCGACCACCATGCTTCCGCCGTCGAAGACCAGCTCGTCCTGGCCGCCCACTGCGTTCACGTAGACGATCCACGCACCCGTCTGCCGTGCCCGGTCCCGGCAGATGTCAAGCCGCTCGGAGAGCTTTCCCCGGTGATAGGGGGAGCCGTTGATGTTCAAGATCACGTCGGGCCGCTGCCGGGCGTACACGTCGAAGGGAGAGTCCGGATGCCAGGCGTCCTCACACACGGAGATGCCGAGCGCCGACGAGCCGAGCCGCACGGAGCACGCCGCGTCGCCCGGGACGAAATACCGCTGCTCGTCGAAGACGCCGAAGTTCGGGAGTTGCACCTTGTGATAGCGCTCCTCGACGACCCCCCCGCGGAGCAGACCCGCCGCGTTGTGCAAGCCGCGCTCGGTCCGGTCGACGAAACCCACGAGGATCGCGCACCCGGTCGACGTGGCGCGCGCAAGCCGCTCCAGGGCCGAGAGGTTGTCGGTCACGAACTGCGGCCGCAGGACGAGGTCCTCCGGCGGATAGCCTGTGACCGCGAGCTCGGGGAAGCAGACGAGGTCGGCGCCCGCCTCAGTCGCGCGCGTCGCCCACGCGGCCATCTTCTCGACGTTCCCGTCCAGATCGCCGACGGTCGTGTTGACCTGCCCAAGCGCGATGCGAACCACGTCAGCAAGACTAGCGCGGCCCGCGGGCCGGGCCGGCGGTTACTCGGGCCCGCCTATGTCCAGGTTGTAGGCCTCCCAGACGAGGTCGGCGCCGAGCTGGCGATGCTTCACGATCTTCCCGAGGAGCCGTTGGGTGTCGTCCCGCGACTCCTCGATCGGCCAGGCGTCGCCGACCTCCATCGCCTCGAACCTTCCCAGCGTCTCAACGATGATCGTTCGGATCGTCGGGTGCTCTTCGTGCAGGCGCTTGATCTTCCCGGCGAGGCGCGGCGATCGCTCCATGATCTCCTCGTAGAGCCCGCCCGGCCGCTCCGTGACCTGGATGTGCTCGTCGAAGGCGTCCCGCAGCCCCACGAGCTTCTTGCCGACGTCGAGCGCCCATTCGTCGGCGCGTCCGGGGGCCGGCCGGGATATCGCGACCTCTACGCCCACGAGCGCGTCGTGCAAGTCGAGCCGGCGCCGCCGAGCAGCCTCGAGCGCCGGTGTGAGCTCCCGGTCGCCTGCTTCCATGGTTCGACCTCCCCGGCAACTATGTCCTTCGCACGGGGCGCGTGTCTAGAGGATCGGCAGGTAGCGTTCCATCTCGTAGGGCGTGACGTAGGACTTGTAGTCGTCCCACTCCTCGTGCTTGTTGCGGATCAGGTACTCGTGGACGTGTTCGCCGAGCGCCTCGCTCAGAACCTTCGACTCGCCGGCGACGTGGATCGCCTCGATGAGGTCCTCGGGCAGCGACCGGATTCCGGCGGCGCTCCGCTCACCCTCGGTCATCTCGTAGATGTTGTTCGACGCCTCGGGGGGCAGCTCGTATTCGCCCTCCACGCCGGCGAGCCCCGCCGCGAGCATCGCCGCGAACGCCAGGTACGGGTTGCACGCGGGGTCGGGCGAGCGGTACTCGATCCGCGTCGCCTGCTCCTTGCCGGGCTTGTACATCGGCACTCGAACGAGCGCCGAGCGGTTCCGGCGAGCCCAGCACACGTAGACCGGCGCCTCGTAGCCCGGCACCAGGCGCTTGTACGAGTTCACCCACTGGTTCGTGACCAACGTGATCTCGGGAGCGTGCTCGAGGATCCCCGCGATGTAGGCCTTAGCCGTCTTTGAGAGGTGGTACTCGTCGCCGGCGTCGAAGAACGCGTTGCGGTCGCCGGCGAACAACGACTGGTGTGTGTGCATGCCGCTTCCGTTCACGCCCATCACCGGCTTCGGCATGAACGTCGCGTAGATCCCGAACTCCTGCGCGACCTCCTTGACCGTCAGGCGGTACGTCATGACGTTGTCGGCCATCGTGAGCGCGTCGGTGTAGCGGAGGTCGATCTCGTGCTGGGACGGCGCCACCTCGTGGTGGGAGTACTCGACGGAGATCCCCATCTGCTCGAGGGTCTGGATCGCCTGACGACGGAAGTCTTGCGCCGAGTCGAGCGGCGTAAGGTCGAAGTACGAGCCCTGGTCGAGTGGCTCGGGCTTGCTCGCCGAGCGGAAGAGGAAAAACTCCATCTCCGGATGCACGTAGAACGTGAAGCCCTTCGCCGCGGCGCGTTCGAGGTTGCGTCGCAGGACCCAACGTGGGTCGCCGGGGAACGGCGCGCGGTCGGGCGTGACGAT